>CAILJH010000274.1 GCA_903834475.1 uncultured Prolixibacteraceae bacterium | reverse complement strand
ATCTTTAAATTAAAATTTATGTCACTCACACGGAGAAGATTTAGTAATGAATTTAAGACCAAAGTTGTTTTGGAATCGCTCAAAGAGCGCCAGTCCCTTGAAGTATTGGCCAAAAAGTATGAACTCTTACCTGGGCAGATACCCACATGGAAAGCTTTTTGTAATTGGAGCAAACGCGGTTAAAGAATTTGAGCCTCAATTGGGTGTCACCTTTTCAGGAAAACCCGAAAACTCAGTTTGTACAATCGGATTCGATAATCAGATGGTTGCAGCCAAAACCAATTTTCAGCAGGTAAAGGCAGAGGCCGGAACACAGTTAATTGCTGAACTTTACAGAGGCGATGATTTCCGTTTCCCGACAGGAAATCCTGCGGCCACTATTGTCTCATATGGAAAAGGTAAAATTGCAGCCTGTTACCTCGATTTGTCTGGTGCTTATTACACTTATCAGGCAAAAGGTTTTTCTAAATTAGCCAACAAGGTGATTGAACAGTTGCTTCTTGAACCCATTGTCAAAGTTAAAGGTTCGGATTATATTCATACTTCGGTCAGCCAGAAAGACGGTAAAATGTTTATTCACCTGATTAATACTGCCGGAAGCCATTTCAACCAAAAAGTTTATGAATATGACCAAATTCCGGCAACCGGTGAACTTGCCTTGGAATTAAACACTGCAAAACCAATCAAAAAAGTAGTACTTCAACCCGAAGGAGAGCAGTTAAAATTGAATTCCAGGAATGGAAAAGTTTTTGTTTCAGTTCCTTCAGTACCTATTCATGCGATCATTCAGTTAGAGTTTTGAAGACATGACAAAAATAAAAACATTGAAATACATTGTTCCTCTATTCTTATTTGTAGTTATCCGGATAGCTGCTTTTGGTCAGCAAAAATTTGAGCACCGAGGCTACCTCGGATGGATGATCGACATGAGCCGAACGGAATGTTATGATGCCTGGCCATCGGTTAAACTCGATTCGGCCATGATTGCCGATTATGCCGAAACGCTTGATTTCCTGAAGCGATCGGGAATGAACGAAATCACACTTTGGGGCTTGTTCACCAACAAATACTGGGAACCGGAAGTCGAAAAAACTATCGATACCAGCCGAAAAGCCCTGATCGACCAGGTAATCCGGATGGCTCACCAGCGAAAAATAAAGGTCATTCTTGGGATGGGTGTTTACAGTTGGGGTTTCGATAAAATACTACAGGAACATCCGGAACTGGGCTGCAGCTGCAATACGCACGTGCTCGACTGGTCAAACCCAAGTTCCTGGGACTGGCAAAAAAAGGTTTTCGATTACACCATCGATCGTTTTGATTTCGACGGAATCAGCATGCAAAGTGCTGACCTGGGCCGCTGCAATTGTGGTAAATCTTCAAAAATGACCGATTTGGAATACCATGCTGCCATCAATCAGAAAGCCGTGAAATACATCCGTTCTAAAAAGCCAGATTACATCATCGGAATTTCAGGCTGGGGAATGAACTTTGGAAATCCAACCGATCTGAAAAGCATTCAGGAAATGACAAAAGGCGTTGATTACCTGATTGATGTGGAAGAAACTTCGCTGAAAGAAGGACGAAAATACCGACAGGATTTGATCAGGGCCATTGCGCCCTGTCGCTTTGGGAACACAGCGGTTCCAAATGTAGAACCGATTCAGCGGTTACCAAGGAATGCTTATTTTGTTCCAACCTTGTTCCATGCCTGTCAAAACCTGAAAAATTTGTTTGCCGATGGTGGTTTGGCCTGCGAGACCTATGCCCGAACCCGAGGGAATCCTGGTGATAAAGTGACCATTGAAGTCATCGCCAAAATTCTTTCCAATCCTGAAATGGATACAAACAAAACGCTGGCAGAAGTGATTCGAAGCATTTATCAACCTGTGGATCAAGAGACTTCTGCAGAACTGGCAGCTATTTTTCAGGAGGCTGAAGATGCTTTTTTCCTCAATTCACGGAAAATCGGGATGAATGATTTTTCAAAAGAAATACTGTTGCTTATTCCCCGAGATGGAAAAGGAATTGAAGATAGTTACCTGAAAGCGATGGATACTTCTTCGAGGTTGAATTACCTGAAGACCATACAAAACCTTTCGGAAAGAGTCATTCAGTTGAAATCCAAAGTAAATAATCAGCAAGAACTAAACATGATTTCTGATTGTCTGAATCACACGATGCAACAAGCTTATAAATGAAAAAACATTAGTTGAAAATTAAATGATCTTAAATGAAACCCTTGAATCGATTGAAGTTTGCTTTTGCAGCTCAATCGCGCAACGGTTTGAATAAATCAGTAAAAAAGCAAGCCGAGTAAATATGACAACTAACCGAATTACTGCTTCACTTATTGCCCTTCTTTTTTGTTTGATGCTTCAGGCTCAATCCTGGAAAGAACATGGAAGACTTCAGGTTTCGAAGGAAAATCCTCATTACCTGGCCTTTCAGGATGGAAAACCTTTTTTCTGACTGGCAGATACTGGCTGGGAAATGCTGCATCGACTGAATCGCGAGGAAATTGAAACCTATCTCGAAAACCGGAGGGCAAAAGGTTTTAACGTGATTCAAACGGTACTGATCAGCGAATTCATTCATTCGGATAAACTGACCAATTATTACAACGACAGCATTTTTATCAACGAAAATCCTGAAAGACCGGCTGTGATTCCTGGAAATAATCCTGAAAATGCCCGTGAATACGATTATTGGGACCACGTTGATTTTGCGGTAAAAACGGCCGAAAACAAAGGCATTTATCTGGCTTTGCTTCCATCTTGGGGCGAGTGGGTAACTCCGAGATCCGAGAAAGCGCTCTTCAACACGAAGGAACAGGCCTATAATTACGGCTGGTTTGTAGGAAATCGATACCGCAACAGTCCAAACATCATTTGGATATTAGGTGGCGATCGCCATCCGGATGAGCGATCGAATGGTCTGGAATTGTGGCGGGCCATGGCCGAAGGTATTGCCGACGGAACCAATAACATAAAAAAAATGGATGGCAAGGCAGATTATTCAACTACTTTGATGAGCTTTCATTGTTTTGAATCATCGTCGAAATGGTTTCATCACGACGATTGGCTCGATTTCAATTGCTGGGGCTCTTATCATGCGGAGGTGAACAATACCAGATCATTTTTGGCAACAATTTCCGATTGGAATCTGCCCAATCCGAAACCAACCATCAATTCGGAACCCAATTATGAAGGCCATGGAATTAACTATGCAATAGACGACAACGGCATTTTTACTTCTACCGATGTCCGAATGGCAGCTTACTGGAGCGTTTTCTCCGGAGCAGCCGGATTTACCTATGGCGCGCAACCCATCTGGCAATTCACAGACGAAACACGCAAAAAACTGTCAGCCAAAACGTATATGGATTGGAAAGAAGGAATGGATTTACCCGGAGCATTTCAGGTTGGGATTCTGAAAAAACTAATGGGATCGTATCCAATGACCGAAATGGTTCCCGATCAGTCGCTTATTGTAGCCGGACAAGGCGATTGTGGAAGTTATTCATGTGCCATCCGCGGGAAATCTTTTGCATATATTTACATCCCAACCGGAAATAAAACTACTGTCAAGCTTGGTATTATTTCAGGCACAAAAACAAAAGCTTCATGGTTTGATCCGCGTACCGGACAAATTACCAACATCGGCGAATTCGATAATTCAGGCTCACAAAGTTTTGATGTTCCCGGAATGTCGAAAGAACTGAGCTGGCTACGTTCGGGTCGTGGCTGCGATTGGGTCCTGATTTTGGAAGATATAAATTTAAGTCATTAATAATCTGTTATATAAATAGAATAGATGAGTAGAATATTTATAACCGGTGCTACCGGAAATATCGGAATTGAAGTCATCCGTTTTCTTATGGAGAGTGACACTTCGAATGAGGTTATTGCCGCTGTCAGGGATATTGAAAAGTCAAAAAGACTATTTAAGGATTATGATCGGCTTCATTTTGTGCATTTTGATTTTGAAAATCCCGCAACTTTTAAAGAGGCAACTCATAAAGTCGACAGTGTTTTTCTTTTGAGGCCTCCGCACCTTGCTGATGTGGGGAAATACTTCAGGCCTTTGATTGAAATACTTAAGGAACAGCAGATCAAAGAGATTGTGTTTCTTTCAGTGCAAGGCGCCGAAAAAAGTAAAGTGATCCCTCACAACAAAATAGAACGCTTAATAAAAGAGTTCAGTCTTGATTTCATATTCGTGAGACCAAGTTATTTCATGCAAAACCTAACGACCACTTTGCTCGATGATATAAAATTCAAAAGACAGATTATACTTCCATCAGGAAGTGCAAAATTTAACTGGATTGATATTGAAAACATCGGAGAAGTATGTTCGATTTTACTCAGTCGGTTTTCTGAGTTTAAAAATCGCGAAATCGAAATTACCGGAGATGAGAATGAGAATTTTTCAAGAGTAGTCGGTTTGATCAATGAGTCCATTGCCCGACCAATACATTTCAGGAATGTAAATCCGTTGACTTATTATCATATTAAAAAAAAGGACGGAATGGGAAAAGGGCTGATTTTGGTAATGATCATGCTACATTTCCTGCCCATATTCCAAAAGGAGCCAAAGATTTCAGATTTCTACGAGAGACTGACAGGTAAAAAACCGACCAGGTTGGCTGATTTTATCAGGCGCGAAAAAAATAAATTCGAATGCTAATCAAATACTTACACCATTAACCTCTGTTGTGCGAAGAACTGTTTTATTAATTCTTTACTTTTTTCTTTTAACTGGCATTTCACAAACACTTAAAATTCCGAATGATTATGTGACCTGCAAATTGGTTCTAAACTGAATATAGCTTCTGGAGAATAGGGTAAGGAAACCGGCGAAGGAAAAGGAATTCGGAAAAATGCCATGATAATTTTTATCACTGGTGCACTTTTTGCCTTTTCTTTCATTCATCGAAAATGTTGTATTTTCGAAATTCAATAAATGCTCATTAACCAACGATAATGAAAGACCTGAAATGTCAACTTTACGAATTGATACTCTAAAATGAATCTTAAACCAACTATTCTGATCCTTCTCTGGCTGTTTCTTGTGCTGGATATCAATGCCCAAATGAAGGACGCTCCTGACTGGAAGAATTATGAATCGGCGCTGAACGTGAAAAACAATCAGCGCAATTACGATTTTGACGTATATTGCATCCGTTCGTCGGCGCCAGCCAACCTTTTCTGGCCGGGCGAACCAGCTAAATTCACTTTTCAGTTGATCAACAATACCAACGTTGTGATTTCTGCAAATGCCAAAGTTGAGGTGATTCAATACGGCGCAAAAGGAATTCCGAACGATATCTGGTTGCCCGAAATGGTTAAAATTGCTGATGTTCAGTCTATCCCGGTCAAAGTAAATATTTCGGCCAACGGGTTCACCAACATCGATCTGCAACCCAATCTTCCGGAGACCTTTGGCGGATATGCCATCGTTTTTGATCTGGGAAAATATGGACGCAGAGTGGCCACCAGCGTGGTTCGCACCTTCAAAGCAAATCCATTGGCCATTCAATATCCCAAACAGGCTCTCGATGATATTGGTACCGATTTTCTCAGCCGCATTGGCGTTCAGGCCATTCGTATGGGAATTTCATACATCCCGACCACAAGCCGCGATTACATCTCGGAAATGGAAAAGCTCGACCGCAAACTGAAAGAGTACAAAGACAACAATATCACCGTTTTGCTGATGTTCATGGAAGGACCAGCCCTGATTCCTCTTGGCAATCCGCGTTCATTCCTCGATGATAAAAACACTTTCCTGAAAACCAAACAGGATTACGTGTGGCTTCCTGAATTGGATCCCGACTTTCAGAAATTCGTCAAAAATATCTGTACCAAGAATGGTTGGCCAAATGGATGTGTCACCGGTGTTCATTTGTGGAATGAACCGTGGGAAGGCATTTCCATTTCGGGTTGGCAATCGGATATGCTACGCTACCGCGAATTGTATACCGCCATGGGCAACGGTGTTTTGGAAGCCCGAAAAGAAGGCGCCGATGTGCTGATTGGCGGCTGTGACTCGAATTCGAATGCCTGGGATAAGCTTTTCAGCGATGGAAGTAACAAGTTTCTGCCCATTTTCGACTTCCTTTCTATTCACTATCAGGGAATGGAATCGCCTTGCCTGTATCCGCAATGGAACAGCCGCAAAGACCACAAAGGCCGTGTAATGATCTGGGACACCGAAAGCTGGATAGGAAATACCGACGACCGCATTGCTACTGTGGTGGCCACCAATCGCTCAGCCGGATACGACCGTTCCATGGGAATTTATGGTGGATACATGATTTCGCGGCCTCATACCGGCGAAGGTGCACGTCAAACAATTCGCACCATCGAAGGAACCAAAGAAATTGAGGCTGTTCCTTGTGTGTGGTCACCGGCCGCCGCGGTTGGCGCGGTACAACATATGATCGGCGAGCGCGATTTTAAGGAATTGCTGTTCAAAAACGGATTGCCATGGGTGATGTGTTTCGATGGCTATCAAAATAATCCGGATGACGGAACCGTAATGGTTTGCGGTGACATTGGCGAAGCTTTTGGCGCCGAAAATGTCCTGTTCCGGGGTGTTCGCGGAATACAGGAAGCCAATGAGAAAGCAGAAATCAGAAATAAAATCAGTCAGTTGGCTGTGGGTTCTCCTGAACTTGAAAAACTTCAGCAACAACTTTCGCAATACAAAGCCCTGACCGGTGGAAAGATGACCATCAAGGCTGAACCTTCCTTCTCACTTTTCGATTTCTACGGGAATCAGGTTCCGGCCAAAGCTGACAAAATCGAAATTCCTCTTTCATTTCAGGGCTATTATTTGCGGACCGATGGTTCAAAAGGATCATTTGCGCGCCTGACTTCAGCACTGAAAAAAGGTTTTATTGAAGGTTACGAACCGCTTGAAATCGTTGCCAAAGATATGCTCAGCCGGATTGAAGAAAAACCGGTAATGCAATTGCAGATCACCAACATCCTGAACCGAACCATCAGCGGAAACATCCAACTGAAACTTGGAAATCTGATTGTTAAAACTCCTGAAAAAATTATTCTGAAGGGCAACGAAACCCGGACAATTCCTGTTCAGATTACTTCCGGAATTAGCGCAGCCGACAATGCCTATCCGTTGGAAGTGACAATAGATGCCGGAAAAGATGGCAAGGCATTTCATCAGGAAACGATGCATGTAAATGTGATTTCGAAACTGACACCAAACATCGACGGCAAACTCGATGAATGGGGTAAATCAGTGCCACAAAGCGTTTCCGCCGGAAAAACAAGTCTCTCGGTTACCGAAGCAGCCTGGTATCCGTTTAAAAATTTCGATCAAAAAGCCGAAGGTCTGGCCAACGGATTCCTGACTTACGACGATCAGTACTTTTACTTTGCAGCCAAAGTGGCCGACAATACACCGCATCCCGGAACTTATCGTTTCGAAACGCGCAACGATGATGAGTTTTTCTATCCCGATTTGGCATATAAGCCAGACGCTAATCTTTCCTTCCGGAAAAAAAATGGAAAACGTAATGTTAAAGAAAATGATCAGTCAGCGTTGCAAAATCCAAATGGAGTTGGCAGGATTTTGAATTACTGGGAACCTGACGATAACAATATCGGAATGGGAATTGACCTGAACCTGCCAACCGATAAAACCACTCTGGTTGCGTTTTATCTGCCAAACTTCGACTCATGGCGAACAGAAGTTGAATTCTGGGATTTGAATACCGGCGCACTAATTACATCAAAAACCTGCGACAAACTTTGGGATGGCTGCTATTTGGTTTATGAGCTTTCAGGAAATGTAAGGATTACTTTGAAGGGAAACTGGTGGTACAATGTGAAGCTGGCCGGGGTTTTCTTCGACAAAACCACCAACGAAGCCAATGGCAAAACCTCTGTTTTCCCGGTGAAAGATGATTTTGACACTAAAGGAAACTGGAAGGGTGTTTATGGCAAAGACGGTTATTGGGTATTTGGAAGCGAACCGAAATTCCCTTCAGGAGTTACCGCCAAAGCAACCGACAACAGCGTATTGATTCCGCTGAAATGGCCTGAAGGAGTTCGTCATTTCTCGTATCGTAAAGATCCGGTTTTGCCTGATAACAGCGCCGGAATGGGCTTTGCCACCGACAACGTGCAGATTGCATTCAATGTAATTCCCATTGGTGAAGATGGTTATGCTTCGACTCCGAAAGGAACGATGCCAAAATATGTAGGCTACAAGTGTACCGATTACGAATACGCTTTGAACCAAGTTGATCCGAAATACGGTGGCGGAACTGAAATCTGGCGCTTGTTGGTTCCGGGCATGCCCGAAAAACATTTCTATCCACGTCAACCAAAGTCGCCGTTTGACGGGCCGGTGAAGAATGGAAAACTGGCAATCACCCATGAAGGAAGCACGCGCATTACCGAATGTGCCATTCCCTGGAGCGAATTGCCCGATGTGAAAAAAGCCTTGGATGCTGGAAAAACCATCAAATTCTCCTTCCGGATAAACGACAACGGCAACATGGGAAGCTGCATGGAACTGGCGCGCGAACGCAGCGTTTCGAAACGCAATTCCCGTGCATTTCATGCCTCGTGGAAAGAACATTGGGCCAACGAAGTGGAGTTTGGATTTGAGAAATAGACATTAAACACGAAGATGCAAAGGCAAAAAGAAAAAATTTCGAAAATGAATCCTATAAAAAACATCATCCTATTCGTAATTGCAATCTTGATTGGCTCAACATCATTTGCAAAAAAGGCTGTATTTTCAGTTGAACTGAAGGTGCAATCTGGATTAATGACCGAAACCATCCAAAAAGCCATCGATTCCTGCACTGAAAAAGGAGGCGGAACGGTGTTTTTTGCTTCGGGAACCTATCTGTGTGGCGGAATTGAACTGAAAAGCAAGGTGAAACTTCAATTTGAAAGAGGAACCATTCTTCAGGGAAGTGACAAGTATATCGACTACCAAAACGATGCTTTTATTTTCGGCAAAGATCTTTCGGATATTGCCATTCAGTGTGAAGGAATAATTGATGGAGTCGATTGCATCAATAAAAAGGGCGAAGAAGGTTTCCGCGGTCCTCACTGCATCAGGCTTATTAACTGCAAAAACATTTCACTCGCAGGATTCACCGTTAAAAACTCTGCAAACTGGGCCATTAATTGCCGGAATTGTTCGTTTGGGAAACTTGACAAAGTGTTGATCCGAGGCGGCCATGATGGTTTGCATACAAGGTTTTGCGACAATTTCACAGTTACCAATTGTGATTTTCGCACCGGTGATGATGCGTTTGCCGGAAACGATAACCGCGAATTTGTGGTAACCAACTGCAAAGTGAACACTTCGTGTAATGGTTTCCGAATGGGTTGCCGGAACTTCACCGTGAAACATTGCCAGATTTGGGGACCGGGCGAGTCAGTGCATAAAATTCAAACCCGAAACAACATGCTTTCGGCATTTGTGCATTTCTCACCGAAAGATGAAAACCCAAAACTGGTGAGTGGAAACTGGCTGATTGAAGATGTGACCGTTGATAATGTCGATCAGTTTTATGTGTACAATTTTAAAGATGGTTTGTGGCAAACAGGTCAGCCGGTTACCAATGTCAGTTTCAAAAATGTGAGGGCAACCGGATTGCTCGGTGCCTTCAATATCATTGGTGATCAGGATTTGAAATTCAAACTCAGTGTTTATAATTCCTCTTTTGCTTTCAGGGAAGGCGCTGAATACAAAGGCGAAACCTTCGAAGGCGCCAAACTTCTGTCACCGGCACTGTTTAATGCTACTGATTTCGGTCAGATCCAACTCCGGAAAGTGACTCTTTCGAAAAAAGGAACTGCTCTAATTCTGAACTGCAATTCAGGAAATTTACTCATCCTTGATCAGGTTAACTTCACTACTGGTGCCAGTTCTATCCCTTATTCAATCGAAAAAGTAAAAGATGTAAGAACGAAAAATGTTCAAACAAATCCGATCCTTAGCCGGTAAAACGAATCTTTAAAATAATTCACATGAAAGGAATCTATTTAGTTCAAATGCGCTTTCGAACTTCGGACATATTCACTTGGAGTCATTTTAAAAACTTCTGTAAAGCAAGTGGTGAAATACGAAGGTGAATTAAACCCGACATCATAACATACTTCCGATATGTTTTTACCATGTATGCTGAGTAATTCACAGGCTTTTTTCAGCCTGATATTGCGAATAAATTCGCCGGTACTTTGGCCAGTGAGAGCTTTAATCTTGCGGTGCAATCCCATTCTGCTGATACTTAATTCATAGGCCAATCCATCTCCGTTAAACTCAGATTCTATCATTTTATCCAGAATAATTGAAATGGTTTTTTGCAAAAACAGCTCTTCAGGGGAATCTGATTTTGCCTCCGGTTGATGCATCTCAACTAAAGAAATCTTTCGGCTATAACGCTCTTTCATCATTTCGCGCAGCTCAATCAACTTGGTAACCCTTATTGTAAGGTGTTGCGGATGAAATGGTTTGGTGATATACGAATCGGCACCAATACTCAAGCCTTCTATTCGATTTTCAATTTCTGACCTGGCTGTGAGTAAAATGATCGGAATGTGACTCGTTTCAATCGAACTTTTAAGTTTCCGGCACATTTCAATCCCGTCCATCTCAGGCATCATTATGTCACTAATAATAAGTTCAAAATCATGTAATGAGGCAACTTCCAGTCCTATAGCGCCATTCTCTGCTTCTTCGATGAAGTATTCTGAACCGAGAATGCTTCGGATATAATTTCTGATATCTGCATTATCTTCAACTATAAGTATTCGCTTTTTATGTGTGCTTTTCAAATTTTCATCGGATAAATTTTCGTCTTTGACTTGAAGGTCTGCATTAACTGTATCAGGTATTTCCAGCTTTGGCGACGTTTCAGACTCTTCCATTAATTCATCCTTCAGATAAGCACTTCTTTCTATTGGAAGTGTAATCCGAAAAGTGGTTTCCACATTTGGGGTGCTTTCGGCTTCAATGGTTCCGTGATGAAGTTCGATCAGATTTTTCACCAAATGCAAACCGATACCAGAGCCCTGCTGCAAAGCACTTTGCTCTTTACCCTGATAGAACCGGTCGAAAATGCTGTGAATATCTTTCTGATGGATTCCCTTTCCGTTATCGGTTATGGAGATTGCAACTTCATTGTGGCCCAGCGCATCTTTTGTTACTGAAGTGGATACTAAAATACTACCACCATCCGGAGTGAATTTAAAGGCATTCGAAAGCAAATTGATGAGTGATTTATTCAAAAACTCGTTATCGTACCAGGCCCAAAGTATATTTTCCTGATGTGTAAAATTGAATTGTATGTTTTTTTGTTTTTTAAGATCGTCGAATGAAATAAGAATTTCTTGAATACTTGCTATCATATCCGATTTCTGGATCTTCAGTTTCATCTGCCCCTTTTCGGCTTTACGAAAATCGAGTAACTGATTCACCATGGTGAGCAGCCGGTTGGCATTGCGGAGCATTAATTTGAAATTAGACTTCCTTTCATCGTTCTGCTCATCAAACTGCATTTTTTCAAGAGGTCCGATAATCAAGGTCAAGGGTGTCCTGAATTCATGTGAAATGTTGGTGAAAAACTGCAGTTTTTCCTGATGCAATTCTTCTTCCTTTTCACGTTTTGCACGCTCAATTTTCAACTTGTTTGCTGCTTGAATCCTAATGTTTAAAAATAGCCACACAAAATAGATCACGATGAAAAACAGCACTGCATAAATGGAATAAGCCCATGCAGTGGCCCAAAATGGTGACCCTACACTAATGGTAATTGAAGCGATATTGGTGTCACTCCAAACCGCATCGGGACTCGAAGCTTTAACTTTGAATGTATATTCTCCAGGCAAAAGATTACGGAAAGTGACACTGTTTTGATTACCCAATTGATTCCATTTTTTATCTGATCCTTCGAGAAAATACGCATATTGAATCTTCTGACTGGCATTGTAATCGATACCCATAAATTCGAGGGTGAATACAGATTGATTGTATTTCAATTCAATTTTCCTGGCCAGTGAAATGTTTTCTTTCAGGGGAGAGAATTTATGTTTATCCACCGACGGAGCTATCAGTTCGTTGAATACCAAAAGTTTTGTGAATATTACCGGCGGGCACTTGTCATTTTTAGTGACGTTCATTGGGTTGAATATATTCAACCCGCCAAACCCGGCAAAGGCCATCAATCCATTGGGTAGATATATGGCGGCACGTTCAGAAAATTCACGACTCTGAATTCCATCTCCTGAGCTAAAGTTCTCTACTTCTTTTGTTTTTGGATTAAGTCTCGAAATACCTTTACTCGTTCCCATCCAAATTATACCTGTTTTGTCGCGTGTCACAGAACACACATAATTACTTGACAACCTTTCTGATTCAGTATAAACAGTACTCTTTGTATTTTTCTGATCATACAAAAAAAGACCTTCGCCATAGGTGGCCAGCCAAATACTGTCACCATGAATCAACATATCACTGATGATATATGGTTTTACGGGGATAGGATTCCCATTTATTTCTTGGGTTTTAAGATTATAGGTAATTACACCGGCACCATAGGTGCCTAACCACAAAACACCGTCTTCAGCTTCAATAATTGAACGAATAGCAATAATCCGATTATCCGCTAAGTTGACTCTGGAGAAAGTCTGGTCTTTCGGATTGAATCTTGCTAATCCATTACTTGTACCAATCCAAATCGTTCCGTCTTTTACTTCATAAATAGTCCGGATATCTTTGCCTGGCAGTGAATTCAGGTTGTCAGCTTCCGCCAGAAACTGTTTATAACTTGTACCATTCTGATCCACTTTAAGCAATCCCTTGTTGTAAGTTCCGATCCATAAATTATTTTGCGAATCGAATAACATATTTTGGTAGACATATCCGGATAGCTTCTTGTTTACTTCCAGTTCTTTAACATCACCGGTAAGTATATTCATTTTACACAGCCCAATCTGATCAGTACCCATTGTTGCAATAAACAGATTCCCTTTGTTATCAGGGCAAATTGCAGTTATGGGTGAATTAGGTATGGTATTGACAGATCCAGGTTCATTTTTTACCAATCGGAACTTTAACGGAGTACCTTTCAGCATATTTACGCCTCCCCATGCTGTACCCACCCAGATATTATTATCCTGATCGGCAAAAATGGAATTGACTGACGGGCAGCTCAATTTCGATGATGATTCACCATGTTCGACGACCTGATAGGCAAATTTCTCGTTTAGAGAAAAGGACCTTACAGAAAAATTCATCAAAAACAATTCAGTTCCAATCCATATCTTACCATTATTATCCTCTTTTATAACTCCTATCGAATTGTCAATCAGCCCTTCAGGATATGTGATTAATTCTAATTGATTCCTTGTTTCATTATAAATATAACAACCATCTGATGTGCCTATCCAGATTCTGCGAAAACTGTCCTGATAAATTGAACGCACATATCGGCCAATTTCCGGTAAATCGTAAAACTCCAATTTCTTCTCTGCCGGGTCATAACGGTAAAGTCCATTGTTTTGGGTTCCGATCCAAAGCCTGTTATTATCATCCTCCATGATGCTCATGATATTGAGTGGAGCTGCAATATTGGGTAATGAAGGCAGGGATAAAGCAAAAAATTGTTTTTTGTTCCAATCGAAATAATTTACACCATTTCCGTAGGTTCCAATCCATGTTCTGGATTTATCTGCACCAGCAGCCAAAATAGTTATATCGTTATAAATTAATTTTAACGGGTTGCTGTTGTCCCTGACTTTAATAATACTGTCAGATTTATTGTCGTAAATATTTAGTCCATCTGAAGTTCCAGCCCAGACATTTCCATCCGGAGCCAAAAGCATGGTTTGGGTTCGATTATGAGAAAGTGAATAACGGCCTTTATTCAGTGCGAAATGAGTAAAGTTTTTACCATCGAATTTATTCAACCCTTCCTCTGTGGCTATCCAGATAAAGCCGTTATTGTCCTGCAAAACGGAATGGATCGTATTGTTCGAAAGACCTTGCTCGGTTGAATATCTGGAAATCAGATTCGACTCTGTCTTTTGTGCTGATAACTTTTGAGTTAAACTCAAAAAAATTAGGAAGAAGACAATGTGTCTCAATAAATATGGCATTTTTCCCATTTGTCAGGAATTAAATTTTAACAAAAGTATGCAATAGTATGGTCGATGATTTAGCGAATAAAAGAATTTCAGATTTAATAGCCTATAGTTTCGGTCGTAAAAATCACCAAATGAGACAATATCAATATCATGTTACAATAGCAAAAGAAAAATGTGCAATAGAGAAAGTGATAAATTTTTGAATTGGCAAAATTTGCAGTAATGATTTAAATTTTTTCATCGATGTTGAAAATCTATTCATTTTTCAAATGCATTATTGTTTTGTTAATTATCCTTCCTGTTTTTTCTGTGGGTGCAGAAGAAAAAGGATTGGGAACCCATTCGCCTTCGAAGCCTGACGTTTGCAAATTTGTCGTGGATGGTAATATTAAATATCAGACCATGAATAATTTCAGCGCCTCCGATGGCTGGAGCATGCAGTTTATTGGTTTGTGGCCAAAAGAGAAACAGGAAAAAATGGCCGACTGGCTTTTTAGCGCCGAAAATGATATACATGGAAAACCCAAAGGAATCGGACTTTCCCTCTGGCGGTTTAATATCGGTGCCGGAAGCGCTGAACAGGGCGAAGCCAGCGGTATCGGCAATATCTGGACAAGGTCGGAGTGTTTTCTGAAATCAGATGGAACTTACGACTGGACCAGGCAAAAGGGCCAGCGCAATTTCTTGCAACTGGCCAAACAACGTGGTGTAAATCAGTTCCTTGGATTTATTCTTTCGGCTCCGGTTTACTGGACTCAAAATGGACAGGCAACCAATACCGGTCGTGGTGCAACATTCAACCTGAAAGAAGATCGGTACGATGATTTTGCTCGTTTTTCTGCAGATGTAATTCAAGGATTGGAGAAACATGAGGGCATTAAACTTGATTACATCTGTCCGTTCAACGAACCTGATGGACATTGGAATTGGGTGGGCCCGAAACAGGAAGGAACCGCAGCAACCAACCGTGAAATCGCTAAAACGGTGCGCTTGCTTGGGAGTGAATTTGAATCACGAAAAATAGATACTAAAATTTTGGTTGCTGAATCCTTCGATTACAATTGCATGTATCAGGTTCATCCCTATGTAAAACCAAACCGAGGTTTTCAGATTCAGTCATTTTTCAATCCGGATAGTACAAAAACTTATATCGGGAACATACCCAATGTTCCGCGATTGTTGGCTGCACACAGTTACTGGACCAATACTCCGCTCACCGATTTGCGCAAAATCAGGATGGATATGTGCAAAGAACTGAAAAAGAATAATGTAAACTTTTGGCAAACTGAACTTTGTGTAATGGGAAACGATATGGAGATTGGCGGCGGTGGAGTTAAAGATTTGACGATGAAAACCGCTTTATATATTGCGCGCGTCATTCATTACGATCTGGTCTATGCCAATGCCTCTGCCTGGCAATGGTGGCGATCGGTAGGAACAAGCGACTATAAAGATGGTTTGATTTATGCCGAACCTGATAAAAGTTTGCTGAATGGAACCTTTTCCGACTCAAAACTGATGTGGGCTTTGGGAAATTACAGCCGGTTTATTCGGCCTGAAGCCAAAAGACTGGGAGTTTCGGCATACAATATAAAAGGAGAAATAGTAAGTGAAGGTGATACAGATCCTTACGCATTAATGATTTCGGCTTATGAGAATGCCGATGGAACTCCGGTTATTGTGGTGATCAACTACAACGAAAAGGAAAGAAACTTCGATTTGGAATGGAAAGGTCAGACTCCGAAAAAATGGATTCCTTATTGCACCAGCGACATTCAGGGTTCGGATTTGAATCCGCTTCAACCTATAGAATTTGGTAAACAAGTAATTATTCCAGGCAGATCAATAGTCACATATGTTGGAAAAAAATAAAAAGTCATGAATAGAAAACTTAAATTATTTCTGGCGATAAGCGCCATTTTTATAGCAGTTGGTATTGTTCAGGCAAAACCACAATTCGGAAGAGCTGAATTGTTTAATACCAACTGGCGGTTTAATCTTTCGGATGTGAAAGAGGCATCAACTTCAGCCTTCGACGACTCCAAATGGAGCGTAATTGATCTTCCTCACGACTGGAGTGTCAAAGGAACTTTAAGTCCGGACAAGGCAAGTTGCACCGGCTATTTTCCCGGAGGCATTGGCTGGTACCGGAAATCGTTCACTGTTCCCGATTCAGAAAAAGGGAATAAGGTTTTTATCTATTTCGAAGGAGTTTACAACCACAGCGAAGTCTTCATTAACGGGATTTCGGTTGGCAAACGCCCGAATGGCTACATTTCGTTTATGTACGATCTGACTCCTTACATCAAATCCGGACATGAAAATGTGCTGTCGGTTCGGGTTGACCATTCGCTGGAGAGGGATTCACGCTGGTACTCGGGTTCAGGAATTTACCGCGATGTTTATCTTGTCTTTGCACCTCCGGTACACCTCGATTTGTGGGGCGTATATTTTAAAGCCACCACAGTTTCTGATAAAAAGGTTGATGTTGCAGTCGCAACAACGATTAACAATGAATTAGCAATGGGAACCGAAGTGCAGATTTCGCATGAAATTACCGATCCTTCTTCAGGAAAAGTAATTGCTTCAGGCACTAAAAAGCAAAAGCTTGAATCAAAGACAAAAGCTACTTTGACACAAAATATTTTTATTGCTAATCCGAAACGCTGGTCCTTGGAGCAACCGAATTTGTACACACTCAAAACTATTGTCAAACAAAACGGGATAGTCATTGATCAGAATGAACAGCAAATCGGAATTCGCACACTGACTTTTAATCCGGATAAAGGTTTTGCTCTCAATGATGTGTTGACCAAAGTAAAAGGTGTTTGTATCCACCACGATGCCGGAGTTCTGGGTTCAGCTGTTCCGCGCGAAGTATGGAAAAGACGATTAATTACCCTGAAAGAAATGGGTTGTAATGCTATTCGAATGAGTCACAACCCGCAGGCTCCGGATGTTTACGAATTGTGTGATGAAATTGGAATATTGGTGATGGACGAAGCTTTTGATGAATGGGAATTTCCAAAACGGAAATGGATAAGCGGCTGGAATAATGGCATTCCGGGGTTTGAAGGTGCTGCAGCATATTTTAACGAATGGAGCGATAAAGACTTAGGCGATATGGTTTTGCGTGACCGGAATCATGCTTCAATTATTATGTGGAGCATTGGCAATGAAGTTGATTACCCGAACGATCCATATTCACATCCTATTTTGGATGGAACAAAAATCAATCAGCCCATGCACGGTGGCTACAAACCAGATAGTCCGAAAGCTGAACGTCTGGGTGGAATTGCCAAACGACTGACAACGATTGTTCGTGGTCTGGATACTTCACGCCCGGTAACTGCAGCATTGGCTGGGGTGGTAATGTCGAACGAAACTGAATATCCTTATTTGCTGGATGTTGCCGGATATAATTACACTGAAGACCGTTATGCACAAGATCATGCCAAATATCCGAAACGGGTAATTTATGGCAGCGAAACCGGACACAGCATGGAATCGTGGAAAGCCGTTCGTGACAATGATTATATCTTTGGTCAGTTTTTATGGACAGGGATTGACTATCTGGGCGAATCGGGCGAATGGCCTTCACGAGGATTTTATTCCGGTTTTTTGGATTTTGGTGGATTCCTGAAACCTCGTGGTCATTTCCGGCAGGCTTTGTGGGATACCAAACCAGTAACTTACATTGGTACTTATCCGGTTCCTTCACATAAAAATTACCTGTCGACCGATGCCTGGCCATTCTGGAATTATGAATCTGATCAAATGATTCGGGTGGTTTGTTATACCAATGCACCTCAATCCAGATTAATGCTGAACGGAAATCCAGTGGGCGGTGTAAAAAAGATGGATGATCAGACCGGTGTTATTTATTGGGATATTCCATTTCAAGCCGGAAAGCTTGAGGTTTTGGGAATGGATAAAGATGGAAAGCAAACCTGTAATTATTTGCTGGAAACTTCAGCACGACCATTTGCAATTACAGCTAAAGCAGATTTAAACTCCATCAAGAGAGAGAGAGGAATAGCTCAGGTTGTTGTTCAGGTTGTTGATGAGAAAGGAATTCCAGTCATGATGTCGGAAGATGAAGTGACTTGCACGATTGAAGGTCCGGGCAAACTGTTGGGACTTGAAGCCAGTAACAATTCGGATATGGGCGACTATTCCGATAATGTACAGCGGGTTTATCATGGACGACTGATCGCCTATATCCAAACAACAGGCAATACCGGGAAAATTAACCTGAAGTTTTCGGCACAGTGGCTGAAAGATGCTAAACTGGTTGTGGAAGTGACAGATTAATTAAAACGAATAAAGTCGGGAACGACCAGAAAAATGAAACAAACCATTCTTATATTACTTTTTGCACTGTTTACCACACATCTTTTTGCTGTGGATTCGGTGCTCCTCAATTTTGAATCAGCAACAGTTCCCGGTACGGTGAGTTCTTGGCTGAATTACTCCAAATCAGGAACTGCTGCCAGCACATGGTCAATCGCGAATCCAAATCCGGATGCAATAAATAGTTCAGCAAACTGCTATAAGATAGTGAAGAAAAGCGAGGATCCATACTGGACCGGTCTGGAAGTAAATTTAGCCAGTGTCATTCCGATCACTGCTTCCAATCAGTTTCTGCATGTACTGGTTTATAAGAATACCACATCCAGAATTGCTTTAACCTATACACCGGAAGGTGGAACTCAAAGTAGTGATGTCTGGCAAATAAATAATACAACAGGCTCATGGATTGATTATGTTCTGACAATCCCCGTTGGGGCAAAACTGAAAACCTTGGCCATCAAGATCGCTGATGATCCGGGAACTTATTACTTCGACCAGATTGTGCTTTCTGATGTTGGAACTTCACTTTCGAGAACAGATATTACCATTGATCCGGCTCTGAAAGGCCAGGTTCTCGAAGGCTGGGGAGCTTCGTTGTGTTGGTGGGCCAACATTATGGGCGGATTTTCCGATGCAAAAATTAAGACAATCTGCGACTGGATTACCGACCCGGTGAATGGAATGAATATGAATGTCTTCCGGTTCAATATCGGTGGTGGTGATGATCCGGCACATAACCATATGCGGACAGACGGTGGAAACATGCCAGGTTATAAAGCTTCACTAACCGCAGCTTACGACTGGTCTCAGGATGCCAACCAACGTAAAATCATACAACAACTGATTGCTTCGCGAATCGCCAAAGCTGGTGTTAATGACATTCAGATTGTTGCATTTTCAAACTCGCCGCCATACTGGATGACGCGCAGCGGTTGTTCAGCCGGAAGTGTTGAAGGAAATGCATGCAACTTAAAATCAGACATGTTCGACGATTTTGCGGATTATCTGACTGAAGTCACGAAATATTATCATGAAACTTTGGGTATTACATTCAATTACATCGAACCATTTAATGAGCCTGATGGCAATTGGTGGACAGCACTTGGCGGACAGGAAGGCTGCTATTTTTCAAATTCAGATCAGATTACGATGATCCGTGAACTTTACAGCAAATTGGCCGCAAAAGATATGCTTTCGTACAGTCAGATAACAGCAAATGATGCAAACAACATAGATAATGGCTACAACACCATGTTGACCTACCAGGCGGCTGGCGATATTATCCCAAAAATTGATCTGGTTTCCGTTCATACTTATGGAGGAAACAACCGGGCAATGCTTGCAAATTGGACGAAGAACAATGCTAAGAAACTTTGGCAGTCTGAGTCAGGCCCAATTAGTGTTGGAGGAACAAACGAACATCAGATCATGGCCATGTCCGACCGGATTATTACCGATTTACGCGACATGAAATGCACCGTATGGTGCGATTGGCAAATCGGAGGTACAGGTAGTCCGACTAATAATCCATGGGGCCTAATCATAGGTGATTATTACGACCCTTTTGACCCAATTACCCGATGCATTAATTTCTATATCCGAGCCCAATTTAGCCGCTACCTAAAATCAGGATATACGATAATAAACAGCTCGATTGGCAATTCGATATCAGCCATCAGCCCTGACCAAAAGGAATTGGTTTTGGTATTAAGTAATCAGGAAAGCTATACTCAAAAATATAGTGTCAATCTATCTAAGTTTTCAAATTTTGGGAAAGTAAATCAAGTTCGCACCCGTGCTCTGGAATCATTGGGAGTAAAAAATTCATTAACTATATTCAATATGAGTGGCAATTCGTTCACCTACGATGCGTTGTCAGAGTCGGTAACTACTTTTGTAATCCCTGTTAACCAAACTTCAACTTCAATGAGTGAATTGGAGAATAAGGACGGAAATATCTATTACTCCGGAGGAATTCTGCATTCTGATTTTCCGGGTGAACGGTCAGTCTCGGTATCTGTGTACAATTCGGTGGGGCAACTTATAAAATCAAACTGTCAGGTTCCTGCTCAGGGTGTCTATCATCTTCATTTACAGAATGGTATATACATTATTTCAACACAGGTTGGTAGTCAGAAGATTAATTCAAAAATATTGGTTTTTGAATAATACGCTATGTAAATATCCACTGATACAATATTTATACTGTTTGTTACAATACTTGAATACGAAAATTCAATTATTGCGGAACTTTGTATAAGTAAGCTGTAAAAAGAATTCATTTTAAACTAAATTAATATATTCATTTAAAATCCATTTCTATGAAAAAACTACTTTTACTTTTATTGGTGGGTTGTTGCTTTTCTTTTATTTCTAAAGCAGCAGAAACAAAATTATTCACTGGCGACTCTACTCCAAGCCTGTTCTCCCGCATGGACATGGTCGCATGGGCTATGGGCGAAATTCAAACCGATGCACGCTATGTGAATTTTGGAACCGAAGCAGAGGCTGCATTTGCAAGAACGACTGTCAATCCGGATAAAACAGGATTAAATACATCTGATAATGCATTGCAATTATCTTCATTGAAAGGTAAAAGCTGGTGGCCAGATTTCGCAAATTTCGACCTGACTGCACCAATTACTATCACGGCCGAGAACAGGTATCTCCATTTCTATCATTACCGTGAAAACCTTAATTCAGGTTTCAGTGTCAACATCAATAAAGATACGCCATGGGAAGATTCTGACAAAGGAAACAAACGATTTGATATGGACCTTTCAAAAGCTGGTTCATGGGAAGATGTTGTTGTTGACCTGAAGTGGTTTATGGATAACAGTGAAGCTCTCTCCAGAATTTGTATTTTGATGGACAGGAACTGGGGCGGCGGAGCTGAATCACCAACGAATTATTATTTCGACGAAATCGTATTGAACAACACCAAACTTCCGCGCGGGATTAATCTTTTTACTGAAAGCGAGATGTTGTTTTTCCCTGGAAATACTGATTCCAACAAGAAATGGGTAAAATCTCTGGATCTGCAAAATGGTGAAAACACTTCGGAAATCATAGCTAATCCGTTTACTACTGAATTGGCAACATTGAATTCTGAATCAATCCTGAAGTTTAATAAAAGTGCCAATGCTGCATGGTGGCAGGGACCTCGTTTTGTGTTATCCGGAACGATGCCTGTTGGAGTGGCAGGAGTACCTTCTTACCTTCATGTCATGGTTAACATTCCTGAAATGGAAGCCGGAAAAGACTACTATGTCGTTCAATTGAATGCCAAAGATTTTATGGGCAATCAGATTGACAGCGGTGATGCTATCAAATACTGGGCAGAGGATAAAGGAAAATGGATCGATTGTGTATTGGATGTATCATCTTTAGGTTATCTATCTGAGCTTACTGTTCGATACGATCTTCGTCGCGATGGCAGTGATGCGTTGATCAGTTCACCTGCCGGAGCATTCTATTTAGATGCAGTTGCAATCAACGCCAGCGAAGCTCAGCGTACCGAAGTTAAAGCACCAGCAACAATTAAGGAAACTAAACTATTTACCGGCGACGCTTCCCCAAGCCTGTTTTCACGCATGGACATGGTTGCATGGGCCATGGGCGAAATTCAAACGGATGCACGCTATGTGAATTTTGGAACCGATGCAGAACCTGCATTTGCACGTACAACTGTCAACCCGAATAAAACAGGTTTGAATACTTCTGACAATGCATTGCAATTATCTTCATTAAAAGGTAAAAGCTGGTGGCCTGATTTCCTGAATTTAGATCTGACTACACCGATTACAATTACAGCCGACAACAGGTATCTTCATTTCTATCATTACCGTGAAAATCTGAATTCAGGTTTCAGTGTTAATATCAATAAAGAAACACCTTGGGAAGATGCTGACAAAGGAAACAAGCGTTTTGATATGGATCTTTCAAAAGCCGGTACCTGGGAAGATGTTGTTGTTGACTTAAAATGGTTCATGGATAACAGTGAAGCACTCTCGAAAATTTGTATTTTGATGGACCGGAACTGGGGTGGCGGAGCTGAATCGCCAACGAATTATTATTTTGATGAAATTTCGTTGAATAACAGCAAGCTGCCACGGGGTATTACGCTATATACAGAAACAGAAATGTCAATTTTAACCGGCAATACTGCTTCGTACAACAAATGGGTAAAATCATTGGATTTGCAAAATGGTGAAAACACTTCGGCCATTGTTACAAATCCTTTCACTTCAGAAATGGCAGTATTAAACTCTCCGTCAATCACGAAATTCAACAAAAGTGCCAACGCATCATGGTGGCAGGGACCTCGTTACGTGTTAACCGGAACGATGCCTGTAGGTGTTGCAGGTGCTTCTTCGTACTTGCACGTAATGATCAACATTCCTGAAATGGAAGCAGCAAAAGACTACTATGTCGTTCAATTGAATGCCAAAGATTTTATGGGCAATCAGATTGACAGTGGTGATGCAATTAAATACTGGGCTGAAGACAAAGGCAAATGGATTGATTGTGTACTTGATGTCTCTACTTTGGGCTTTGTTTCTGAACTTACAGTTCGTTTCGATGTTCGTCGCGATGCCAGCGATGCGTTTGTCAATTCTCCTGCGGGTGTATTTTATTTGGATGCAATAGCCATTAACGGCAATGCAGATCCTCGTACCGTTGTAACACGTGTTGCAACTGTTACCAATGAAATCACCAAGGTTTATTCATGGAATCACAGTATTTTGGTAGAAGGCAATGTTTCTTCTATTGAAGTGTACAATCTGACAGGCAGTTTAGTTGAAAAATTGGCTGCAAAAGGATTGAGAACTGAAATACCGGTTTCTAAAAACGGAGTGTATCTGGTAAGAACTATATCTTCAAAAAGAAATGTTTTCACTTCAAAGGTTATAATTAATTAGAGAAATTGCTTGTGATTAAAAGGGAGAGTTTTTGCTCTCCCTTTTATCTTATTTCATTTCTACTATTCAATGGTAGTTTTTAGAATTATGAAATTTATTAATTTCAAATTTCCGGTGGAACTTGAATAATTGTTTAAATGAATCAAAGCTTAGATAAAAACCGACATAAAACCTTCGGCTTTTAAACAAGGAATTATATTGCAATCCGGATATTTATCAACTATTGGTGTATCAAAGCACCGTGTTTTGATAATTATTAATTAACGCTCACTTCCTAAGAAAACTATTACCTATGAAAAACACTACCGAAAGAACTTCCTTTCACAGGCTTCTTTTTGGCTTTATTCCAGTACTTTTCTTGTTATTGGGAACAGCATGCGAAAAAGATGCCGCAGTAGATGGAACAACAACCCAGATCATTGGCACCTGGCATCAAACTTCCAAAACTATAGACGACAACGCTTCCCCTAAAGACAGTTCCCGTCTCATCATGCAAATTAACAAAGACAACATCTGTGTACTTTGCGACTCTTCGAAAATTGCTGTGAAAGCAAAAACTATCCTGAAAAGATCCGGATGGAGCTACACGGGTGGATTATTCAATTTAGCCATCGATCTGCCAGCATCATGGAAGCCTTTAGTTGATGCAGCTACCTTAACCCTGGAACGGGTCGATTTTAAACAGGATGGAACACTCAGCAAAACCAGGCTAACGTTTAAACGTGTTGCAGATATGGAAATCAAATAATAAAAAAAATGAAGACAGGATACAGATTTTTCATACTAATATTTTTACTGGTTGTCATATTCTCTTGCAAGAAAGACACTTATGTAGAAAGTTCAGTTAGTGGATTGTGGCAGCAAGTTTCGGTTACTGAAGATGGTACACCAATGACCTTAACTCCGGAGCAGGAGACTTGTCGAATACTCATCGAAGCAAATGGAGCGTGTCGGTATTACAATCAATCATTCAAAAAGTACAACAGTGGTTCAGGTCCGACTGTATTTTACGGCACATGGAGCATGCTGGATGGTAAGTGGATAAATTTCACGACCGACAAATGGCAGTTTATTCCAACATTGACCAGCGATAGCAACAAAGTAGTCCTGACGTATAAAAAAGATGCCAGTAATAAGATTATTGGAATTGACACCTTAACAAGCGTGCAACGACAATGGTCGCAATATCACATTCAGTCGAGATTCACTATTCTGCAATTGACTGCCAATGAGATGGAAATAAGACTAAAAACATTCGAAGGCGAAAAAAAATACGCATTCATCTTTGCTCCGGTACCATCCGATTTTATTGAATTAAAATCAGCTGCTGCCGGAAAAGCAAATTACATTCCCAAGTTAGTGACTAATCAGAATTATTGGACCATCCGGAAAGAATTTCAGACTTTGAAAACCTACGTTTTTAAATTCCGAAAAGAAGCCTATTGATAACCGCTAAAGAAAATTTTTATGAAGAAAACAATATTTCTTACACTGATGACTTTACTTGTGTTTATGTTGTCGCTACAGGCTCAACAGACTCGTAAAGTAAGTGGCAAGGTCGTAGATTTGAAAACCGGAGAGACATTGATTGGTGTGTCAATTATTATTAAAGGAAGCACAAAAACAACCATAACTGATTTTGACGGAAATTACGCAATAGATGTTCCTAACATTGCAAATGATACATTGGTTTTCAGTTATATCGGCTATCAGGCAATACAGGAACCAGTTAAGAACCGCACATACATTACCGTTCAATTGAATTCGGCCGACCAACAGTTGAGCGAAGTAATTATTATTGGATATGGTACACAAAAGAAGCAGTCCGTCATCGGATCTATTTCGTCCATCAGCAACAAAACACTGGTCACAGCGCCGGTCTCAAATATATCACAATCACTGGCAGGTAAACTGTCAGGTATTCAGGTCGTTCAAAGCTCAGGTGAAATTGGCGGTGATGTGGCTGATATTTATGTTCGTGGACGAGCCACTTGGAATAATGCCACTCCGCTTTATGTGGTAGACGGCATTGTCCGCGCCGAATTCGCTAAAATCGACCCCAATGAAATTGAGTCGATCAACATTCTGAAAGATGCTTCGGCAACTGCTGTTTACGGCGTTAAAGGTGCCAATGGCGTTATTATTATAACCACCAAGCGTGGTGTAACCGGGAAACCCAAAATTTCTGTCACGGCACAAACTGCAATTACAGAACCAATCAATATACCGCAACCATTGGGAGCTTATGACGCGACCAGTCTGCAGTACCTTGCAGATTGGGGTCAATATAGAAATCGTACGCCGCAAACCAAAGGCGGTACCAATGCTTATGATTTACTTTTGTGGCGCACTGGAGCCTCACCCTGGACACACCCTGATGTAAGGTGGGTCGACAATGTGATGAAAAACCAGTCCACTCAGCAACAATATAATGTCAATATTTCAGGTGGAACAAAAACGGTCAGATATTTTGTTTCAGGTGGATATCTGAATCAAAATGGTTTCTACCAAAATGATGACCTCACCAAATATTCAAGATTCAATTTCAGAAGTAACCTCGATGTTGATGTTACCAAAAATCTGACTGCTTCGCTCAGTATTGGTGCCCGGGTCGAAAACCTCAATTCGCCGAACAGCACAATCTGGGGGAGCTGGGATATTTATCGTGCTGCCTTTGCAGTTTCAGGTCGGGTTTATCCAATATACAATCCGGATGGATCGTACGCCGGAACCGGAAGTAATACAGTAAAAAATCTTAGGGAGGCAGCGATATACAAAGATGTAACGAGCACACTCGAATCGAGTTTCAGTTTAAATTACAAGTTGGATGACATTACCAAAGGACTTGCTGCCCGTGGACAATTGTCGTTCGATACACAAGGAGAAACAGGTCGTTCCTGGTCGAAATCGACCGCTGAATATGTCTATGATCAGGCTACTGATACGTATCAGAAATTTGGGGAAGACCGTCCATTATCCTATGCCGGCGTGCAAAAGAATAACAACTGGTATAAGTTTTATATGGAAGGTGGGTTGAGTTACAACCGGACTTTTGGTAAGAACACCGTAAGCGCCTTGTTGCTTGCCAACCGCAATCAGATGATTCGTAACGCAGAAGTGGCTTTTGCTGATCAGGGATTGGTTGGACGCACAACGTACGATTTCGACCAACGATATTTTGGTGAATTCAACGTTGGATACAATGGTTCTGAGAACTTCCCGAAAGGTTCACAATACGGTGTTTTCCCGGCCTTTGCCGCAGGATGGATGGCAAGTAATGAAGCCTTTTTTGCAGATTCAAAACTGGGTAAAATCATCACCACACTGAAACTTAGAGCCTCATTGGGTTGGGTTGGTAATGACAAAAGCGATAGCAGGTTTATTTTCTTACAGGAATTTGCAAATGCAGGAGGATATACTTTTGGCGCAGGCGATAATTATTTTGGAGGAATCCAGCAAGGTGCCATTGCCAACGAAAATGCAACCTGGGAAGTTGCCCGAAAGCTGAATCTGGGGTTCGAAGCCAGCTTTTATAAAGGACTTCTGGGGATAAACTTTGATTATTTCAATGAGTTCCGAAATAAAATCCTGACCAATATCGATGCGGTAAAACCGGAATATGTTGGCGCTGAATTTAAAGTCGCAAATATCGGTGAAACCGAGAACAAAGGATTTGAAGTTGAATTGAATCATAATCTGAGGATTAACAAAGACTTCAGCTATTTTGTAAAAGGAAACTTTACATACAACCGGAACAAAATCCTAAAAAAAGCCGATCCACTTGGATTACTGCCTTATCAAAAAGAAGAAGGCTACCCAATCGGAACTCCTCTGATGTGGAAAAATACCGGATACTTTACAAGCTATGAAGACATTCAAAACAGCCCTACCCAAATTGGAAGCAACAATGGTATTCCCGGCAACATCGAAGTCATTCCCGGAGATTTAAAGTTTCTGGATTATAACCACGATGGAGTGATAAATCAAGCGGATGCATATCGTCAGGGATATGGAACAGTTCCTGAAATGCAATACGGAGTTACTTTAGGTGGAAACTGGAGATCGTTTGATTTTTCGGTCTTGTTCCAGGGATCGACACACGCACTTTTCATGAAGAACTGGGAGATTATGTGGGCATTCTCCAATAACGACAATGTTTTTGAAAAGCACAACAATTACTGGGCGCCCGAAATTGCTGATCAGGCTCAGTTTACCCGCTTTTATGGAAAATCATGGGTAAATAACGAACGCTACTATTCAACTTATGAATCCGGTTCCGGTACCTATCTACGCATTAAAAACATCGAATTCGGATACACTTTACCCACAGTTTGGACACAAAAAGCGAATATGTCAGGCGTAAGACTTTACTTTTCAGCGATTAACACTTATATGTGGGCAGTTGAAAAATACCTCGATCCGGATAACCGAAATTCCCGTGGAGGACAAATGCCTGCTACCCGTGCCTGGAACATCGGTTTGAATGTTAACTTTTAATTGATATCGTTATGAAACATATAAAATATATCATCTTATTTCTGATGCTGGGACTAACTGGCTGCAACAGCAATTTTTTGGATCGCGCTCCCGACGTTAACCTCGATGAACAGAAAGTCTTTACCGACTTTTTAAATGCACAGCGCTTTCATGCAGATATTTACAGCGGATTGACCAGTCGTTTTAATGCAGTTGGAAACTTTCAGCCGGTTCCCTTGTCCTCTGCAGCTGATGAGTCAGAATCGCCAGCGGGTTATCATGGCACCAAGGGATTTAATATGGGAAACTACGATGGTTTGGATGCCAATATTAGTTTCTATTACACGGCTATTCGAAAAGCCAATCTTTTTCTCAAAAATGCTGCGGTAGTGCCTTTTCCTGACAACAAGACCAAAGATCAAATGTTGGGTGAAGTTTATTTTCTGAGGGCATTCTATTTTAATGAAATGTTGAAACGATTTGGCGGTATGCCCATCCTGACCGAAAAGGATTTGTTGGTACCAGGTGATGATCTGATGAGGCCACGTGACACCTACCGCGATTGTTTTGCATTCATTATGGCTGATTTGAGTAAAGCGATCAGTTTTCTGCCAGTTACACTAAATACCAATGAATACGGTCGTGCCACAAAAGGTGCTGCCATGGCTCTGAAAGCCAGAATGTTGCTTTATGCTGCCAGTCCGCTTTTCAGTCTGAAAACCGGGATTTGGGGAATGGGCGGAAACGTTGATGACTGGATGGATAAGGATGGAAAATCATGGTGGCTGAAAGCCGCTGAAGCAGCAAAAGCAGTGATTGAACTTAAAGATGCAGATGGAAATCTGGCTTATGCTTTATACCGTACCACTGCAGCCAACAAAGCCGATGATTACGAAAAACAATTTTTTAAACGGCGCGAAACCGGCAACAAGGAAGTGATTTTCTACAAACATGAAGCTCCCGTAGGTTTTAATAGTGCCGAAATAAATGTTTGGATGCCGAGCGGAGACTTTGGTGGTGCCGGAGCAGTTGAACCAACTCAGAATTTCGTTAATCTTTATGAAATGGCGAACGGAAAATACATTGACGAACAGGGTTCCGGTTATGATCCTGCAAAACCATATTTAAACCGGGATCCCCGTTTTTACAAAACCATTATTTATCACGGAAGTACATGGCAAGGTGCAACAATGGACCTTTCAACGACTACGGCTCAATTTCCGGCAGGTACTTTTCTGACCGGGTATTTTGTCCGGAAATACATTCCTGAAGAAATTAAAAAAGCTTCTTCCACTACTGCATACCACAATTGGATATTTTTTCGCTTAGCCGAAATGTATCTGAATTATGCTGAAGCCATGAATGAAGCCGAGGGTCCAAGCCAGCAGGTTCGCGATGCAGTCAATATCGTTCGGGCCCGTTCGGGAGTTATTGATTTACCTGTTGCCTTAACCGGTGACAAGAAATCGATGCGGATACGCATCCAACGCGAAAGGGCTATGGAATTGTCTTTTGAAGAACAGCGTTGGTGGGATGTGCGTCGCTGGAGTACCGGTGAGGAAGGTGAATTGGCTACCAAAATGTTTGGCGGACCTTTCAATCGCATGGTAATTACCAAATCAGGAAATGCTTTGACATACAAAGAAGAAGCATATTTTACGCGTATCTATCAGCCTAACAATAATTTGTATCAAATACCATTGGGTGAAATGTACAAAAATCCATTATTTGTTCAAAACCCCGGTTACTAAACCTATTCAGTCACATTCGAAAATTATAAATTATGATGACATTAAAGAAAAAACCGGCAATATTGCTTCTGATGATTTTTTCCCTGTTCTCTATATATACCTCTGCACAAGACAATTCAATCATTAACGGAAGTGTAAAAGATGGTTCAGGAAAACCGATTGATCATGTGATCGTTTCGGTATTGGATGAATTCACACAGGTAACTTCGGATAATGATGGGAAGTTCAGCATATCGTCTGCTCCGGGCAAAGTTCTTCAGTTCAGCAAAATGGGATTTACCCAAAAAAATTATGTGGTGATTAATCGTGACGCAATAGTCATGCAACTGGAAAAAGAGAACACCGAGCCAATTTATCAGGTTGCTTATGGTGTGCGAAGTAAATCAGAACTCACCTCTTCAATTTCAACAATTTCGGCGGACGATTTATCCAAAGCACCCGTTTCAACTTTGGGAAATGCCATCCAGGGCCTTGGCTCCGGATTTACGGTATTGCGCACTGTTGGTGCTGAACCTGGCTGGGATCAACCGAATATATACATTCGTGGCGTCCAGACTTTTGGCGGTGGAACTTCTCCGCTGGTGATGGTTGACAATGTAGAACGCGATTTTTCGCAATTAGATCCGGAAGAAATTGAATCGTTTACAATATTGAAAGATGCTGCCGCTACTGCAATGTATGGTATGCGCGGTGCCAATGGCGTAATTCTGGTTACTACCAAAAAAGGATTCGTTGGTAAACCGGTCATTTCGCTTACAGCACAATATGGAATGCAGTCTGCTACACGTTTACCTGCATATACAGGCTCTCAGGAATATGTAGGATATCGGAATCTGGCTTTGCGGAACGATTACAATAAGCTAAGCGACAATGAGTTTAACTCACTTTTTCTAAGCAACCCAAAGAATAATCCTGCCAATTACAATGGGAGCAATCCATATTTGTATCCAAATACCGACTGGCAAAAAGCAACATTGAAAAGCAGCGCACCGCAACAATCGTATAAATTATCATTTCGCGGAGGTACCGATATCGCCCAGTATTATGTCATGGCTGGTGTTGTCAATCAACAAGGCATGTACAATTTTGGTGAAGAAAATCAAGGTTTTACTACACAAAACAGCTTTGCCAGATACAATTTCAGAACTGCGGTCGACGTAAATCTGAGTAAAATACTGAAAGTGGGCGTTAATTTGGGAGGACGCGTTGAAAGTCGTCATGTGCCAAATACCGGTGCAGGTACTATCATTTCAGCCTTGTCAAAATTGCCTCCAACCATGCCCGTTTTAAACGAAGACAATTCGATAGCGGGATCAGCAATCTATAAATACAATCCTTATGGAATGATTGCCAAGACTGGATTTCAGGATCGGTTTGCACGTTACATTCAGGGAACTACCACTGCCGATTTAAAACTGGATATGATTCTGAAGGGACTTTCAGCCAACGCATTGTTCGGGTTCGATGCTTCCAAGTTTTATGGACGTTCAAAAAATCAAAATTATGCGGTTTACCAACAAAATGCCGATGGCAGTTATACTCAATTTGGAGAAAGCTCAAGTATCGATCTGAATTTTTCAGGCTGGGATAGCAGTTTTGGGTTGATGCTTAATTATATGGCCGGATTTGCTTACGACAACACGATAGGCAAAAACCACCTTGCTGCCGATTTGAAATACATGCAATCAAGCATGTCTGTTGATGGTGACAATCCCGATTACCGTAATCAGGGCGTATTCGGACGTGTAACTTACACTTTTGACAAACGGTACACGGCTGAATTTGGCTTCGCGAACAATGGATCAGAAAATTTCGCAAGCAAAAGCCGCTTTGGATTCTTCCCCACGATTTCAGCAGGCTGGGTGATTTCCAACGAAGGATTTCTGAAAGATAATTCGGTTGTTAGTTTTCTGAAGCTGCGAGGTTCATATGGCAAAGTAGGCAATTCTAACATCGGCGTTGGATACCGTTACCCATTCGAGGAGAAATACTACTTGGGTGGAGGCTATTATTTTGGCACGGCTGGAACAGATGGTTCCTACGAAGGCCGAATTGCAAATCCTAACATTACCTGGGAAGAGTCATTAAACAGCAATATTGGTCTGGAGATTGGTTTACTAAAAACACTGGACCTCGGTCTGGATGTTTTCAGAAACGATCGCACCCAGATTATTACCGGACGCTGGAATACGCTTCCAAGTTTTATCGGGCAGGATCTGCCATACGAAAACAGTGGTTCTGTCCTCAGCAGAGGTTTTGAATTGACTTTAAAGCATAACAAGAAAATCAGGGATTTTTCATACACCATTCAGGGAAATGCTTCGTATGCGAAAAACAAAATCACTGCTCAGGAAGAGGTGGTGGGCATGAATCCATGGGAATACCGAACCGGTCAGGTCGTTATGCAACAATGGGGATTACAGGTAAGTCCTGATAAGTTCTTTAAAGATCAGACCGATATTAACGCTTATCCAAAATCATCCTATGGCTCAGTACAGCCCGGAGATGTGAAATACATCGATCAAAATCATGATGGGATCATCGATAGCCAGGACTATATTCCATTGGGTAAACCTTCCGTTCCGGAATTGAATTTTGGACTAACCTTAGCTTGTCAATACAAAGGATTTGATTTTAATGTTCTGTTCACAGGTATTGCAAACCGCAGTTTGTTTATGAATAACAATGTGTTTTGGGGGATGCAGGATAACAACAAAATCACAACTGAAGTTGCTGCAAATTCCTGGGGAGTCAGCGCCAATCCTACTTATCCCCGACTTACCACACAGCTGAATCCGCACAATTATCAACCCTCCTCACTGTGGTTGAAAAATGTAAACTACCTAAGAATTCAGACCCTGGAAGTTGGCTACAGTTTACCTAAAAAGATATTGAGCAAAGCAAACATAGGCGATGTTCGTTTCTTTGTGAACGGATATAATTTATTCTCGTTCGATAATATGAGCAAATTTAATCTGAGTGCCGAAATTCCCAATGCCGGCGTAAGCTTGTACCCGGAGATTCGGGTAATAAACATCGGTGCAAACCTCAAATTTTAATCAGGATGAATATGAAAAAACTAATTAAAATATCGTTGGCAATCCTTTCTTTGTTTTTTATGCAGTCCTGCACTGATTATCTCGACAAAGACCCTGCTGTTGATACCAAATTAACCTACGAACAACTCTTCGCAGATGTACATGATGCTCCCGGATTTCTGAACAATGCCTACAACGAATTACCCGATGGTTATTCCCGGTTTGGTGGTGCCATGCTGGCAGCTGCCTGCGACGAGGGTGTTTGTTCCAACTCCGGTTCGCCTATAAACCTGTTCAATAAAAATGCGATCAATGCAACGACTAATCCTGATGATGTTTGGGATACTATGTATCGTGGAATTCGAAAATGCAACATCTTCCTTAAAGAATTGGGGCCGAATGGAATAATTACAAAAACAAATAGTATTCCTGAAAGTAAGGAAGGCGTTGCCGTACGCAATTATTATAAAGGACAAGCACTGTTTTTGAGAGCATTCTATCATTTCGAATTACTGAAACGATATGGCAAAATATTCTACGTCAGTAAAGTTCTTGATCCATTTAACGAAAATGAATTGTTTTCAAGTGTTCAAATCACATACAATCAGGCCGTTGATTCTATCGTCCACGATTGTGATGCTTCAGCAGTTTTGATGCCTTCAGCCTATCCTGATGATAGCTATAAAGGTCGTCCGATCAGCTGGACTCCTTTGGCTCTTAAATCACGCATTTTGCTTTATGCTGCAAGCCCTCTAAATAATCCGGAAAACGACAAAACCAAATGGCAACGTGCAGCCAGTGCAGCTAAAGTTATTGTCGATTCAAAGAAATACACCTTGGGTACCTTGAGTACAATTTTCACCTCTTTGTATAACAATGAAATTATATTTGCTGCCAGAGCTTTTAACCGAAATGACATTGAAACCAACAATTATCCGGTTAGTTATCAAGGTTCAGGATATATGAATCCATCCGAAGATTTGGTCGGTACTTTTGGTATGACTGCAAAGACTTATAAAAACAGGTATGTTGATTACAATCTGGCAGATCCTTATAGTTTGACAAATCCAAAGAAAAGGGAAGACCGGCTAAAGTACTCAGCGTTTATCAACGAAAGCCGGCTCAAGGATACCATTGTCGCTACCTTTGTTGGGGGAAAAGATGGCCTTTTCTCCTCGCCAACGGCAACAAAAAGTGGCTATTATATGAGCAAATTCATCGACCAGTCACTCGATTTAGCCAAAGGGAATACCAGTCTGCGTGCCTGGGTATATATGCGTTATGCCGAAATTATTTTGAATTATGCCGAAGCGCTTAACGAATATGATAATGTGGCTAATTTTACAGCAATCACCAATGCGCTGGACTTATTAAGAAACCGGGCAAATTTGAGGACATTTGATACTGCGGATAAAACACTGTTGAAAGATCAGGCAGAAATGCGCAAATACATTAAACAGGAACGCAGATTGGAACTGGCATTCGAGGAACATCGGTTTTGGGATTTACGTCGCTGGAAAGATGCGGAGACCATATTAAACCAACCGGTTAAAGGAATGCGTATCACAAAAGACAATGCCGGAAGTTATACCTACACTGTTTTTGAAGCCGATTCACGCGTTTTCGATCCAAAAATGTACTGGTATCCTATTCCCCGCAGGGAAATTCTGAAATACCAAAATGCAGGAAAAACAATTGTTCAGAATCCGGGTTGGGAATAAGATAAAATTAAGCATTGATTCACCGAGAAATACATAAGAAAATGAAACACATCATCAATATTGCCATAGTCGTCTTCACGCTTGGAATGGCTTCATGCGAATCATCTGAAGATACCAGCAATGGACTCGATCATCAGGTTCCTGATTGTAAAACGCTTACGATTTCAGCAAACGGACAGACCAAAGTAATTGACGATAATATATCTTCATTGCTATTGTGGGGCCTTGTTCCGCAAACAAATCTTGAAAAAATCACACTGCCCACGGTAACGGCGACCAAAGGTTCGACAGTCGACATCAGCGTGGTTATCAGCGATAATGTAGCTTTAAAGACTGCTGAGATTAGCTATTCCAACTGGTTGTTTTCCAAATATATAAATTTCACGAATCCTGGAGGCGACATTCCGTTAAAACCAAAAAGTTACACCTTTACAGCACAGGTTGTGGTTCCCGGCAATGCAGTTACTACGCCATGGCTCGAAAACTATTACTTCAGTGACGGTTCAACGATGAAAATTACACAGTCCTATCACAAAATCGTTCTCACGGTGGTTGATGTGAATATGAATGTGCGAACCATACCTGTTTTTGTGAAAGTTGAATAATCACTTGACAAGAATTCTGTTTTGGGAAGTAAATCGACTGATTCGTAAATATGAATCAGTCGATTTGCTTTGGATTAAAAGTTAGTGGCTTTGCTTCGTCTTTGAGCCAGTTGAAATATTTATTTTGGATCATAATTTTTTCTGACTTGGCCAGACTTGCTACTTGTTTGATTTTTACATAAGAATATATTTTTAAATTCCAGATTATTAACAATTTAGCGATTTATTTTTGTTGATTTTAACGCACTAAATCTCACAACTCAGCAAAACTGTCGCAATAAATGCTAATCCAAGTAATCCCGGCCTTCGTGTAATTCGTCATAATTCGTGTAATTCGTATTCCTTAAATAATCAGTGGGAATTAGTTACATCAGTAAAATCAGTGTTCCCTTTTTCTTACTTTTACCATCTATAATGGATACAATTCGAACAGTTACAGTCACCCGGTATATGCAACCCCTTAGGGAAGGCGGTTCATTACCTGCATTGGCAGAAGCCGATGATGACTTCAAATATGTTGTAAAGTTTAAAGGTGGTGGACATGGTGTAAAAACCCTAATTGCTGAATTGATCGGAGGAGAGCTCGCCCGTGCCCTGGGGTTGAAAGTGCCTGAGCTTGTTTTCGCTGAATTGGACGAATGCTTTGGCCGCTCTGAGGGTGATGAGGAGATCCAGGATCTTTTAAAAGCCAGTCAAGGTTTAAACCTGGGCTTGCATTTTCTATCAGGCGCTTTCACCTACGATCCGGTAGTGACTAAAATAGATCCTCTTCTGGCTTCCAAAATCGTTTGGTTGGATAGTTTGATTACCAATGTTGACCGCTCGTTCCGAAATACCAATATGCTCATGTGGCACAAAGAATTATGGCTGATCGATCATGGGTCCTGCCTGTATTTTCAATATAACTGGGAGGGTTGGGAGAAAAAATCTGTAAGTCCTTTTCTATATATAAAAGATCATGTTTTACTTCTGCAGGCAACACAAATGGAAGAGGCAAACCAAATTTGCAGGGAGCTGATTACTGAGGAAAAAATCCGGGAAATCGTTCAAATGATACCCGACCAATGGCTTCAATGGGAATTGCAGGACGAAACCCCTGAGGAATTAAGAAACGTCTATTTCACCTTTTTATGCAACCGCTTAAATTATTCAACTCAGTTTATTCAAACAGCGCAGGATGCAGCAGAAACATCAATATGAATATGCCATAGTACGGGTTGTTCCGGTAGTCGAACGTGAAGAGTTCGTCAATGCTGGGGTGATTTTTTTCTGTAAAAAGGAAAAATTCATTCGTATGAAGTACCGCCTTTGCGAAGATAAGATTCGGGCTTTGATGCCTGATGCTGATCTGGAGGAGATCAGCAAAAACCTCGAGGCTTTCCGCATCATCGCTGACGGAGAAAAAGAGGGCGGACCTATTGCCTCATTCGATCATGCGGAGCGCTTTCGATGGCTCAGCGCGGTGCGTAGTGCATCTATTCAAACCTCAAGACCCCACCCCGGTCTTTGTGATGATCTGGAAAAAACATTTACTGCCCTGTTTGCTGAAATGGTGGGATAACTTCTCTTCAAACTCAGCCAAAGAACTTCCGCTCAAATTAAATATAATCTTTACGATCATTGGTGTTCAGAAGTTCAATGATTAAAGTAACACCATATTTTTCGGCTATTGGCATGAGTTTTCGAAGACCAATGGCACAATTTATTAATCCTTCGTTTGCAGTTAGTCCTTCGCCGTTTCCTGAAAAGCAAATAGGATATTTTCAATCTTATTTTGAAATTAACTGAAGTATAAGTTACTTTAGTTTGACAAACCTGTTAAACCAACCAATAAATGAAAAGCCAACCAATTACTAACTTCATCAGCTTAGTGTTGCTATTTGCTTCACTTAGTACTTTTGCACAATCACCCGTTACTGTGCGCGAAGTGGATGAAAATATCCCGACTTATCTATCCGGGCCACCTGAGCCTAATCCAATGTTTTTCTTTGGAAGAGGAACTCAGGGTGCTGAACAACGAATCTATCCTTATCCGCTCTATGATAACCTTACCAACAAGAAAGGGGACAAAACCTATCATTTGATCTACCTTGAAAACGAATATGTAAAAATTAGCGTGTTGCCCGAATTGGGAGGAAGATTGTTTTCTGCTGTCGATAAGACAAACAATTACAATTTCATATATCCGCAACACGTCATTAAACCAGCGCTTATCGGGTTAACCGGTGCCTGGATTTCCGGAGGAGTTGAGTGGAATGTGCCTCATCATCACAGGGCAAGTACATTTATTCCGGTTCAATACAGCATTGAAGAAGGCGCCGACGGCAGCAAAACGATTTGGGTTGGTGAACTCGAAATCCGTCACCGCATGCGCTGGGCTGTTGGATACACACTCCGGCCAGGTAGCTCAATTGTTGAATGCAATGTAAAAATCATCAACCGCACGCCGGTAGAAAACACCATGCTTTGCTTTGCCAATATTGCAGTGTCGATCAATAAAGATTATCAGGTAATTTTTCCGCCAAGTACACAATGGTCAACGGGCCACAGCAAACGCAATTTTCAGCCCTGGCCGCTGGTTGACGGCGTTGATGTGAGCTGGTACAAGAATAACAAAAGCTCAAATTCGTGGTTTGCCGTGAATTATGAGGATGATTTTGTTGCCGGGTACGATCATGGTAAAAACGCCGGAATACTGAATATTGCCGATCACAACATTGTAGCAGGCAAAAAATTCTTTACCTGGGGTGTCGGAAATATGTGGGATAAAATCCTTACTGACGACGACGGACCATATCTTGAAATCATGGTTGGTGCATATTCCGACAATCAGCCCGATTATTCCTGGCTACAGCCTAACGAAGAGCGTTCGTTTGTCATGTCACTTTTCCCATTTCGAGGTATCGACGGTGTAAAAAATGCCAATCTGGATGCCGCGGTTAATTTTGATGTAAAAGATGGTAAAATCAACTATGGGTTTTATACTACAAAAGCATACTCCGATGCCACGGTAACACTCAAAGCAGGAGATAAAATACTTTCTGAAGAGCACATATCGATCAATCCCGGGAAACCTTACGCCAGGCAAACTGCCATAACTGCAGGTCAGGATGAACATAAACTCCGCGCCTCGATTTCAGCCGGAGGACGTGAATTGATCGCTTATTATCCGATTATCCTTCAGCCAACGCCAAAACCTGTTGGTTATACTGAACCCAAAGAACCTGCGCAGATTAAAAATGATGAGGAACTTTTCCTGTCAGGGCAACGAATCGACCAGTTTCATAACCCGACACTTGATGCCGACCCGTATTGGGAAGAAGCACTTCGTCGCGATTCGGGAAACGTTGCCGCAAATACCGGAATAGGCCGATTATGTTTGAGAAATGCAAAATATATTCTTGCTGAAAAGTATTTTAAAAAGGCCATTGAGCGGCTTACGGCTCAATATACAACTCCAAAAGATGTTGAACCAATTTATTATCTGGGAGTAGCGCTGAAAGGACAGGGACGTTTTGACGAAGCATATACCGCTTTTTACAAAGCAACATGGAAACAGGAATGGAAAGGACCAGCTTATTACTCGCTGGCCGAAATTGCTTCATTACAAGGAAAATATTCCACCGCGCTCGATCATGTCAATCATGCGCTGGATGCCAATGCTTACAATGTTCGCGCGTATGTGCTGAAAGCTGCTTTGCTGCGCCATTTCAACCGGAATGAGGAGGCTCAGAAACTAATTGCTTTTGCCAAAGAAAAATGCGATCCGCTTGATGCACAATTGATGGCTGAGCATTGGCTTGCTTCCAAAGATGCCAATTCCGCGAAAACGCTTTTTTCAACCTTAATTAACTATCCGAATAATGCGGAAGAAATTGCCGCCGGATATTCCAACAGCGGGCTTTGGAATGATGGCATGGTAGTTTTATCAGAATTAATTAAGCAAACAAAAGACAAAACAAAAATTTCGCCGCTGGTGTACTATTATCTTGGGTACCTTGCCGAAATGCTGGGAGATTCTCAAAAAGCAATGGATTACCGCAAGCAAGCCAGTCTGCAACCACCGGACTATGTTTTCCCATTTCAGCAGGAGCTTATCGGAGTCCTTCGAAGTGCAATTGTGGCAAACCCAACGGACGCTCGTGCACCATATTATCTGGGAAATTTGCTGTACGATTGGCAACCTGAAGAAGCCATTGCCCTATGGAAAAAATCTTCCGAATCAGATCCCAATGCCTCAATCACCTGGAGAAATCTGGCTATTGCCTATTCACACCAGACCGCTGAAGGATCAAAAAACAAAGCCATTGACTGTCTCGAAAAAGCCATAAGTGTTCCGAATCCTTATCCGACCCATTTTGCGGAACTCGACCAGCTCTATAAATCAGAAGGCACTCCGGTAGAAAAGCGTTTGGCTTTGCTCGAAAAGAACCAAAAGGTAGTCATGAAAAAAGACGATGCCCTTGGAGCAATGATCAATCTCAAAATCTTTGCCGGTAAAACCGATGAATCTATTTCGCTCCTGAAAGGCCGTACTTTCAGCATTTGGGAAGGTGGTAATGCATTCAACACCGGACAGGCATGGGCAGATGCGCACTTGATCAGAGGCCTGAATTACCTCAAAAAGAAACAATATCAGAACGCACTGACTGACTTTCAGACAGCACTGGTTCCGCCGGAAAATTTACGTGCCGAGGGCTCAAGTTCCCGTTTAGATCAAATTAAGTACTGGATGGGCTGTGCTTTTGATGCCCTTGGCAAAAAGGAAAATGCAGTTCAATTGTGGAAAGAAGTTGCGGCCTCAGATACTTTGAAGAACACTCCATGGAGAATGCGCGAAATTGAAAACAGGCAAACTCAGCGATATTTTGCTGCAATGGCCCGCCAAAAAATTCATCCAAAAGCAGATGTGAAAACAACATTTAGTGAGCTTTCGGATAAAGACAAGAATATGGTTGCCAGAGATTCCGGCGATAATGACTATCAATTTATTAGCGCTAAAAAACTTCCTTCCCTTGATGACAGAGCTTTCCAACATTATCTATCCGGCTTGGGGTATTTGGGACTCGGCGATAAAACAAAGGCGAAAGAAGAGTTTAATGCTGCTCTGCAAATTTCACCAGACTTTCTAAGTGCCAAAATTGAATTATTTCAATTTTAGTTTCTAAACTAACGTGAGTTCGATGTAAGAAATATTAGAAATAGTTTGTAAACATAGGGATATTTTATATATTTAAACATCTAACAATCAAATATATAACTAATATTTATCCCTATGTTTAGCATCGATAAAATTACCGAAATTTTCTGT
>CAILJH010000273.1 GCA_903834475.1 uncultured Prolixibacteraceae bacterium | reverse complement strand
TTATCCTGATTATCACAGCCGTTTCGAATGCCGCTAACCTGACCGACGGAATAGATGGACTTGCGACCGGGACTTCGGCCATCAGCGGGGCAACACTTGGGATTCTCGCATATGTTAGCGGTAACGTCATTTATGCCGACTACCTGAACATCATGTATATTCCGAATCTGGGGGAGCTGACCATTTTCATATCCGCATTTATCGGGGCGACTGTGGGGTTTCTTTGGTACAATTCTTATCCGGCACAGGTATTCATGGGTGATACAGGAAGTTTGGCACTCGGAGGTATTCTGGCAGTTTTTGCCATAATCATCCGCAAGGAAATTTTGATCCCGATTTTGTGCGGAATCTTCGTCATCGAAAATCTTTCAGTAGTTATCCAGGTAGGCTATTTTAAATATACCAGAAGAAAATATGGCGAAGGCCGAAGGATTTTCCTGATGAGTCCGATTCATCACCATTTTCAGAAACAGGGAATTCCTGAACCAAAAATTGTGACACGCTTCTGGATTGTAGGAATTATACTGGCGGTGTTAACGATCGTGACCTTGAAAATGAGGTAAAAAGCAAAGCCCCCTTCTAATTCCCCCGAAGGGGGAAGGCTGGGCGACCGATTTTTGAACGAATCACTTTGAAGGAGTGGGATATGAATAGCCCCAGGCGAAACCCGGGGGAAACATAGAAACGAATAATAAAAATAAACCCGATTTTAAAGCCCCCTCTTTTGGAGGGGGTTTGGGGGAGGCTTGAAATGAACAAACGTGCCGTCATACTTGGAGCCGCCGAAAGCGGAGTTGGTGCAGCCATTCTGGCCCGCAAGCAAGGTTATGACGTGTTCGTTTCTGATCTGGGGATGATCAGAGAAAAATACAAAACGGAGTTGATCCAACGGGAATTTGATTTTGAAGAAGGCGGGCATTCCAAAGAAAAAATAATGAATGCTGATGTGGTAATAAAAAGCCCGGGGATTCCGGATAAAGCGCCAATCATAGTCCAACTGAAGGGAAAAGGGATTCCGGTAATTTCTGAAATCGAGTTTGCAGGAAGGTACACTTCAGCAAAAAAGGTTTGTATCACCGGCAGTAACGGAAAAACAACCACCACCTTGCTGATCTACCATATTTTTCAGAAAGCCGGTTTGAACGTCGGTTTGGCAGGAAATGTTGGTCAAAGCATGGCCTGGCAGGTTGCCGAAAACGATTTCGATTATTATGTGATTGAGCTGAGCAGTTTCCAGCTCGATGGAATGATCGAATTTAAAGCTAACATCGCCATCATGCTGAACATCACTCCGGATCATCTGGACCGATACGATTACAAAATGCAGAATTACGTGGATTCGAAGTTCCGAATCGCACAAAACCAGACTGCTGACGATGTTTTCATTTACTGCAACGACGACCCGGTGGTCAGTGAAGAAATGTCGAAACGGAAGCTGGCAGCTAAATGTATTCCGTTTGGACTGGGGGAACCGCCTGTCGAAGGAGCTGGAATTACAGAAAACAAAATGATTATTAACTGGGAACAAAATATTTTCACTATGTCAATTTTAGATATCGCATTACAGGGAAATCACAATACCTACAACTCAATGGCTGCAGGTATTTCAGGAATGGTAGTCAATATCCGGAGCGAAAAAATTCGTGAGAGTCTGGCCGACTTTAAAGGGGTTGAACATCGGCTCGAACGTTTTTTAAAAGTTCATGGTATCGAGTTCATCAACGATTCAAAAGCGACCAACATCAACTCAACCTGGTATGCGCTTGAAAGTATGACCCAGAAAACGGTCTGGATTGTTGGTGGAATCGATAAAGGTAACGACTATTCCCAATTGTTCGATCTGGTAAAAACCAAGGTCAAAGCAATCGTGTGCCTGGGAACTGACAATTCGAAAATTCTGCAGGCATTCAAGCATTTAGGAATCGACATCGTGGAAACACAATCGATGGAAGATGCAGTGCGCTCGTCCTATTATCTGGCAAAAAAGGGTGAAACCGTGCTGCTTTCACCTGCCTGTGCAAGTTTCGATTTGTTCGAGAATTACGAAGACCGCGGTCATCAGTTTAAACAATCGGTAAGAGAATTGTAAAATGGCAGTAAAACTGGCTAAAATATTTAAAGGAGACCTGACGCTTTGGGTCATACTGATATTCTTATCATTGATTTCACTGGTAATTGTTTACAGTGCAACCGGCAAACTCGCTTATCGCGAAGCTGGCGGAGACACTTTGCATTACCTGGTCCGTCAGATAGTTTTTATTCTGCTCGGCTTTGGAATTATGCTCATGGCAGTCAATGTTGTTCCGGTTGTGGTGTATTTCAAACTGTCTCCCACATTGATTGGAATTACCATATTGACGCTGATCTTAGCCATTATCCAATATAAGATGACTGGAAATGCCAGCAAAGAGACTTCGCGTTCGCTGACTATGCCCTTTTTCAGTTTTCAGCCGGCCGAATTGGCAAAAATTTCACTGATCATGTATGCCTCGCGCCTGTTATCAAAAGCGCAACGAACCGAGGAAGAGCTAAAAATCGCATTTTACTGGATTACCGGGGTTTCCGGAGTTGTTTGCTTTCTGGTCTTTATGAGTAATTTCTCAACGGCCGCACTCATCTTTTTCACCATCATGATTTTAATGCTGATAGCCCGTGTAAGCTATAAATACATTTTATCATTGGTAGGAATAGGCATTCTTGCAGTGGTATTAATTTATACCGCTGCGACTATTTTCCCAGGTAGTATTGGAAAGGTGGGACGCATTGCCACAGTAAAAGGAAGAATTGATGATTTTATTCACGGCGACAATAATTCAGCGATCGGAACCACTCAGGCAGAATATGCCCGTCTGGCAGTTTTTGAAGGTGGAACCTTCGGCAAAGGACCCGGAAACAGCGAGGTTAGCAATTATATGGAAGCGGGTTATAACGATTTCATTTATGCCATTTTTATTGAAGAATATGGTTTTGTTGGAGGAGCATTCCTGGCATTACTTTACCTGATTTTATTATTTAGGGGAGTGATTATTGTCCGTCGTTGCGACCGCACGTTCCCTGCATTTATGGTGAGCGGATTGGTGTTACTGATGACTTTTCAGGCATTCATCAATATGGCGGTTTCGGTCGGAGCAGTTCCGGTAACGGGGCAACCATTGCCATGGGTAAGTATGGGAGGTTCTTCGATGTTGTTTACAGCCGCATCGTTCGGAATAATTTTAGCTGTGAGTGCAAACAATCAAAAAAATAAAGCTGCAGCCGAATCGCTGGTTGTAGTTGATTCACCAAACGAAGATCAGGCCATGTAATATGGAAAAGTTGAAAGTTATAATCAGTGGAGGAGGAACCGGAGGACATATCTTTCCGGCCATTTCAATTGCCAACGAGCTGAGGGAAAGACTTCCCGAAACCGACATTTTGTTTGTCGGCGCTTTGGGCAAAATGGAAATGGAACGCGTTCCCGCCGCCGGATACCGCATTGTCGGCTTGCCGGTGATGGGTTTTCCGCGGAAGCCTTCCTTTAAAATGGTGACTTTTTTCCTGAAGTTGATTCAAAGTATGTACCTGGCAAGCAAAGTGATTTCAGATTTCAAACCTGACGTGGCGATTGGAGTGGGAGGATTTGCCAGTGGACCTGTACTGAAGGCTGCTGTTCGGAAAGGTGTTCCGGCGGTTCTTCAAGAGCAAAATTCGTATGCCGGGGTGACCAATAAAATCCTTTCAGCCAAAGTGAACAAGATTTGTGTAGCTTATCCCAACATGGAGCGGTATTTCCCGGCTGAAAAGATTGTATTAACAGGCAACCCTGTTCGCAAAAACCTGATTGAATCGATTGTAAATAAGGAAGAAGCACTGGAGTACTTCAAACTGGATTCGAAAAAACAAGTAGTATTGATTGTTGGCGGAAGCCTTGGAGCACGCACACTGAACGAAAGTGTGATGGACAATCTGGAGTTGATTCGCGAAACGGATGTCCAGATCATCTGGCAAACAGGAAGTTATTATTATAAGGAAATGCTGGAGCGGTTAAGCACAAACTGCCCGGTGAACCTGCTGCCCATGGAATTTGTATCGCGGATGGATCTGGCTTATTCGGTAGCCGATGTGGTTATCTCGAGAGCCGGAGCAGGAACTATCTCTGAGCTTTGCTTACTGGGGAAACCATCAGTTCTGGTTCCATCGCCCAATGTGGCCGAAGACCACCAGACAAAAAATGCGCAGTCGCTGGTTGATAATCAGGCTGCTTTGTTGATAAAAGATGTTGATTCGAAGGCGAGTTTGTTGAAAGAGACCTTTAAATTGCTCGGCGATAAACCGCGCTTAAAAAGCCTTTCAGAAAACATATTAAAACTGGGCCGGCCCAACGCGGCAAAAGATATTGTGGAGGTGATTTTGGAGGTGGTAAAAAGGAAAGACAGCCCCCTTCCCGTTCCCCCAAAGGGGGAAAGCCTTGGGGCATTGGGTTAAGGTTGTTTTCAGCCCTGAAAGGGGCGAAATATGAATAGCCCCGGGTTTCAACCCGGGGAAAAATATATGTACGAATAATATAAATAAACTCAATTTTTAAGCCCCCTCTTTTGGAGGGGGTTTGGGGGAGGCTAAAATATGCTGAAATTTACCGACATCAAGCAAGTGTATTTCCTGGGAATCGGAGGAATCGGGATGAGCGCTCTGGCACGATATTTTGCGAGTCATGGCATTGCTGTTTCAGGTTACGACCGCACTCCCACCCCATTAACCTTACAGCTTGAAAATGAAGGCATCGCCATACATTATACCGACGATCCATACCTCTTGCCGGCAAAGATGTATATATCCAATTCGCTGATCGTTTACACTCCGGCTGTTCCGGCTACACATCAGGAATTAAACGCATTGATTGACCGGGGATTCAATATTCATAAACGCGCCGAAGTTCTCGGAATTATTTGCAATAGCAAACGAACCATAGCCGTTGCAGGAACTCACGGGAAAACTTCGGTATCGACAATGACTGCACATATTCTGAAAACTTCCGAGATTGGCTGCGCTGCATTTCTGGGAGGAATTTCCAAAAATTACCAATCGAACCTTTTGCTCGATATCACTGGCAGCGAATGGATTGTTGCCGAAGCCGACGAATTTGACCATTCCTTTCTGCAACTCAAACCCGAACTGGCAGTAATTACATCGATGGATGCAGATCACCTGGACATCTATGGTTCACATGAAAAAGTGATCGAAAGCTTTCAGTTGTTTGCCTCCCAGATTAAAGAAGAAGGAGCATTGTTATTCAAAAAAGGACTTCCGGTTGGGTTTGAACCTGATGCAAAATACAGATCATTTTCCTATTCAATTACCGAACCGGCAGATTTTTGCGCCGAAAATATTGAACTGAAAGATGGATATTATCAGTTCGATCTGGTAACTCCTGAAATCACAATTGAAAAACTGGTTCTGAATTATCCTGGACTTCTGAATGTAGAAAATTCAGTTGCCGCGGCTTCCTTAGCTTTGCTTTCCGGAGTTTCTCCGGAAGAAATACGTCTGGCTCTGGCAAGTTATTCAGGAGTTAACCGGCGCTTTGATATTCAATTGAATAACGGAACATTTGTCCTGATTGACGATTATGCGCACCATCCGGAAGAACTTCGGGCAACCATTCAGTCGGTGCGCGATATTTACAAAGACCGGACTATAACCGGTGTATTTCAGCCACATCTTTTCAGCCGGACTAAAGATTTTGCTGAAGGATTTGCTCAAAGTCTGGATTTGCTCGATGAAATTGTATTGCTTGATATCTATCCTGCGCGTGAACTGCCGATGGAAGGGGTAACTTCAGAAATCATTTTCAGCAAAATAGAAAATAGGAATAAGAAATTATGCACAAAAACCGAATTGCTGGAAATGGCAAAAACATTTAAACCTGGAATTGTAATCATGATGGGTGCCGGAGATATCGACACCCTGGTTGAACCGGTAAAAGAGCAATTATTAAAGTATGAGGATCGTTAAGAAAATATTGGTCATTTTAGCCTGGATATGCCTCACTTCGGCTATCGGATTTACCGTCTACTATGCATACAGCGAGTGGATTGCGGTACGATGTCAGTCGATTGTGGTGAAAATAAATCCAAACTCACCGCGCTTTCTCGATGAAGATGAAATTGCCACTATGATTGAGAAATCAGGTGAACCAATTATCGGGCAGCGTCTTTCAGCCATCAATATTAATAAACTGGAAATTAAATTAGGCACATTCACAACTTTAGATAATGTCGAAATCTTTCGGAAAGTAGATTCCAAAGGATTATCGTTTAAAGGAAAATTAGTGATCAGCGTAGACGAACGAATCCCGGTGGTGCGTTTTAAAAGTTCAACCGAAGATTATTACATGGATCAGAAAGGTGTCAGAGTCGCAGTTTCCTCCAGATTTGTTGAAAGGATTTTACTTGCTGAAGGCACCATTCCGGACGAAATCACAAAAAAAAGCTTTCTAAAAATGGCTGATTTTGTGAATAAAAATGATTTTTGGAGAGCCCAGATTGAACAGGTTTTTGTTCAGGCAAACGGAGAATTGTTGCTTGTACCTCAAGTTGGCGATTACCTGATCGAATTTGGAACTCCAGACGATTACGAATTGAAATTCAGAAATTTAAGAGCTGTTTACCAGCAGGGATTTAAAAATATTGGTTGGAACAGGTATAAAACCATCAGTGTGAAATATCGGAATCAGGTTGTTTGTACAAAAAAGTAGATTATGGACAAGAACGGAAAAATTTTTGCAGCAGTTGACATCGGGTCTACCAAGATTGTAGCCCTTGCCGGAACAAAGAACGAGGAAGATAAAATCCAGATCGTCGGATTGGGACAGAGTGCATCGATGGGTGTCAGCCGGGGTGTAGTGCTGAATGTTGACGAGGCATTTGCAGCCATCAACGAAGCTATTGACAAAGCTGAAAAAGACTGTGGTCAGGAAATAGAAAATGTATTTGTCAACATTTCGGGACAACAGCTGACCACCCTGACCAGCCTTCAGCAGAAATCGATGGGTCGCGATCATCGGGTGACAGAAAATGATGTCAATCAAATGATGGAACAGGCCCGCCAGATTGACCTGCCGGCTGATTCGGCCATTTATCACATTAATCCGGAGTATTATACCATTGACGGGAATGATGTAACGACAAGTCCGGTGGGTGCCATTGGTGAAAAAATGGACGCCAGCTTTAAAATTCATATTGCACCGGATTCCTATCAACGGAACATTGCCACATGCCTGAAATTAGGTTCGATCAATGTTCATAAAGCGATTCTTGATCCCATTGCTTCTTCCGAGGTGGTGCTGACCGACGATGAAAAAGAATCCGGAGTTGCGCTGGTTGACATCGGCGGAGGAACCACTAAAATTTCAATCTTCTATGATGGGGTTTTGTGTTTCACGTCCATGGTTCCGTTTGGCGGAAATGTAATTACAAAAGATATCAAAGAAGGATGTTCGATTACGGTGAAAGAGGCCGAATCCCTGAAGAAACAATTTGGTCAGGCTATTGCTGATTTCGCTCCTGAAAACAAGGTGGTAACCATACAGCGAAACGGTTGGGAACCTAAACAGATTTCTTTTAAAAGCCTGGCTCACATCATTCAGGCACGAATGGAAGAAATTGTTGTTCACTTCTTTTATCAGATCCGCAAATCGGGCTATGCTGATAAGTTGGGAGCCGGCATCGTAATTACCGGAGGGGCTTCATTACTTACCAATCTTGGACAACTCATTAAATTCCATACCGGTTACGATGTCCGCATTGGAAAACCCAACCTGAATCTGTTTGTTTTCAGGAAGGATGTTGACGACCCGAAATTTGCTACAGTATTGGGATTGCTTAAACTCGCCGCCGAAGAAGATGGAGTAATTGGAAAAAAGAGAAAAAAACCGGTAAAAGTAAAATCAGAAGGTCCGGGCTTCATAACTTCTATGAAAACAAAGTTTGGACTAAAAGTTAATGATTATCAACAGAAAGTTCAACAAAGTGTCATCGTCTTTTTCGAAGACACTACCGAAGATACCGATATGAATTTAGACAAAACATAATAAGTTTGCCTTATGATCGATGAACTACTTAATTTTGGATTAGAGCACACAAATTCCTCCATTATCAAGGTAATTGGTGTTGGGGGCGGAGGATGTAATGCCGTCAAAAACATGTTTGAAGAAGGCATTGAGGGAGTAACTTTTTTAGTTTGCAATACCGATGCGCAAGCCATGCGCAACAACCCTGTGCCGGTAAGAATTCAGCTTGGAGTAACCCTTACCGAAGGTCGGGGAGCCGGAAACCTTCCCTCACAGGGAGAACAGGCTGCCATTGAAAACCTGGACGATATACGAAACATTCTCGAAGGAAGTACCAAAATGGTATTTATCACTGCTGGAATGGGCGGTGGAACAGGAACCGGTGCCGCTCCGGTTATTGCCCGTCTGGCCCGTGAATTGGATATATTGACAATCGCAGTTGTAACAATTCCTTCACGGTCTGAAGGACAAAGGCGCTTCAATCAGGCCCTCGAGGGGGTCGAAAAACTGAAAGAGCATGTGGATAGTATGCTCGTCATCAGCAACGAGAAGCTGCATAAAATATACGGAAACCTTCCGGCATCGCAGGCTTTCAAAAAGGCTGACAATATTATCACCACCGCAGTAAAAGGTGTGGCCGAAATCATCACCCTCCACGGTAACATCAACATCGACTTTGCAGACGTCAGCACGGTCATGTCGGGCAGTGAAGTCTTTATCATGGGAACCGGATACGCCGAAGGACCTGACCGTGCCATGAGGGCAGTTCAGCTGGCACTTGAATCGCCCCTGCTTGACAGCAGCAGTATTCGGGGAACAAAAGATATTTTGCTCAATATTATTTCCGGAACCGAAGAAATCACCATGGGCGAAATTGGTGAAATCATCGATTATCTTCAGGAAGAAGCCGGTATGGATGCAACCATCATTTGGGGAAATGGAACCGATCACAAACTGGGGGATCAAATCAGTGTGACCATTATTGCTACCGGATTTGATGTCAATCCAAACCATCTGTTTCAGGAAACTGAAATCATTGAATTTAATCCTGATGACTCCGCATTCGAAATCAACCTGGATGAAAACAATCCGCTTGAAAGCGTCGGAACAGCATCAAGTGCAGAACCGAAGTGGGAAACCATGAAACAACCTATTTCACGGAATGATAGCCCCAAGAAAAAATTGAGTAAAAGCAGAAACAAGCAGAAAAGTGAATCCAATTCCGAAAATGCGAATGTCGACAGTTGGTTCACCCGGCAGTTTACAAAATTCTTCGAAGAGAAGGATACGCCGATATCGGAAGATAACAACCAAAAATTATAAACACGAAAAATAAAAGATATGTCAAACGAAATTATGAATTTTGATTTAACTTTAAATACAGGTTCAATCATCAAGGTAATTGGAGTAGGCGGAGGTGGTGGAAACGCTGTAAACCACATGTTTCGGCAGGGAATTCGTGATGTCGATTTTATGGTTTGCAATACCGATGCCCAGGCTTTAATCAACAGTCCGGTACCTTACAAGGTGCAATTGGGTTCATCATTAACCGAAGGTCGTGGTGCAGGGAACAAACCTGAAACCGGCCGTGATTCGGCAATCGAAAACATTGAAGATGTAAAAAAAGTCCTTCAAAACAATACCAAAATGGTATTTATAACCGCCGGAATGGGCGGTGGTACAGGGACAGGTGCTGCTCCGATTATCGCAGCGGCAGCCCGCGAACTTGGAATCCTGACCGTTGGAATTGTAACGATCCCCTTCAGGAACGAAGGACGCCGCAGAATCAAACAGGCAGTTGAAGGTATCGCAGCCCTGGAATCGCATGTTGACTCGCTTTTGGTGATCAACAACGAACGTATCCGCGAAATGTACGGTGATTCAAAAATATCGGATGCATTTGCAAAGGCCGACAACATATTGACGACTGCTGCCAAGGGAATTGCCGAAATCATTACCGTTCCTGGTTATATTAACGTCGACTTTGCCGATGTCGAAACCGTGATGCGCAACAGCGGCGTGGCACTGATGGGAACCGGAATTGCTTCCGGACCGAACCGCGCTTTGATTGCCGTTGAAGAAGCCTTGAATTCACCTTTGCTGAATAACAACGACATCATGGGTGCACGAAATATCCTGTTGAATATTACTTCAGGAATTGAAGAAATCACCATGGACGAAATTGGAGACATTACTGACTTTGTTCAGGAAAAAGCCGGAAATTCGGCTGACCTGATCTGGGGAAACGGCGTGGATGAATCGTATGGTGATAAAATATCGGTCACAATCATTGCAACCGGCTTCAGTACAAGCAGTATTCCTGAAATGGTTATTAATAAAAATCAGGAAAAAACCTACCATACTTTGTTTGATGATACCTCTGACGGTAACCCAACAATTAAAACGGAAACGAAAAAATCGGTGGAAAACGAATTGTACGGATCAAAGAATGTGAAACAAAAAACCTTCGAATTTGATGTCACTGCCGGTGCATACGACGAATTTGAAGAATTGTACGGTACAAACCATTCGAAAAAAGCACAGAGTAGCGATGAAACTTTACCGGTAGATTTTACGCAAACCACCGAAGAAGCTGTTGACGAACTCGAAAACATACCGGCCTACCGCCGCAAAAATTCGAAGTTCTTTGGCTTTAAAGAAAAAGTAGATGAGAAATTTTCCCGCTTTTCGATTGCACCGGATGAAAATAATAATGTAACTTTACGTGATAATAATTCCTATTTGCACGATAACGTAGACTAATTTTAAACCATGAGTTTATTCGAACAAATAAGCAGTGACATTTTAACTGCGATGAAAGCCCGGGAAAAAGAAAAACTCGAAGCTTTGCGGGGAATTAAAAAAGTGATGATCGAAGCCAAATCGGCTGCCGGCTCAACTGGTGAATTAAGCGATCAGGAAGGCCTGAAGATTATTCAGAAATTGGCCAAACAGGGAAATGATTCTGCGGCCATTTATAAAGAACAGGGACGGAATGATTTATACGAACAGGAAATATTTCAGGTAAAAGTTTTCGAAGCCTACCTCCCGATAAAAATGTCGGATACTGAATTAGCTGAAGCTATTCAATCAATTATTTCTGAAATTGGTGCAGCTGGAATGAAAGATATGGGAAAAGTGATGGGATTTGCTTCCAAAAAACTGGCCGGTCTTGCTGATGGAAAAGACATTTCGGACAAAGTGAAAGCGTTGTTAAGCTAAAAATAGAATGTCGGAACTTGAAATCTCAAGTTTTGTGCATTTGGGGTGGAAAAGGAAAGCGGGCAGAGGCCCGCTTTCTAATTTTAGTATCCCTATATAAATCGTTTCTTAAATATTCGTCTCTTTCAGAATTACATCATGTGCGCCGCCTTCGATGATGCTGGTTGATGAAACCAGTGTGATTTTGGCATTCTTTTCCAATTCAGGAATAGTAATGGAACCACAACTGCACATGGTTGAGATAATTTTTCCCAGGGTAATTTCCAGGTTGTCTTTAAGTTTTCCGGCATAAGGAACATAACTGTCAACGCCTTCTTCAAATTTAAGCGACTCGTTTCCCCCATGGTCGTATCGTTGCCAGTTTCGTGCACGGTTTGACCCTTCGCCCCAGTATTCTTTCACGTAGCTGCTGCCGACTTTAAGCTTCTTGGTTGGACTTTCATCGAAACGTGCAAAGTACCGGCCCATCATGATGAAATCGGCTCCCATGGCCAGCGCAAGCACCATATGGTAATCCTGAACAATTCCTCCATCGGAACAAATCGGGACATAAATTCCGGTTTTTTCAAAGTATTCCTTACGAGCTTCAGCAACTTCAATCAGTGCAGTGGCCTGTCCGCGGCCGATACCCTTTTGTTCACGGGTAATACAGATAGATCCGCCACCAATTCCAACTTTCACGAAATCGGCACCCGATTCAACCAGGTATAAAAATCCTTCTTTGTCCACCACATTTCCGGCACCAACTTTTACCTTGCCATCGTATTTGGTTTTGATGAATTCAATCGTTTCTTTTTGCCATTCAGAAAAACCGTCTGATGAATCAATACACAAAATATCTGCACCGGCCTCCACCAATTGTGGAACACGTTCAGTATAATCGCGCGTATTGATCCCCGCGCCAACCAACAGTTTCTTATTGGCATCGAGCATTTCCTCCGGGTTATCGCGGTGTTCATCGTAGTCTTTCCGGAACACAAAATATTGCAATTTCTGGTCTTTATCGATTATCGGCAGTGTATTGAGTTTGTGATCCCATATAATATCGTTGGCTTCGGTGAGCGACAGTCCAAGTTCTCCGGTTACCAGTTTGGAGAAAGGAGTCATGAATTCACTGATTTTCATTGCCTCAAGGTCCTTGGTCTCGCGGTAATCGCGGCTGGTGACCATTCCAAGCAATTTTCCGTTGGAAGTTCCGTCTTCAGTAACTCCAATGGTAGAATGTCCGGTTCTGGATTTAATCCATAAAACGTCTTTCAGGGTATCGTTGGGCGTCAGGTTTGCATCACTAACAACAAATCCAGCTTTGAATTTCTTTACCTTCCGGACCATATCAACTTGCGATTCGATGGGCTGAGAACCGAAGATAAACGAAAGTCCACCGTTTTTTGCCAGGGCAATGGCCATTTTATGGTCAGATACCGACTGCATGATGGCTGAAACAAACGGAATGTTGAGTTCCAACTCCGGAGTTGCGCCTTTCTGATACTTGACAAGCGGTGTTTTTAATGAGACATTCTGTGGATAACACGCTTTGGTTGATAAACCCGGGATTAATAAATATTCATTAAAAGTCCTGGAAACGTGGTTGAAGTACCGTGCCATATATTCGTCTTTAAAATGAAAAACTGAGCAAATTTAAATAAAAATCGGGGAACAGTGATGATAAAAAAAAGCGGGTTGATAGCCCGCTTTTTTCCTGTATGATTCGATTAATAGAATTTCGATCGTTTGTCGACTATGTCGACCACCTTCTTGATTGATTCGAACACCTGCGAACCAGCCCTGCTATTCAAGGCTTGTGCCAGACGGTTCTTTTCACCTTTCAAATCTGTATTCGGATTAGTTTTAACCGCTGTGATCTTCGTAATATATACCCCATTATTTCCTTGTACTGGTTCTGATATTTTACCTTCTGCCAGATTACTGACGGTTCCGATTACGGCAGGCTCGAATCCAACAGCTGGAATTGAGAAGCTTGTAAAGTTAACTCCTGCGGCTTCTTTTACCTCACCTGAAACTTTTGAAGCAACACCAGCCAAATCGGATTGTCCAGAAGCAGCATTCTTTAGTTTATCAGCAAGCAACTGTGCTTTTTTGTCTTTACGAACTACCAGCTCGACTTTAGTCTTTGCCTGTTCAAACGTAGACGGACCTTCTTCAGTAACCTCAGTTAACGATCCGATCACGAATTTATTTCCAAATTCAAAAATGGTTGAATTTTCATTGTTGACCAGAATCTTGCCATTTTCTGAATTGAAGGCAGCCTTAACCAAAGATCGTGACGATTCCAAACCTGGTACATCCTGATCGTTTTCTTTCAGTGAGGCAATTTTCTTATCCAGTTTCTGACTCAATACCGCTTTATTGAAAGCATCAACTGTTTGGTTTTCGCTTGCAAATTTACTGGTTTCAGAATATACCTTCTGATATGTTTCGGTACTTGGTTCCACTTTTCTTGACAAAGTGGCAATACGAACCATATTTGTTTCTTTTCCTTTTTTGGTTGGTTTAATCAGGTGATAACCAAAACGTGTGGCAACAACATATAGTTTGTTGATTTCACCGGTAAATGCGGCGTCTTCAAATTCAGGAACCATTTGCTTGCGTTTGAACCATCCCAAATCGCCGCCTTTAATTTTAGAACCCGGGTCTTCGGAATATTTTCTGGCCATGACGGCAAAATCGGCACCTAATTCGATGATCTTTTTCAAACTGTCAACCAAGGCCTTTGCTTTATCAGCGCTGCCAATTGTCTGAGGATTGATCAGAATGTGGCTTGCCTGAACTGAATCTGGCATCAATTTGAACTGATCAATCTTTGCCAGTTTGTATTCATTATTCTCGAAATATGGTCCGTAGAAATCGCCTTGCTGTGCGCCAAAAGCCCATTCGCCAATCTTAGCCGGAAGCTCCGATTTTTTATAGTACGATGCATCAAACGGAGTTTCAGAATTTACAGTCACATATTGCTTGTTGTCGGCAACCGATCCAAATTCCTGTTTGCTGTCAACAACCCATTTCTGAGTAGCTGCATTATCAGCAGCTGAAGGAAGAACTTCGAAGGTGACGTATTCTATTTTTCTTCCTTTTTCCTGCTTGTATTCGTCTTTGTGCTTGTTATAATATTCTTTCAGGTCGCTGTCTGACACGGTAACTGTTGCATCAGTAACTGAGGAATAAGCAAGCATGACATACTGAAAATTAACACTTTTACTTTTTTCTGCCAGACTTTTTTTAGCTTCATCCGAAGTCACATACAATCCTTTTGAAACCAGGTTGTTGTATTTCGTACGAAGTTTGTCCTGTTTGATCTGATTTTCGATGTATAACCAGTATGATTTCTGTTGAGGAGTAGCATTGGTTTCCAACGATTTCAGAAACTTGATGATATTTGATTTGTCTACCTGACCGGTCTTTGGGTCCTTAAACAACTGCTGAATAATCTGATGAGGATTATTTCCCTGAACCAAATCGAAAAGTTCGTCTGAACTAACGGTAAGGCCAAGGTTCTCGGTTGCTTTGCCAATGATATTTTCCTGAAGATATTCCTGCCAAACCTGTTCGCGAATCTGTTCCCAGGTTTTCTCGTCGATGGAAGTTTTTTGGGAATTCATTTTGTAAATCTCAGAAAGCTCTTCAACTTTCTTCTGAAAATCGGGATATTGAACTGATTCTCCATCTATTTCAGCAATTTTCATCTGACTGGGCTTCATCAATTTACTCCCTGAATTGAGCATGTCGCCCAGAATGAATGCGCCTAAGGCAAGACCGATTACAATCGCAATCATCAAACTGCCGCGATTCCTTATGTTCTGTAAAGTAGCCATTAATTTGGATTTATTTTATTGGATTTGTTCGATTCAAAATTTCGTGGGACGAAGATAATAATTTTCAATATTAATCCTATAAATCAGTTTTTATTTTAGTTATTGTCCAATATCTTAAGGTGTACCAATTCAATCTTGGTGCTGGTGGCCTTCAGTATCTTAAACCTGTATCTTCCAATTGTAATCAGGGTATTAATTTTAGGAATGCTTTCGTAATTTGAAAGAATAAAACCGGCCAAAGTTTCAAAATTTTCATTCTCCGGAAATTCCAGGTTGAAATTTTCGTTCAGCTCATCCAGTTCCAACCGGCCTGAGAACACAAACTCAGTAGCAGAAATTTGTTTCTTAATAAGGTCAATGGTATCGTGTTCGTCCTCAATCTCACCGAATATCTCCTCCAGAATATCTTCGCTGGTTACCATTCCTGAAGTTCCCCCGAATTCGTCAACAACAATAGCCATACTGAGCCGCTGCTGGATAAACTGGCTCAGCAATTTGCTGGCCGACATCGTTTCCGGAACTATCAAAACTTTAAGAAGATTGGATTTGATTGCTTTAGGATTGGTGAAAAACACAGAATGATGAACGTATCCAATGATATTGTCAGAATTCCCCGAATAAAATAAAATACGCGAATAGCCGGTTTCGATGAATTTCTGGCGAAGCTCCTCGTCGGTTGATTCAATATCGAGCGCAACAATTTCAGTTCGCGGAACCATGATCTCACGGAGTTTGACCTTTGAGAAATCGAGCGCATTCCGGAAAAGCTTTACTTCATTGTCTATTTCCTGATTGGTTTGCGATGGATTGCTGTTTTCGGGTTCCTTTACGAAATGATCCAAATCAATCCGGCTAAAGACAATCTTTTCGTTGATATCTTTTATGGTTTCGTTCATGAATACTTTCAGTAAAAACTTTGAGATCCAAATGGCCATTCGGGTTACCGGAAAGAACAGAAAATAAAAAAAAGCTATCGGTATTGTAAAGAACTTCAATACTGCATTTGGATTGATCCTGAAAAGCATTTTAGGCAGATACTCGGCAGTAGCAAGAATAATTAAAGTTGAAATGATCGTTTGAAGCAACAGAATAAGCAGGTTGGAATGAATGTAAATCTGCATAACCGGTTCGAGCAGACTTGCAAAACAAAGGCCATAGATAACCAGGGCAACATTGTTGCCAACCAGCATAGTAGCTATAAATTGCCCCGGATTTTGCGTGTAAAGTGAAATAAGGCTGGAATAAATGACACTTTGTTTCTTATCCAATTCAAGCCGCAACCGATTGGCCGAGATGAACGCGATTTCCATTCCGGAAAAAAACGCTGAAAAAACCATCGTAACCAATATGATCAAAAGCATATTCATAGAGAATTCCCTTATTTATTGACCGTTACGTAAAGATGGCCCTTCGGATTCTTGATTTCATACTTGGAAAAATCCTGATTGGATTCAAATCCAATACCGGTAATAATCTGATCTTTCCGAATGATTTTAACAAACTGATCGGAAAATATTTTTTCCTTCTTGGTATCCCAAACCAGAAATTCTGTTTTCAGGGTATCACCTTTTAAATTTACTGCGATAACATTGTTTTTCGCTTCCCACCTTTGGTCCGAATCAAAATTCTTTGCGTATTCAGCGGTTATACTCGAAACAATATTCATGTTGGCATCATACTTTTCGATTTTCACTCCTTTTGGAAATTCGGTATACGGTTCTTTTTCCGCATCATGCCTGATCAATTCGGGAGTATGCATTTTAAAACGGATCACCGTTGAGTCTGAAAAAAGCATTTCGTACCCATTTGCCGTGATGCTCGGCAATTCCTCGGAGCTTGTTAAAGTTTTAATCTTGGCAATTTCGTTTTCACAGGAGGTGAATAATAGGGAACAAAGTACGAAAACCAAAGCAAAAGGGATATTTGGAACCAACAAATTTGCTGTTCCTCCTCTTAATCTGTATGTCTTTAAAGTAGCTTTCATTTCCTTTAAATGAAACAATTTAATTTTCCCATGACTATTTTTCCAATGGTTAAAGCTAAGTATAAAACATGATTAAATGAAAAGCATTGCATCTCGTTACAGGAAATGCAATGCTTTTATTGGCCATTCAATTTGAAAAATAAATTTTAATCAAACTTGCGTTTCATAAACCAGTAATCAAACAGATTCAGGTAAACACTCATTTTTACGTAATTGTTTTTCGCCAGATTATAGTCGGTTGTTCCCTGTTTCCCGAATTCAAATGCAAAGTTAGCGGTAGATTTAGATTTTGGGAATGGAATACCTGCTCCAAAACTCACGCCAAATTCTTTAATCTGATGCTTGGGGGCATTTGCGTCGGTTGATTTTGGATCTGCCAGTTGCAGATATGAGTTTTCCATATGAACCCCGGCACGGTATTTAATTCGTTTCACATAACTACGTATTGAAAATGCTTCCGGGGTATATTCAAATCCTACCGAAATGCGACTCTGATCGGTAAGAAGTTCATTCTGCGATCCGAAAAAAGTTGACTTACTCCATCCGGCATAATAATAATCCGCATTAATTTCAAGCTTGTTCAGTTTATTGTATGAAAGCCCAACACCAAAGGTTGACGGCAGTTTAATGGTACCCTTCCGTTCAGGAATCGAATCACCTCCGATGACTGAACTTACAACGGTTGTACCATTTGACATTGACTTGTATGTAAATAAACTGTGTAAGGCGTTAAAATTGGATTGGTTCTCAAAAGTTATCCCAAGTGTCAGAAACTGATTTTTTTTGAGCTGGTAGTCATATTGGAGACCGTAGTTGAGGGTGAAATCGCTAAGTCGGGTGCTTTCTACTCTTGAAAGATAGTAAAGTGTTGCATCAGAATAGGTAACCACTGTGTTTTGATTCAGTCGTCCAAAAATGTAATTCAGATTGACACCAAGCGATAAGCCTTTAATTGGCATCACTGATAAACCAAAGAATGATTTTGTAGAGCTTCCTTCTCCGGTATAGTTGTGATAAACAGTTCCAACACCTGTAACTTCTTGATTAAAAATCTCTTCATACCCCATATCAGAAAAAGGCTGAAGCCCCATTGCTGCACCTATCCACTTGTTTATTGGGAAACTGAGAGAAAGGTACCTGAAATTAATGTCTTTAGCATTCATCGTTCCTGAATTGCTTTTGTATTTCGAGATTGTTCCGTCAAGTCCAAAGTCAAAAACGAACGATAAACTGTCAATGGCATTGTAAGAAGCCGGATTGGACGAGTTGGTCTGAACTTCGTGCCTGCTTCCGAGCGATGCCCCTCCCATGGCCGAAGTACGGCCAAAACTGTAATGGCTTAAAACTCCTAACCCAAATCTGGAGAATGGAGAAGTTGTGTTGTTGTTGTTTAAGTCTTGTTGCGCAAAGCCGGATAATCCACAGAGTATCAAACCTATCACGACTGATAGAGCATTATTTCTTTTTAGCATTGTATTCCAGGATCCTGTTTAAACCAATCAAGGTGATATTAAAGTGTACAAATATGGAATAATTTAATTTTCTATCAAAAAAATTAGAATCACCCCCGGTCATAATGATATGTAAATTTTGGTAATTTCTGTTAAATAAATCAATGGTTCCATTCATTTCAAATACGATTCCGTTTTGAACTCCGACACGGATGGCCTCCATCGTATTTCTTCCAATCATCTGAATATCATCATCATATTCCACCAGTGGCAACTTGCCGGTAAACTGATTCAGTGCTTTAAACCGAATCTTAAGTCCGGGAGAAATGTTTCCGCCAACAAATTGATTCTTTTCTGAAACCAGATCATAGGTTATGGCAGTACCGGCATCAATGATTAAAAGATTTTGATCAGGGAAAAGCTCGTTAGCACCCACTGCTGCAGCAAGCCTGTCTTTACCAAGAGTTTCAGGTGTCTCGTACATATTTTCAATCGGAAGCTTGGTCTGATGGTCAAGTTCGATGAAAAATTCAAAATTTCCGGATAAAAACTGGATGATTTCCGGATCAACAGCTTTTACAGCTGAAAGTATGGCTTTGTTCAGTTGTGGATGCTCATCTTTCAGCATCTGCAAATGAGCGACAGTCAAATGATCAATCGAAACATTAAACATCAAGTCGTGCTGATTAAACAAAGCGATCTTTGTCCGGCTGTTTCCTATATCTATTACGAGGTTTATCAAGGACTAATCTTCTATTCGTTGACTGATATCCAAAGCACTCACTGAATGGGTAAGCGCCCCGATAGAAATAAAATCAACCCCGGTTGCTGCGACTTCACGCAAGCGCTCGAGTGTTATATTTCCTGAAGCTTCTATTTTTGTTCTGCCTGCTATCAATATGACAGCCTTGCGCATGGTTTCAATGTTCATATTATCGAGCATGATGATGTCAACCTTTGAATCAATGGCTTCCTGAACCTGTTCAAGCGTGGTGGTTTCAACTTCAATCTTAATTCCGTGATCGATGTTGCTGCGAACTGCGTTTACTGCAGCGGTGATCCCACCAGCCACTTCAATATGATTGTCCTTGATCATGGCCATATCGTGAAGTCCATGACGGTGATTGCTGGCGCCTCCTGTTTTTACAGCATACTTGTCCAGTTTATTAAAACCTGGCAACGTTTTTCGGGTATCCAGAATTACAGTCTGGAAATCTTTAACCTCATCGGCGTATTTGGCCGACATGGTGGCAATTCCGGATAAACGCTGCAAAAAATTAAGTGCGGTACGTTCACCTGTCAGCAATGCGCGGTACGATCCTTCAAATTCGACCAGTACATCTCCACTTTTTACTCTGTCCCCTTCAAGCACCAATTCATTCCAAATCAGGTCCGGATCGAGTTTCCGAAATACCATTTTGGCAACAGGAAGTCCGGCAATTACCCCTTCGGCCTTTGCAACCATTTTGGCTTTACGTCTGATTTCAGCAGGAACAATATTATTGGTGGTTATATCGCCGTCACCTACGTCGTCTGCCAATGCAATTTCGATGAGTTTACGAGCTGCTTTTAATGCGTGTTTGTTCATTTTTTAGTTTCTGATTTCCTGAAATTTAAAATGTTGATCTTTTTGCTGAATCAGGTGCATACACAAACTGGTGTCTTCATCCTGATAATCTTCCCGGATGTGCCCTCCACGGCTTTCAGTTCGGATTAAGGCCGATTCGCAAATTAGCGTACAAATATCAGTAATATGTTTGATTTTTAAGAGATTGTATTCGTCAATTTTCTCAGGCAGTTGCATCTTGATGAAGTTGAGTTCTTCAATAGCTTCGCTGAGTTTTTCTCCGGAACGGACAATACCAGCCTTTTTGCTCATCAGCGACGCAATCCGGTTTTTGATTTCCAGAAAGTGATTTTCGTTCTCCGCATCAACACGAATCAAATTTATTTCAGGTAGAGCCGCTGAAATGCTTTCCTCCTGAGTGGCTTTCTCTGCGGCCCGTTTTCCAAAAACCAAACATTCCAAAAGTGAATTGCTTGCCAGTCGGTTAGCTCCCATTACACCGGTTGAGGCAACTTCTCCACAGGCAAAAAGTCCTTTGATGTTGGTTTCACCATGCAGGTCGGTCTGAATTCCACCCACCATATAATGAGCGGCTGGTGAAATAGGAAGGAGATCGGTAGTGATGTCGATGTTGTAGTTGAGTAATGTATGATATATAGTTGAGAACCTTTTTTTAATCAATTCAGCATTGAGGTGTTTTAAGCTCAGGTAAACGTAATCAGCCTGATGCATTTGCAATTGGTTATGAATAGCAAAAGCCACCACGTCGCGGGGAGCAAGTTCTGCAAGGGGATGAATCTGCTGCATAAACCGTTCGCCTTCCTGATTGAGCAACCAGGCTCCTTCGCCACGCACAGCTTCACTGATCAGAAATGCATCTTCGCCTGGGATGTACAGAGCCGAAGGATGGAATTGAATAAATTCGATATCGGCCAGTTTGGCTCCGGCATGGTAAGCCAGGGCAATTCCATCGCCGGTGGCTGTGTGTGGGTTTGTTGACCGGTCGTATATCCTGGATAATCCACCGGTAGCAATAATTGTGGCTTTCGATCTGAAAATCACGTTTGCCCCGCTCACAAAATCGAATGCCTGAACCCCGGTGCATTTCTGATTTTCAACCAGAAGTTCAACTACCGTTGTATATTCGAAAGGGATGATATTACTCTGTTCCTGAACCTTTTTTAGCATAAAACAAGTGAGCCCTTTTCCGGTTGCATCGCCCCCGGCATGAAGAATTCGTCGCTTGCTGTGACCACCTTCCAGTCCAAGAAAATATTTTCCGTTTTCCTGATCGAATTGCATCCCCATTTCAATAATTTGCTGAACACATTCCTGACCTTCAGAAACCAGAATTTTAACCGCATCCAGGTCGCACAATCCACGGCCGGCAACCAAGGTGTCCTGAATATGTGATTCAAAGGAATCGCCTTTATCGGTAACAACAGCAATTCCGCCCTGGGCGTAATACGAATTACTGATGTCGAGCTGCGATTTGGTAATGATGGCAACACTTCCGTATTTCGAAGCATGAAATGCTGCAGTCAGACCGGCCAGACCGCTTCCTACAACAAGGATGTCAAATTCTTTAATTTCAATGGAATGTGGATGAGCCATCAGAAGTATATTTTCTTACAAGGGCGCAAAGGTACAAAAACGGATCAACAGGAGTATTACATTGAGCATTTTGTTTACTTTGATTTAACCGGAACCATCGGTCCAATATATGAACTTGCAGCTACAACATTGTCGTACCATTTTTTTGCTTCGCCTTTTGGGTTCGATTTGATGTGAAAAGAGAGTCCAAATCGATCAATTTTCAAACTCTCCACATCACGCAAACGCAGATTAGTGTAATCAGCGACAAGCTTCCCATCGAGCCAAACCGCAACGCGGCCATTGTGTTGTCCGGGTGTATTGGCCAAAACCATGTACTCATAACAGTACCACCGATCCATATCGGGTATTATTTGCGGGCGGCTGACGAAATTCGTTCCGAAGTCATAAGGTTGACTTGTGTTCGGCATGACTTCTCCATTGGGGAAAAAGTGATCGCCCCATTGGCTGCGCTGTTCAGGGTGGTATATATAAACATTGAGAAAGCCCGGAGAGGCAATCGCTGAATTTTCACGCCAATTCTCCAAATTCACAAGAAACTTATTGGTGCCATCCGATGGCACTCCGGGAGTTGCCATACCATTAATGAAATAGTGAGCGGAAATACTTGATCCGTTGTGGCTCGATCCAATCACGTCGTATGGTGAATGAAATTTGGAGTAATAACGCAAGAACAGAACGTCATGCCCAGGGCTAAGGAACTTGTCTAGTCCGTCACTAAGCTCGGCCATCTGCTGTGGAAGGATGAATTCCAATGCCTGCTTTCCTCCATAAATGTTGGCCTCCACATTCGTGATTCCCACAAACTTAGTTTGATAAACAGCATCCCAACGCTTCCCAAGAGATGATGTCAGGGTATAACTTTCGAAATCTTCCGCGAAGATTACATCCGGGTCACCGACAATTCCAACATCACCCGGGTGTTTAGCTGCAATACCATTGCTGCCCTCAGGCAAAATGTCATTTACCCCAGTTCCTGAATTAATTTCAACTGCCTTGATTACTAATTCTTTTTGCAGATCCAAATAGTTTGTCTGACCATAAAAGATGTTGACTAAAGCAGTAATCAGAAAAAAGGAAACTATAACATATTGAAGTCGCATGGTAGTTTTAGCTTATTTCAGGTTGATTTAAAGTAAAAAACAGGACTGTATATTTTATCCTTTGCATAGAATCTATTTCATCGTTTGACTAACTCGGGTTCTTTATTTCGAGCATAAATCCGCTGCCATGGATGTTGCGGATTTCGACCAAAGGATCGTCGGAAAAAAGTTTTCTGAGTTTGGTGATGTAAACATCCATGCTCCTGGCGGTGAAATAACCGTCGTCGCCCCATATTTTTTTGAGTGCTGTTTCGCGTGGCAACAGTTCGTTCCGGTTGTCGCACAGCATTTTCAGGAGTTCGACTTCCTTCGGTGAAAGTCTGTGTTTTGAACCGTCATGCTCGAGTGTCCGCAATTTAAAATCGAACGAATAGATGCCAATCTGGTAAAAATCTGATTCTTTTACCTGACTTCCAGACTGCCTTTTCAGGATGGCTTTGAGTTTAAAAATCAGGACTTCCGTGTCGAATGGCTTGGTAATGTAATCGTCGGCACCAATTTTATAACCTTTCAAAACATCTTCACGCAGGTTTTTGGCGGTCAGGAAAAGAATGGGAACATCTGAATTTTGCTTCCTGATTTCTGCACCAATCGTAAAACCGTCGACATTGGGCAGCATCACATCCAAAATGCAGATATCAAAATTCGATTTTCTGAACTGATCCAGTGCATATTTTCCGTCATCAATCCATTCCACTTCAAAATCATGAATTTCGAGGTATGATTTTAATACTGCGCCAAAGCTCAGGTCGTCTTCAACCAGAAATATATGGGGTTTTGTATTCATTTTTGAAAGACAATTTGTGGTCTGAAATTACAAAATTGATGATAAACTAATAAGGTTATTGATTGAAGGACATAAGGATTGATTCTTCCAATTCCATTATCCTTTTTACATTTTTCCATTTCTTCTGATGAACTACAATTTATTGGTCAACGCCATTCAGTCCGAAAGGTCTTTTTTACCTTGAAAAAACGTGTTGCGCAGACGGTTAACTGTATCGCTATTTCAATCCCCAGGTTGAAACCCGGGGCTACCAATATGCCGCTCCTAACGGAGCTAAAACCCACTTCCAGGTAAAGCCTAAAGCTTTCCCCTGCGGGGAACGGGAAAGGGGCTTTATTCCCTCACAAACGGGATAAAAACTTCAAACCGGCTGCCTTTTCCCAATTCGCTGTGCACACTGATGCTCCCGCGATTAGCTTCCAGAACTGCTTTCACATAACTGAGGCCCAATCCAAATCCTTTTACATTGTGGATGTTTCCGCTGGCCTGCCTGTAAAACCGTTCAAAGATATGACTTTGTACCACTTTGCTCATTCCTATTCCTTTATCTGTGACAGTTATCAGAACTCCTTTGGTCGTATTTCGGGTTGAAATGTTGATTTCAGGCGCATCCGGCGAATACTTGTTGGCATTATCGAGCAGATTATAAATCATGTTGGCAAAATGGTTTTGATCACTTGTAGCTATTGGGTTTGTTGCCAGAAACCCGCTGCTGATCGTACCTCCTTTTTTCTCCACCTGAAGGACAATGCTCTGCATGGCATCTTCAATCACATCGTGCAGGTTGAATGCTTCCCATTTAAATTCAAAATCTTTTTTATCGAGGCGGGCAATGGTCAGAATGTCTTCCACCTGACGATTCATGCGGGCATTTTCCTTTTTGATCATTTCAACAAAATACCTGATCCGCTCCGGGTTTTCAATGATTTTCTGGTTATTAATAGAGTCGGCTGCCACCGAAATGGTTGCGAGTGGCGTTTTGAATTCGTGCGTCATGTTGTTGATGAAATCCGACTTCATCTCCGAGATCTTCTTCTGTTTCAGGATAAAATAAATACTGACACCAAAGGTAACCAGTACAATAATTGAAAAGATCAGCGAAATAAGCAGCAGCCAGTTCAGTGTTTTATAGATGAACGAATCCTTGTCGGGAAAATATACCGCCAAACGGATATTTTTCTGAATGATTTCGTTCGGGAACAAGTTGACCTTGTAGGTACTTTTTGCCAGAAGCACTGAATCAGCGTTGGCAGTTTTTTCTGAAATATTCGAATTCTTAAATAGACCAAATTCATACGGAATAGGAATGTCGCGGTTTTCGAGTTCTTTTTTTAACAGTTCATTCACATGTTCCAGAGGAATTTCATTCTCTTCCCACGCAGTAATTTCCTGAACAACTTTATTGGCAACACCTTTCAAACGGTGGGTTTTCAATTCAATCCGATGCCTGAGACCTGAAACGGAATCCTTCCATTCACCCGATTGCCCGACCAGCGAATCGAATTTTTCGATCCCACGGGAATATGCTGAATCCAGATTCACCAACAGGCTGTCGGTATTGAAAACTAATATTTTGTCCTCCTGACCTTTCCGCTTGCTACCCGATTTTGTCGTTATCTGATATTGAAACCCGTTTTTTCTTTTTCCGGATTGAATAATCATTTCGATTTTCCGGGGAGATTGATTTTTAGATGCCTTGAATTTATTATTACGGTTTGGGCCAAAATTGTGAATTCCAGGAGGTGGTGGTGGCGGGAAAGGAACCAATCCTTTAAAATGAGTAGTATCATCAAATGCAAAACGATTGATCATACTGAAATCCTGAAGGTTTTCCAGGCGGTTAGTAGTGCTGGCAAGCGCTTCGTTTACGCTGCGGTCAAACAATTCATTCCGCACACGGATGGCATTATTCATCCAAACCAACTGAATGATGATGATTCCGACAATCGAAATTCCCATTAATGCGATTAATCCGGTGATGATTTTTTTGTTCATGTTTCAAAGATAATGATTAAATACTGCGCTGACAGGAGTTTAACTTTTCCTTAACAGATTTTAAGCAGGTTTTAACTCATTGATTGGGAAAGCTTCACGTATCTTTGTTTGCAGATAATATGAACTAAAATTATACAAACATGAAAAACACATGGACATTATTTGGAATGGCTGGACTTGCAGCAATGCTTTTTACATCACCGACCTATTCGCAAACTAAAAGCGGTGAGAAAGAAACTCCAACACCCCGTCACATCAAGATGATTAAAATTGAAAATGGTAAAACAACAAAGCTGGACACCCTTGTTGCCGGAAATGACGTTTTTATCTTTAATGGTGACACCATAGGAGGCAAAGAATTAGGCAAACACATCAATCCTTCAGGTTTTGATAAGATGGAGCATAATAAAGTAATTGTCCGAAAAATGATTAAAGACGGAGACGATGAACAAATGATCATTATGAACGGTCCGGATGCGGTACATTGTCCGCCAATGCCACCTCATATGATGATGTGGAAAGAGCAACATTCTGGACGTGTAATTGACCTGAACGATCCAAATATTACTTCTTTCAAAATCAAAGATTTGAAAGGTGGTCTCGAAAAAATTGAGATAATCCGAAAGAAATCTGCTGAGCCTGAAGAAATGAACTTTAATTTTCAAACCGGTGATGAATTAATGCCACCTCCTCCTCCACCACCTCCGGGAAGTCCCGATGCCCCGCAAATAATCAGGGAATATAACGATGGCAAGGAAAACATTAAAATCATTGAAAAATCTACCAAGGTTGATGGAAAAGACGGCAAGGAAATAAAGGTTGAAGTTGAATCGAAAGAGACAAAATAAAGCCTGCTGATGAAATAGAAGGGCATTATAATTAAACAGAAAAACAGCAGAAAGGCCGGGATTATATTCCGGCATTTCTATTTATCGATTGATTTTGATTAAGTTAGACTAAAATTACAGAATATTAATTATAAATAATTTTAGTTCCGAAAACCTTTTTTCAACTTAATTGTAATTATAGACAAATTTGTCTTTAATTATAACTATGAAAGTTTTTAAAAGAAATTCCAAACATCTGAAGTACATTGCTTTTATTACGGTAATAATGCTTGTCATGCCGTTTCATAATATGGCACAGATTCAGGGGAAATATCATGACAGTAATAATGAACCCATCTTATTTGCCACCATTCTTCTGATCAATCAGAGCGACTCCTCTGTGGTTACTGGCATCCAGAGATCAGATGTTGGAACTTTCAACATTACCAATTTCAAGCCCGGAAAATACCTGATTAAAGCAAGTGCGGTTGGGTATAGAACGGTTGTTTCAGCACCTTTTGAGATTACAAGTTCGAATGAACACATTCATATCGATCCATTAATTGCCGAAGAAGATGTTACGCATTTGGACGAAGTTAGCGTAGTAGGCAAAAAACCGATCTATGAACAGCAAATCGACCGGTTGGTCATTAATGTAGAGAATAGCATTACCTCGACAGGAACAACAGCACTCAATGTGCTTGAAAAGTCTCCTGGTGTGAATGTAAACCGGCAAAACGGGTCCCTTTCACTTGGAGGAAAAGATGGTGTTTTAGTAATGATTAATGGAAAGGAAACCCATATGCCGGTATCGGCAGCTATTGAAATGCTGAACGGGATGAGTTCTGAAAATGTCAAAAAGATCGAACTAATCACAACACCACCATCAAAATATGCAGCTGAAGGCGATGCCGGAATCATCAATATAGTCCTGAAAAAGGATGATGATTTTGGAACAAATGGAACTTATTCACTTGGTGCAGGGTTGGGAGTAGATGGTAAACTGAATGGCAGTATCAACATGAATCACCATGTAAAAAAGGTAAATTATTATGGAATGTATAGCTCTTCCTATGACAATAGTTCTCAGTCTATCAGTATGGATCGGCTGACCACTGAAAATGGATCGGTTTCTGAAACGAAGTCTAAAAGCTTCAGGGAACCGGTTATGATTTTTCACAATGCCAGATTAGGTTTCGATTATACGGTGAGCAGTAAAACGATAATCGGAGTTCTTGCTTCGGGATATACGAGTGACTGGGAAATGGATGCGATGAATCATATTTCGTACCTGAAAGATAATCAGATTTCTTCCCTTGTTGATCAAAAGATCACCGAATCGAACAAGTGGAAAAATTACATGGGAAACTTTAATAT
>CAILJH010000272.1 GCA_903834475.1 uncultured Prolixibacteraceae bacterium | reverse complement strand
TACCTTTAAGGCACATTAATCATCGCTGCATTCCTTTTGTCTAACAGATTTAATTTTGATTTTTCACCTGATGAATCCTTTCCTGAAACAAGTTGCGAACTATCTTTATACCAATCACCGTTCAGAATTAAGCGAATTTTGTCTCGTTTTTCCGGGTCGAAGAGCTGGCGTGTTTTATACAGCATACCTCAATGAGTGCATTGAAAAATCGATGCTTTCTCCTGAAATAATTACAATCAGTGAACTGATTTCTTCGCAGACCATTTTGCAGCAGGCAGATCAGGTTTCACTCGTTTTAAAACTTCAGGAGGTATATTGTCAGGTTACCGGGCATCAGGAGCCTTTGGATGAGTTTTTCTTTTGGGGTGAAATCCTTTTGGCTGACTTTGATGATATCGACAAATACCTGTTGAACGCCGATGATTTGTTTCGGAATATTTCGGACCTGAAAGAACTTGAAAATCAGTTTGATTATCTGACTGAAGAGCAAAAAAAGGCTATCGATGAATTCTGGGGAAATCTGGACAAAGTTCCTCATTCGTTCAATAAGGATAAATTTATCGGCATTTGGATAAAACTGGCAGAAATTTACCATCGGTTCAGGAAGGCGCTGCAACAAAATGAGATGGCTTATTCAGGAATGATCTACCGCGAAGTGGCAGAGGCAATTCAGGCTCATAGTTTGACTGGTCTTTCAGCTAAAAAATACGTATTCATTGGATTCAACGCGCTGAATAGTTGTGAGAAAACTATTTTTAAGACACTCGAAAATCAGAAAAAAGCAATGTTCTTCTGGGATTACGCAGATTTTTACCTGAAAGACCCTGAAAATGAAGCCAGCCGTTTTTTGCGTACGAATTTGCTTGCGTTTCCAGCGCCAAAAAGTTTTATACCTGAAAATCAATTGACTTCGGAGCAGCGCAAAATTACACTGGTTTCAGTTCCGGGGAATATCACCCAGGCACAGGCGATTAACCTGCCGCAGGTTTTAAAAAGTTTTAAAATCAATGAACGGTTCGACAATACAGCCTTTGTTTTGGCTGACGAAAATCTGTTGGTACCAGTAATTTCATCTATTGGGAAAAATTTCCAGGACATCAATATCACCATGGGCTATCCGTTTGTGAATACGCCGGTTTATGGATTTATATCGCAATTGATTAGTTTACAAAAAAATATACGCAAATCACAGAAGTCACAGGTGTTCTATTATAAACCGGTTGTCGCCCTTTTGAATCACCAGTTTGTCATTAGTCCTGAAATTAAATCGTTTGTTTCAACGATCCATAAAAAGAATAAAGTTTACATCGAAGCTTTTGAGTTGAATTTTAGTCCGTTTGTGAAAAAGATATTTTCATGTCCTGAATCCTGGCTCACCATTTTGGATTATTTTCTCGATGTTCTGAAGGAGCTTTCCGGAAAATTCGATACCAATGAAAATGATGAATTAAAACTGGAATCAGAGTATCTTTTTCAGGCTTTTCTGTCCATTCAACGGTTAAAAGATTCTTTGTCAGGCCTGAATGTTCCTGATTTTCCGGTTAAGATATTGTATCGCCTGCTCGATCAAAGTTTACGGCGAATTTCCATTCCGTTTGAAGGAGAACCGCTAACCGGATTGCAAATTATGGGTTTACTCGAAACGCGATGCCTCGATTTTGAGAATTTGGTCTTGTTTTCAGCCAATGAAGGATTTCTTCCCCGGATTGCTGCCGGTCATTCGTTTGTACCGTATCATCTGCGAAAAGGATTTGGAATGCCAACCTACGAGGATCGGGATGCGATGTATGCATACTATTTTTATCGCCTGATTCAGCGCACACAAAAAACCGTGATCGTTTACAATTCAATTACTGAAGGAGTTGCTTCATCGGAAAAGAGCCGGTTTCTTTATCAGCTTTTATATGATTCAGAATTTGAAGTAGAAGAACTGAACCTGAGTTTCAACTTTAAAGGTTCGAGCAATGAACCCATTTCGATTGAAGCGGACGAATCGCATGTCGCGAAATTAGCTTCGGTTTATTCAACCCGGAATCTGAGTCCGAGTGCAATCAATTTATACCTCGACTGTAAATTGAAATTCTACTTCAGATATATTGCCGGAATAAAAGAAAAAGAAGAACTTAAGGAAGAAATTGACGCCGTTTTGTTTGGCAATCTTTTTCATTACGCGATGGAGATTTTATATCGTCCGTTTGAAAATACAACCATAGAAGTCCATGCTTTGAAATTACTCAGGGGAGATGAGCGGAGAATTCAGGAGGTTGTTCGCCAGGCTGTTGCAGTAAAATATTACCAGATGGAACCTGCTGAAGCGAAGAATATCAAGTTGAGCGGCCAAAGCATTTTAATTGCGTCGCATATTCGCGATTACATCCATCAGCTTCTCGATAACGACATGAAATTTGCTCCGTTATATCTGGTGAGTCTTGAAAAAGAATATTCAGCCGGGTATCAGGTCGTTTCAGGAGATAAAAACATCAGCATCCGGATTGGGGGCATTATTGACCGAATTGACCGAACTGCGGATGGATTGAGGATTATCGATTATAAAACCGGCCGGAATTTGAAACTTGACTTTAAAGAATGGTTTCATTTAGCTGACCGGAATTATTCTGATCGCCGGAAGGAAATTTTTCAAACCTTAATTTATGCGGATATTCTAAGTCAGACTGAAAATGAGCTGCCAATTCTGCCTGCTATCTACAAACTCGACGATTTGTTTAAAGATGAATTCGTTCCAAATGTGATCTTTCAGGGAGAGAAACTTGTATTTCAACAGGTAAAGTCAGAGTTCACTGCAATCTTTTCAGAATTGCTTACCGAAATGTTCAGTAAAGGAAATATTTACGATCAAACAAAGGACGCCCAAAAATGCGGCTATTGCCCGTATAATAAGATTTGCAGACGGTAAGTTTAGGAAATGGTCAATAGAAAAAAGAAAATTTTCTCATTCCATTTTTTCAATGACTAATGACTTTTTTCTGTTAGAAAAATACAATTTTTCAGTCATTCAGAAGGTCTGGCCGCAAACGTTTGGTGCGCTCATATGCTTGCTGCTCCTGATATTCTGTGATTTTTCTGTCGTTTCCTGAAAGTAGAATTTCAGGAACTTTCCATCCTTTGTAATCAGCCGGACGTGTATAAACGGGTGGGCTTAGCAAGTTATCCTGAAATGAATCGGTGAGGGCAGAAGTTTCATCCGATAAAACACCAGGAATTAAGCGAACCACACAGTCAACAATCACCGCTGCAGCTAATTCTCCGCCTGTCAAAACATAATCACCAATCGAAATTTCCATAGTTATCAAATGTTCCCTGATCCGTTGATCGATGCCCTTGTAATGACCGCAAAGCAGGATGACATTATTCAGGAGCGAAAGATTGTTGGCCAACTTTTGGTCTAACTGGATGCCATCGGGACTGGTGTATATCACCTCATCGTATTCCCTTTGAGATTTCAGAAAATTGATGGCACTTTCGATAGGCTGAATCGTCATCACCATTCCCGCCCCTCCACTGAAAGCATAATCATCGGTTTTCCGGTGCTTGTCTTCCGAAAAATCACGAATATTATGAACCACTATTTCAACCAGTCCTTTGTCCTGACCTCTTTTGAGAATAGAATGTTTAAAAGAGCTTTCGAGCAATTCAGGAACAACGGTCAGAATATCGATGCGCATGGGATTTTTTTTGCAAAAGTAACAACCTGACCTTAATTCTGACCAACAATTTCAGCCTAAAAACAAAAAGAAGAGGCAAAACGACTTACTTTTCTGGTTAATCTGATTGTTTTACACTTTTATTGATTAAAATCTTTGAGTATTAGATAGTAATATATATTTTCGTAACCTCAAATTGAACCTTACTCTCTGTTAATTACATTGTAATTTAAAATTTTGTTATGGAACCCAAAGATCTAAAAAACTCGCAAGAAGAGTTAAGTGGCATGTTAGTCGTGCCAGAAACTGTTGATGATCAGAATATTACTGAAGAATCTGTTAGCCAGCCTGAAGTAATTGTATTATCTGAAGTTGAGAATGCTGTTGAAGAAGTTGCAGAAGTGTCTGTTGATGAAACAGTTGAATCAGCAATTCATGAAGCTGAAGAAGTTGAAGCTCCTGAAGTGAATGAAACTGAAACACAACTTGAAGAGGAAGAAGTTGTTGCCCAGGAAGTACCTGAAGAAATTGAACTGGAAGTTGCAGTAATTGAAGAAGTGGTTGCTTCCGAAATTGAAGAAACGCCTGTAGTAGTTGCTGAAGAAGAAATGGCAGTCGAAACTGAAACGGAAATGATTATTCCTGAAGTTGAAGCTGAAGTTATTGAAGAAGTGTTAGAAACACTCCCGGAGCCTGAATTGGAAGCTGTTTCCGCGGAAATTCCATCCATCGAAGAATTGATCGATGTTTCGGAAGATGATCTCGAAATTCATGAGGACGATCTTTTGGATGAAAACAGTCCAAAGCATAAAATGGCAGATTATGCCGATTTGGATGAGATTGGACTTATTACCGAATTGCGTGCCTTGCTGCAAAACGACGATTTTGATCGCATACGCGATGATGTTGATGCAATAAAAATAAATTTTTTCCGTCGTTACCGGGCCAATATTGAGGCTCAAAAAGCTGCGTTTGTCAATGCTGGTGGCGATATCGCTGAATTTAAAGTTGAACCAGATCCTTATGAATTAGATCTCCGCAACCTGTTAAAACAGTATCAGGATATTCGAAACGAACACAACAGAAGGGCAGACGAGTCGAAAGATGACAACCTTCAGAGAAAATATGATATCATTGAAGAGATTAAGTCTCTGATTAATAATAAAGAATCCATCAACAAGACTTTCCACGATTTCCGCGATTTGCAAAACCGTTGGAGAGAAACCGGTCCTGTACCACAGGCCAAACTGAAAGATCTTTGGGATACCTATCATCACCACGTAGAAAACTTTTATGATTTTATTAAGATCAACAAAGAGCTGCGTGATCTGGATTTAAAGAAGAATCTGGAAGCTAAAATGGAAATCTGTGAAAAATCGGAAGAACTTCTGGTTGAACCATCCATTATCAAGGCTTTCAACGTTTTGCAAAAATATCACGAACAGTGGCGCGAAGTAGGACCTGTTCCACGCGATAAGAAAGACGAATTGTGGGAACGCTTCAAATCGGCAACTTCTATCATCAATAAAAAACATCAGGATTATTTTGAGAGCCGGAAATCGGATCAGAAAAAGAACCTTGACGCAAAAATTGCCTTGTGCGAAAAAGTAGAGGAAATTTCAACTGTTGAGATCGAAAATCATCGCGATTGGGATGATAAATCGAAGGAACTGATTGAATTGCAGAAAGTTTGGAGAACGATTGGTTTTGCTCCAAAAAAGGACAATAACAAGATTTACGAACGTTTTCGCATTGCTTCAGACAAATTTTTTGATCGGAAACGCGAATTCTACAATCAGAATAAAGAAGAGCAACAAACCAATCTTCAATTAAAGACTGATCTTTGTACTCAGGCTGAAGCTTTGAAAGACAGCACCGACTGGAAAAAAACTGCCGATGAATTTATTAATATTCAGAAGGCATGGAAAGAAATCGGACCGGTTCCACGAAAATTTTCTGATATTATCTGGAAACGCTTCCGTTCTGCCTGCGATTTTTTCTTCGAAAGCAAATCCAAACATTTTTCATCAATCGATGGTGAACAATCTGATAACCTGAGAAGGAAACGTGCACTTTTGGAAGAAGTGAAACAATTCACACTTTCAGGTGATGACAATGCCGATCTGGACAAGTTGAAAGATTTTCAACGTCAGTTTACTGAAATTGGACACGTTCCATTCAAAGACAAGGATTCTATTCAGAACGAATTCCGTGATGTGATAAACCATCATTTTGATACGCTCAGGATCGACGAAAAGCGCCGGAATCTGATGAAATTCAAAAGTAAAGTGGCCACAAATACAACCACCGGCCGTGGTCAGAATAAAATGCGTTTTGAACGTGAAAAATACATGACCAAACTGAAACAAATGGAAACTGATCTGGCTTTGCTCGATAATAACATTGGTTTCTTTGCTAATACCAAGAATGCTTCAGCTTTAATTGAAGATGTCAATCAGAAGATTATCAATACAAAGGAAAAGATAGAATTCCTGAAAGAGAAAATCAGGATTATGGACGCTATGGAAGATGGCGAATAAGCTTACAGAAAACCCGCTGGCATGAAGCGGGTTTTTTGTTGTTACGCATTTGTTAAATTTTACAACATTTTTTAGCAGTACGTTTTATTGATTAACTTTGCCCGCTTGTTAAGAACAATTAAAATCTAAAGTCTTGTCAGCAACCAGGTACATTTTTGTAACGGGAGGAGTCACTTCCTCACTTGGGAAAGGAATTTTAGCATCATCATTGGCTAAATTGCTTCAGTCCAGAGGTTATTCTGTAACGATTCAGAAATTGGATCCCTACATCAATGTGGATCCGGGAACTTTAAATCCATACGAACATGGCGAATGTTTTGTCACCGATGATGGTGCAGAAACCGATCTGGATCTTGGTCATTATGAACGTTTTCTGAATGTTCCAACATCGCAGGCCAATAATGTAACTACAGGTAAAATTTATCAGTCTGTAATCAACAAAGAACGCCGGGGAGATTATCTTGGTAAGACCGTTCAAATTATTCCTCACATTACAGACGAAATTAAACGCCGCATTAAAGTACTGGGTTCTAAAGGCAAATACGATATTGTTATTACTGAAATTGGCGGAACTGTTGGCGATATAGAATCATTACCATACATCGAAGCTGTTCGGCAGATGAAATGGGAGATAGGATCCAACGCACTGGTCATTCATTTAACGCTGGTTCCTTATCTTGCAGCTTCCGGCGAATTGAAGACCAAACCAACGCAGCACTCAGTGAAAGCACTGCTCGAAAATGGAGTTCAACCAGACGTTTTGGTGTTACGTACCGAACATGAATTAAATATAGGACTTCGC
>CAILJH010000271.1 GCA_903834475.1 uncultured Prolixibacteraceae bacterium | reverse complement strand
TGGTTGGTGAGGCAACAGGAGATATGCAGTTTACCTTCGAAAATTCCAAAACCGGAGAAAAACCAATCGACTGGCAGCTTTCGTACATGTTTGGAAAACCGCCAAAAACGGTTTTGACTGATACTACCCGAAACGAACAGTTTGCTGATCTGGAATACGATCAGGCTAAAATAGAGGAATACCTCGAAGATGTTTTGCAACTTGAAGCTGTTGCGTGTAAGGATTGGCTGACCAACAAAGTTGACCGTTCAGTAACAGGCCGGATTGCCAAGCAGCAGTGTGCCGGACAATTGCAACTACCGCTCAACAATGTGGGCGTAATTACTTTGGATTATCAAGGCGAAAAAGGATTGGCAACTACCATTGGTCACGCACCTGTGGCTGCCTTGGTTGATGCCGAAGCCGGATCGGTTCTTTCAATTGCTGAGTCGCTGACCAATTTGGTTTTCGCTCCGCTTACCGATCAGTTGAAAGGCGTTTCGTTGAGCGCTAACTGGATGTGGCCGGCAAAAAATGAAGGCGAAAATGCCCGGATTTACAAGGCCGTGAAAGCTGCCAGCGACTTTGCCTGCGAGCTGGGAATCAATATTCCGACTGGAAAAGACTCCATGTCGATGACACAAAAATATAAGGATGGCGTGGTTTTTTCACCCGGAACTGTTATTGTTTCTGCTTCGGCAGAAGTATCGGATGTAAAAAAGGTGGTTGAACCTGTTCTGATCAACGATCCGAAATCTTCCATTTATCTGGTCGATTTCTCCGGAATGAAGCGTATTCTGGGCGGAAGTGCTTTCTCTCAGATCATCAATAAACTCGGCAACGAAGCTCCTTCGGTTGCTGATTCAAAATACTTTGCTGCAGCATTCAACGCCATTCAGGATTGCATCGAAGATCAGAATATTCTTGCCGGTCACGATATTTCTTCCGGAGGTTTGATCACCACGCTTCTGGAAATGTGTTTTGCTGATAATTATTCCGGAATGAAACTCAATTTGAGCGGAATCGGAGAATCCGATAGTGTGAAAGTATTGTTCAGCGAAAATCCGGGAATAGTCGTTCAGGTGGCAGATGTGGTCGCTTTTGAAGCTAAACTGAAAGCTGCCGGAGTTGGTTTTGTTCTGATCGGAATTCCTTCTGAAAACCGCGAATTTACTTTAACCAATAGTGCTGATGAATTTAATTTTGATCTGAATTCGTTGCGCGAATTGTGGTTCAAATCATCCTATCTGCTCGACCGCAAGCAATCCGGAGAAAAGCTGGCTCTTGAACGCTTTCAGAATTACAAAAAAAATGAACTGAAATACGATTTCAAAGGATTTAGCGGTAAAGCTTCTGATCTGGGAATCGACCTGAAACGCCGTCAGCCAAGCGGAATCAAGGCTGCGATCATTCGTGAAAAGGGAGTGAATGGCGACCGTGAAATGGCGTACATGATGTATCTGGCCGGACTCGATGTGAAGGATGTTCATATGACTGACCTCATTGAAGGACGCGAAACACTGGAAGACGTGAACATGATTGTGTTTGTTGGAGGTTTCTCCAATTCGGACGTTTTGGGATCGGCCAAAGGATGGGCAGGTTCTTTTAAATACAATGAAACTGCAAAACTTGCACTCGATAATTTCTATAAGCGCAAAGATACGCTGAGTCTGGGTGTTTGCAATGGTTGCCAGTTAATGGTTGAATTGGGATTAGTTTATCCGGAACGCACAGAAAAGCCAAAAATGTTGCACAACGAATCGCACAAATTCGAATCCGGATTTGTAAATGTTGAAATTCTTCCAAATAAATCGGTGATGCTTGAATCGATGGCAGGAATGAAACTTGGAATTTGGATTGCCCACGGTGAAGGTAAATTCAGTCTTCCTCAGGATGAATCGGCTTACCATATCCCAATGAAATATAGCAATACGGCCTATCCGGGAAATCCGAATGGTTCAGAATATAATACTGCATCACTTTGTTCCGAAGATGGTCGTCACCTGGTGATGATGCCACATTTGGAACGTGCATTTAAACCCTGGCATTGGCCTTATTATCCAATTGACCGTAAATTCGACGAAGTTGCTCCCTGGATGGAAGCATTTGTAAATGCCCGGAAATGGATCGAAAATAAAATGAGATAAAAAAAAGCCTCCCCTAAATCCCTTCCACGGGGAGGGGCCTTTATAATGCGCTGATGATAGGTACTGGATAAAAATGAGTTCGAACTGATTGTCAGCTAAATAGTAAATTGTATAATTGTAAATAAAAACCGATGTTCGAATTCTTTCAATCACTTGCCGACTGGTACATGCAACACATGAACTATTATACCATTACCTTATTAATGGCCATTGAGAGTTCATTCGTTCCGCTTCCTTCAGAAATAGTTATTCCCCCTGCCATTTGGAAGGCAGCTTCCGGAGAATTAAATATGTATCTGGTGGTATTGTTTGCAACTTTTGGTGCGATTCTCGGAGCTATGTTTAATTATGTGATGGCAAGATGGCTGGGTCGTGTAATTGTTTACAGTTTGGCTGAGTCAAAAGTTGGCCGGTTGTTCCTATTGAACCGGGCTAAAGTTGAACATGCTGAGGCTTACTTTAACCGTCATGGCAAAAGTTCCACTTTTATCGGTCGGTTGATTCCAGGTGTCAGGCATTTAATTTCAATACCGGCCGGTCTTTCCAAAATGAATATCAAACAGTTTGTTCTTTATACGGCTATTGGTTCAGGAATATGGCACATCATTCTGGCATCCCTGAGTTATTATCTTTATTCGCAGCAGGATTTACTCATGAAATACATGCACGAACTCTCCTATATTCTCTTGGTGTGTGGTGTATTTTTTGTAGTTTACCTGATCTGGAAGTACAAAAAGAAAAAGGAATAGGATCTATTGTTTTCTAAATATAATATCGAAGCAAGTGCCTTCGTTTTCGGCACTTGTCACATTGATCTGGGCTCCGTGTAATTCAATGATCTTGGCAACAATTGACAGGCCGATTCCAAATCCGCTGATATACTTTACGTTGCGTCCCCTTCTGAAAGGCATGAAGATATTCCCGATTTCGTCGACTGGAATACCGATTCCGTGATCAATAATGTTCACAACAATCGACTCGCCAAGTGTTGAAATTTTGACTTCAACATCTATGTTCGAGAATTTGCAGGCATTGTCAATCAAGTTCTTCAAGGCTATTTCCAGCAGGCCGGGATTACCCGAAATCAGCAGATCGTTTTCATTTTCAGAATATTCAATTTTTGGCAAGATTTTTCTTCCCGGATATTTTGTTTTTAGTGATTGGATCGTGTTGAAAATCAGTTCGTCAATCCGGAAATCAGATTTCGAAATAATATTGTCCCGGTTTATTTGTGCAAGCTCCAACAGGCTATTGAGCAAAAGATTAAGTTTCCGGAGATCGTTTATTAATCCTGAAATGTGGTTGACGTATTCTTCCGGTTGCCTTAGGTGACTTATAACATAATCCGACTCAGCAATCATGATAGCCAGGGGTGTTCTCAACTCGTGTGACGCATTCGAAACGAATTCAGTCTGACTTTTAAAAACCATTTCCAGATCGGAGAGCATTTGGTTAAACGTAATAGCCAGTTGTTCAATTTCATCTTTCCGTTTGCCTTCATCCAGTCTGCTGTTAAGCTTTGATGAATTGATTTCTTTGACCTTCGCGATTATTTTCGAAATTGGTCGAATGGCTAATTTTGAAAAGAAATAAGAAGCAGATATGGAGAGGCACAAACTAAAAAAGATACTCCAGAACAGTATTGTTCTCAACTCATGTAAGCTATCTGCACGGGAATTATCATAGGCCAAAACGTAAACGTGGTATACTTTTTTATTGATGGTGTGATTGTAACTCACTCCATCTTTTTCTCCAATTGCAAAATAGTTAATACTCGACCTGAATGATTTTCCAAGTAAGACTCTGTCGGTGAGATAGTGCGTGTTATTGTTATAAATTATCCTGTTGGTTGAATCGGTGAGTACGATTTCCTCTTCGATGAGTGAAATGGTCGTTTGATGTATTTTTTTCAGCAAGGTGGAATCCACTCCTTCGACTGTAATCAGCATAATTGCAGTGTTTTGTGCCCGGTCTAACAGCGTTTCCCTGAATTTTGAACGTTGACTGGTATATGAAAAATAATACACCAGGGTCGAAAAGAAAATCAGAATTCCAATTACTACGAAGGTGAATTGGAAGGATAGCCGGGTTTTAATGTTCATATTACAATTCTGTTTCGCTGCAATAAAAGCCAAACCCAAATTTAGTATGGATTATCTTAGGTTCAAAGTCTTTGTCAACTTTCTTCCTTAAGTAATTCACATACACATCAATAATGTTTGTGCCAGTTTCAAAATCAAGGTCCCAAACCTTTTCAATGATAAACTCGCGCGATAGAAGCTTATTCTTATTTTGGAGAAAGGTTTCCATGAGGGAAAATTCTTTGGAAGTCAAATCAATTTTTTTGCCTGCACGGGTGGCTGTCTTCGTATCTAAATTCAGCTCAAAATCTGCAATCTGGAGCTTTCGTGATTCAGAAACAGCAACGTCTTTCCTCTTCAGAAAAACATTGATTCGTGCAAGTAATTCCCTGAAATCAAACGGCTTTAGTACGTAATCGTCGGCTCCTGCTTCAAATCCGATTAATTTATTGTCAGGTGTTCCAAGGGCAGTAAGCATGATAATCGGAATTTTATTATTTCTCTTCCTGATTTCCTTACACAGCTCGTATCCATTCATCAAAGGCAAATTAATATCAAGAATAACCAGATCATAATCAGTCATTTCAATCATTCTCTTGCCAACATATCCGTCGTTTGCCACATCTGCCTTATACCCGGATTCCTGCAACTGTTTTTGCAGAATTTCTGCAAGGCGCAACTCGTCTTCAACTATTAATAGGTGTGTCTCCAAAATTATTTCGGTTTATATTTAGCAAAACTAAGATACAATCAGCAATAAATAACTATTCTAATGATTTTCTAATAATTTTCTAACGATCCTCTAACTGATATTTTGAGAATACAGCAGTAGGTTTGTAGAAGCCAAAATGTAATCTGTCCCGAAAGGGATTTCAAATTACAAAAGTATTGACAGAGGCGCTGTTTTGATTGATCAGTTGTTGTACTTGTTTTGTTGTAAAAGGCATTTGTTTTCATTGAATAGCTCAATATTCAATTTTTTAGGGTTTTCTCTTTTAATCTGTAAGGAAAGTTGCAGACGTTTTTGAATTTTCAAAGATACCGTGGATTGCAATCCACGGTATCTTGATTTTATACCTATCAGTTGGCTCTGTTATTTCTAATTTGGTGTTTGCTGAATATTGAAAACCATAAAAAAAAGCATTAATGCAAAAAATACCAAGATATATAAACTTGTTTTCTGAAACCGGATTTTGAATAATTTCAGAATTAGGGATATTATGGTAAGTCCTGTAAATAAGACAACTCCTTTATAAAATGACAGAACTCTCAGTGCTTTAGGGACAGGATTTACAGCAACAAACGGTGGTATAAGTATCACATCATTGACCAGAATATAAATTGCAAAAATTCCGAGTAACAGGAAGATAACCTGACCACCCAGCATCATTTTCTCACTCTTTTCAATGATTCCGTATAGAATTAAGGCAATACCAGCAAAAAGTGTCCATTGTGAAATACCGGTGAGTCCCAGCAATGAGATCGAATTCATATCCTGAAATTTGTTAGGTCGCAAAAGTGTTAATTTTTAGTCAAACAAAAAACAGAACAACTGATCTTGTTTTTTAATGGTTATTTTTGAGCGATAAAAAATAAAGAATGACCAACAAAAACTTGGATATAGATCCAAAAGCAAAGGGATTGATTTTTGACCTGGACGGGACGCTTGCCGACACCATGCCCATCCATTATGTCGCATGGAAAAATGCAGCTGCGAGGTATGGGATCGACTTTACTGCCGAGTTGTTTATCGAATTGGCCGGAATTCCGCTTTACCCGACAGTTGAAAAACTCAATCAAATTTTCGGGAAATCAATTGACCCCAGAGAATTGGGGAACATCAAGGAGGCTGAATTCGAAAAGAATATGCATTTGACTCCTGAAATAAAAATTGTTACCGATCTGGTCCGGGCAAATTACGGAAAGATACCGATGGCTGTTGGTACCGGAGGATCGAGGCGGCTGTCGTTAAAAACACTTGAAATCATAGGATTACGTAAATATTTTGATGTATTGGTGACGAGTGAAGACGTGGCCAATTTCAAACCGCATCCGGAAACATTTCTGAAATGCGCTCAACTTATGGGTGTTGCTCCGGCCGACTGTGAGGTGTTTGAGGATGGTGTTTTGGGAATGCAGGCTGCCCGTACTGCCGGAATGATGGTAGTTGATGTTACTCAATTCTATGAAGTTACGATTGGAAAATAAACTCATGAAAAATATTTTTATAGTACTTGTCATTGCTTTTCTGGTATTTAGTTCTTGTACCTCGACCAAAAGGGCGCTCAGGAACGAATACACTGTGGTATCCTACAATGTCGAAAACCTGTTTGATACGTTTGACGATCCAAAGATTCCGGATGAAGAATTTCTACCGGAAAGTGAGAAAAAGTGGACAATGGAACGTTATCAGAAAAAACTCGGTGATATTGCCCGGGTAATCTCTGAAGTCAATTCCAGGGAACTACCTGAGTTGGTTGGACTGGTCGAAATTGAGAATCAACTGGTACTCGAAGATTTGGTGAAAACCGCCATACTCAACAATCAGTATGGAATCATTCATGAAGAAAGTCCTGACTATCGCGGCATTGATGTGGCATTGATTTACCGTCGTGATGCTTTTACTGAAATGTTGCATGAAGTATTACCTGTAAATTTTCCTGACGATCCGAATTTTAAAACACGCGATATTTTGCATGTGACTGGCAAAGTCAGGAATAAAACTATTCATATTTTTGTAAATCACTGGCCATCGCGCATTGGTGGTGATGATAAAACTGAACCCAAACGAGTGCTTGCTGCATCGGTTTTAAAAGCAAAAGTTGATCAGATTTTGGCTTATGACCCCAAGGCGCGCATCATCATCATGGGTGATATGAATGATGAGCCTTCAAATAAAAGCCTGAAAGAAACTCTTGGTGCAGGTTCACCGGATTCGGGCTCAAACTTGGTTAATCTCATGATTCCGGATAAAACAGCAGGATTGGGAACTTATTTTTACAGCGGGAACTGGAACATGTTGGATAACCTGGTTGTTTCACAGGCATTGATCAGCAGCAAAAGGGTTCATGTAGAAAACCAAAAAGGAGATATTTTCATTGACGACTGGATGACTTTTACCAATAAAAAAGGAGACAAAACGCCAAACCGCTCGTATGTAGGTAATAAATATGTTAGCGGTGTCAGCGATCATTTTCCGGTGTATTTTAAGTTGTTGTATAGATAAAATAAGAATTGTCAAAACAGATAATTTGAAAAGACACACGGCCGTGCGTCTCTAACGTTTAGAACAATGGATTTTAAAATCGTATCTGAATATCAACCTACAGGCGATCAGCCGGAAGCCATCAGGCAATTGGCTGAAGGATTGCGAAACGGAACAACCTTTCAGACCTTGCTTGGTGTTACCGGTTCGGGCAAGACATTTACCATGGCCAATGTGATCGAACAGGTACAGCGTCCCGCGCTGATTTTAAGCCATAACAAAACTCTTGCTGCCCAGTTGTACAGCGAAATGAAGCAGTTTTTTCCTGAAAATGCGGTGGAGTATTTTGTTTCGTATTACGATTATTATCAGCCCGAAGCGTATTTACCATCCAGTGATACCTACATAGAGAAAGACCTTTCCATCAATAAGGATATTGAAAAACTACGTTTGAGCACCACTTCTTCCTTACTTTCCGGAAGGCGCGATGTGATTGTGGTATCGTCAGTTTCGTGTTTGTACGGAATCGGAAATCCTGAAGATTTTCATGCCAACGTCACTCAGGTAAAAAGAGGTGAAACCATTAGCAGGAATATCTTTTTACATCGGCTGGTTGATGCGCTGTATTCGCGTAATGAAGTGGAATTTAACCGCGGAAATTTCAGGGTAAAAGGAGACACAGTAGATATTTTTCCGGCATATGCAGACATTGCTTTCCGCATTGTTTTTTGGGGCGATGACATTGAAGAAATCTATACATTCGATCCGGTTGGTGGCGGTACAATTGAATCCCTTGACACGGCAATAATATATCCGGCCAGTATTTTTGTGACTACCAAAGAACGCATGCAGCTTTCCATCCGGCAGATTCAGGATGATCTGGTTAAACAGATTGCATTTTTTCAGGAAAATGGCAAGCCGTTGGAAGCCAAACGCATTCAGGAAAGGGTTGAATACGATCTGGAGATGATGCGTGAATTGGGTTACTGTTCAGGAATCGAGAATTATTCACGGTATTTCGACGGAAGGCAGCCTGGCTCTCGTCCTTTCTGCCTGCTCGATTATTTTCCCGATGACTTTGTGACGATCATCGACGAAAGTCATGTGTCTTTGCCGCAAATCCGCGCCATGTACGGAGGCGATCGTTCAAGAAAAACAAATCTTGTTGAATATGCTTTCAGGCTTCCATCTGCCATCGATAACCGTCCGCTGACTTTTGATGAATTTGAAACTGTGGTTGACCAGATTGTTTTTGTAAGTGCCACGCCAGCCGATTATGAACTTGGAAAATCGGAAGGAATTGTTGTTGAACAAGTCATCCGGCCTACAGGATTGCTCGATCCGGTTATTGAGGTTCGTCCGAGCATCAACCAGATTGATAATCTGATGCACGAAATTCATTTGCGTATTGAGCGGAATGAGCGCGTTCTGGTTACCACCCTGACCAAACGAATGGCAGAAGAGTTGAGCAGTTACTTGTCGAATATGGGTGTCAAAACGCGATATATTCATTCTGATGTTGAAACGCTTGACCGGATTCAAATTCTGGAAGATTTGCGTAAAGGGGAATTTGATGTTCTGGTCGGAATCAATTTGTTGCGCGAAGGATTGGATTTGCCTGAAGTTTCGCTGGTTGCGATTTTGGACGCCGATAAGGAAGGCTTTTTGCGATCAGAACGTTCATTGACACAGACGGCAGGCCGTGCAGCCCGAAACCTGAATGGAATGGTAATCATGTATGCCGATAAAATTACCAATTCGATGAAACGAACCATCGATTCGACCAATCATCGTCGTGAAAAGCAAATGAAATACAACATCGAAAACGATATTACTCCAACACAAATCATAAAAGCCAGTCGCGAAATCGTAGGTTACGCAAGCATCGGTATGAAAGTAAAAGGATACAGCGGTGATGAACCAACCAATCTGGCGGCCGATCCGGTTGTTCAGTACATGAGCGTTCCGGCACTTGAAAAAGCGATTGCCAAGCTCAAAAAAGACATGGAATCAGCTGCCAAAGAACTTGATTTCTATGAAGCTGCCCGGCTTCGCGACGAAATGTTCAGGTATCAGGAGATTTTGAAAAGCAAGAAATAAAAGATGAATCCCGAAAACCTGCTCTGATTTTCGGGATTCATCTTATAATTTATAACTCATAATTTATATCTTCGGTTTACATTCTCTCCGGAACGTCAATCCCTAACAGTTTCATTCCGGTTTTAATTGTTTTGCCAACAGTTTCGGCTAAAACCAAACGTAGGTTCCGGATTTCGAAATTTTCTTCAATCAGAATCGGAAATTCATGGTAAAACTGATTGAATTCCTTTACCAATTCGTAAACGTAATTGGCCACCAGAGCCGGACTGTAATTATCCCCGGCTTCTTTTATTGCAACAGGGAATTGAGAAATTAATTTGATTAGCTGAAGTTCTTTTGCCGGAATATCGGAGGTGATGCTGATTGTAGGAGCCAGCTCAATATTGCGGTCAGTTGCTTTGCGCAATACTGAACGGATTCGGGCATACGTATACTGTATAAAAGGTCCGGTATTGCCATTGAAATCGATGGATTCTTCCGGGTTAAAAAGCATATTTTTCTTTGGATCAACCTTCAGCATAAAATATTTCAAAGCCCCCAAAGCGATCATCGTATAAGTTTCAGCAGCTTGTTCCGGGGTATAACCTTCCAATTTGCCAAGTTCTTCGGATGTTTTACGCGAAACTTCAATCATTTCGGCCATCATTTCGTCAGCATCGACAACAGTTCCTTCGCGCGATTTCATTTTTCCTTGTGGAAGTTCCACCATTCCATACGAAAAATGGTGAAGTCCTTTCCCGAATTCAAAACCCAACTTGTCAAGCAGAATAGATAAAACCTGGAAATGATAATTCTGCTCATTCCCAACTACATAAATCATTTTATTAACAGGATAATCCTGAAAGCGTTCCTTGGCTGTACCAATATCCTGCGTCATATAAACTGAAGTGCCATCGCTGCGAAGCAGAATTTTCTGATCGAGTCCTTCTGCAGACAAATCGGCCCAAACTGACGAATCTTCTTTTTGATAGAAAACGCCTTCATTCAACCCACGCAGAACCTCGTCCTTTCCGTATAAATAGGTTTCTGATTCGTAATAAATTTTGTCGAAATCGACACCCAATGCTTTGTAGGTAACATCAAATCCGGCATAAACCCATTGGTTCATCATCGTCCAGAGTTCGATGATTTTCGGATCTTTAGCTTCCCATTTCAGCAACATTTCGCGGGCTCCAAGCATCGATGGTGCATTTTGTTCTGCACTCTCTTTGCTTTCACCCTGGTCAATCAAATTTGCAATTTCCTTTTTATATTCCTGATCAAATTTCACATAGAAATTACCAACCAAATGATCACCTTTGATTCTCTTGTTTTCAGGAGTCTGGCCTTCGCCCCACATTTTCCATGCATACATTGATTTGCAGATGTGGATTCCACGATCGTTAACAATGTTGGTTTTTACCACCTTGTTGCCATTGGCTTTCAGTATTTCGCTCAGTGAAAATCCAAGCAGGTTGTTGCGGATATGCCCTAAATGAAGTGGCTTGTTGGTATTGGGCGACGAATATTCGACCATAACCAGTTTCGATGATACACTTGGTTCAGTAATTCCAAAATTTGAAACGGATGAAATAGAATTGAGAACCGACACCCAATATTCTGATGAAATGACCAGGTTCAGGAAGCCTTTTACAACGTTATGTTTCTCAACTTCTGGAACATTCACCTGAAGATAATCACCTATCTCGGCAGCTGTCTGTTCCGGAGATTTCTTCGATATCCTTACAAACGGGAAAACCACGAGGGTGATATCACCTTCGAATTCTTTGCGGGTATTTTGAAGTTGTACAAGAGAAGAATCTATTTGCTGATGATAACATTTCTCAATGGCTTCAACAATCTGGTCACGTATTTTCAGTTCGATTGACATTTTTAGGACTTTGAAATTTGAGCGGTAAAGATATTTGATTTTCGCCATTATTTGTCACGAACGAAAAGTCATTCCTCCTTCAATTGATTTACTGCTAATTTTTCGACAAACTTATTTTGACAGATGCTTCGGATAGAAAGAATAAAGCCCTGTCAAAGTGAATTGACAGGGCTTTATTCTTGGAATATTTTGAACTTATTTCATTTTGAATATTTCAAATTCAACCCTGCGGTTTTGTAAACGACCTTCAGGAGTATTATTGCTGGCAATAGGTTTTGCTTTACCTAATGCTTTTTGGTGAATAATCCGATCCTTCGAAATACCTTTCGATTCCAAATGTTTCACAACAGAATCAATTCGTTCCTGTGAGAGTTTAATATTGTAATTGTCAGATCCCTGGCTATCGGTGTGTCCATACATATTCACTTTGAAATCTTTGTCAGAATTGAGGGTTTTGATTAGTTTATCCAAAACACCTTTTGAATAGTCTGTAAGATAGCTCTTGTCTGAAATGAAATGCACCGGAGTTACTTTAACTTTTTGTATTACAACCTGGTCAGGTGTAAGTTCTTTTATTGCTTCTGTAGTAATCACCGCAGGTTTGGCAGGGCATCCTTTGGTTTCTTTTGTTCCTGAAACGGTTGGGCATTCATCGATGGCATCAGGTACTCCATCTTTATCTGTATCGATCGGGCATCCAACTGCATCTACTTTCCAGCCTTTCGGTGTATCCGGACATTTGTCGTCTTTGTCTGTAATACCATCACCGTCGGTATCCGGACAACCTTTTAAACTGGCTAATCCGGCAACATCGGGGCAAGCGTCATCTTTGTCGGCAATACCATCTTTGTCCTTATCCGGACAGCCTTTCAGCGATGCTAATCCGGCGACAGTAGGGCAGTCGTCGAGGTAATCGGCAACTCCATCACCATCGGTATCAAGCGGGCATCCCTTGGCATCAACGGCAACTCCTGAAGGTGTATTTGGACATTTGTCTTTTTTATCTGAAACACCATCCATGTCAGTGTCTTTGGTTTTTCCAAAGTCAAATTCCATGCCGATCGTAGCTTTCCATAGATTGTCTCGAACGGAAACTGCGCCTCTTTTAGCATCAATACCGGATAAATATCCAGCATCAAAATATAAAGCTGTATTCGGATTAAAGTAGTATTTAGCTCCAAGACCGAGGTCAAAGTTCATCCCGGATGTTACATTGTCGGCCAGAAAACCGGGTCCGGCAAAAAGGTAAGGACGGAAATTTTTACTTTCATCTGATAAATTGAACCTTAAATTCAGTAATATGTCTGCTAAATCTATTCCACTTGTTGCTTTCGAGTTAAAAACACCAAGATCGCTTTTCAGCATTAAATCAAACTTGGGACTGAGGTATCTGCTTAAATACAATTCTGGCATCAAGCCTAATCCACCATAGTTTACAGAACCATAAGTTCCCAAACCCAAAGCGGCACCCCATTTTTTATCAGTGGTTTGAGCCTGACTGCTTACAGTAAAAGCAAGCAGTAATGAAAATAAGATTACATTTTTCATGAAATTTGATTTTTGTGGTTAATTTAAGACTTATAATACTTCTTATTATCAATCAGAAGTAAACTTACAAAATTAATTTAGTATTTATGATTAAAAACTCCATTTTATTTCTTGAGATATCTTCTATATATACTTACATCTCTGATATTTCAAGGAGATAATGACATAAAAAAATCCATGTCGGGATGAGACATGGATTTTTCA
>CAILJH010000270.1 GCA_903834475.1 uncultured Prolixibacteraceae bacterium | reverse complement strand
TTGTATGACAGTGAATATATCAAATTAATACAGAATAAGATAAATCGAAGACCAAGAGAAAAGTTAAAGTTTCAAACGCCCTCTAAGATATTTTTTGCAGCTTTGAATTGATTTGTCGCATTTGTGACTTGAATCTACGTTCCCAAAATTACTTCTCAAAAACAAGAATGTTAGCTTTCAATTGATTATCTTGATACTTATTTTCAGGAGTATGAAAGGATTGCCTTTGATATTTGGTTTTATATTCTTGCTGACTGTGGAAACATCCGGACAGAATAATTCGCCAGGTAAAGAATGTACCTTCATGTTTTATAATACCGAAAATTTCTTTGATTGCGTGAACGATTCACTGACTAATGATGATGAATTTACACCTGAAGGTGACCGGCGGTGGAATCAAGGAAGAATGCATGCCAAAGAGGAACGGCTGGCCAAAGTCATTTTAGCAGCCGGAAAATGGAATCCTCCGGTTTTTGTTGGTTTGTGCGAAATAGAAAACCTTAAAGTTCTGGAATTGTTGACAAACCTTGCACCATTAAATAAATGCCACTACAAAATTGTTCAGAAAGATTCTCCTGATGAAAGGGGAATAGATGTTGCTTTTATTTATCGTCCTGAATTATTCCAGCCATTTGACTATCAGGCGATCCCAGTATGTGATAAGTCAGATAAATCATTTAAAACCAGGGACATTCTTCGGGTGAGTGGTTTGCTTCACGGGCATGATACTTTGCATATTTTTGTTAATCACTGGCCCTCCAGGTTTGGTGGAATTATGGAATCAGCGAGATATCGAAAACTGGCAGCAGAAACCCTAAAAAAGGCTATTCATGAACTACGGATTAAATATCAGGATCCGAAGATTATCTGTACAGGCGATTTTAACGACAATCCGGATGATGTAAGTTTGTCTGAGGTATTGGGAGCCAGCGAAAATGATAATTCTGATAGAGCAGACAAAATGATTAACCTCTCCTATGAATGGCTTTCGAAACCTGTAAAAACAATCAAGAACCAATATGCCTGGGAGGTTTTCGACCAGTGGATCGTTTCAAAGTCTTTTTTTGAAAGCAACAACGGTTATAAATTGACCAAGGCTGAAATATTTGATCCGGATTTTCTGCTTGAACCAGATCTGAAATTTGGAGGAGTTAAACCGAGACGCACTTATATTGGTTACAAATACCAGGAAGGATTTTCGGATCACCTTCCCATTTTACTTCGGGTACAATTGCTAAATCATTGATCAGTTAAAGGTGTTAGCCCCAATTCCTTTGCTTTCTCAAGCATAAACTGATAGGCCTGATCATGATCGTTTTGAATAATCCCATCCAGTATTGCGTCTTTTATGGCGATTTTGATAAGACCTACTTCACGGCAGGGAGTCAGACCAAAAACTTCCATAATTGTTTCTCCGGTCAAGGGTGGCTGGAAATTCCGGATATGATCCTTCTCTTCCAATTCTTTCAGTTTTTGACGGACAAGTTGAAAATTGCTGTAGTACTTTTTAACCTTCTCCTGGTTTTTCGAAGTAATATCCGCCTCGCAAAGAGTCATCAAATCATCGATATCATCGCCTGCCTCGAAGAGTAACCTTCGGATCGCCGAATCTGTTACTTCCTCTTCCGAAAGGACAATAGGCCGCATGTGAAGTTCAACCATTTTCTGAACGTATTTCATTTTTTCGTTCAGCGGAAATTTCATCTTCTTAAATAAAGGCGCGACCATTTTTGCACCCACAAAATTGTGTGAATGAAAGGTCCATCCCAATTGTGGCGAATACTTCTTTGTTACTGGTTTAGCGATGTCGTGAAGCAAGGCAGACCAGCGAAGCCAGAGGTTGTTGGTATTCGGTGTAATACGATCCAAAACTTCAAGTGTATGGTAGAAGTTGTCTTTATGCCCGATTCCATTCACTTCTTCACGTCCTTTCATTCGGTATAATTCCGGAAAAACGATCTCAAGAAGACCGGTTTTCTCCAAAAGTTTAAATCCAACTGAAGGTTTGGATGAAAGTATGATCTTATTCAATTCTTCTCCGATTCGTTCCTTCGAAATAATGTGAATGCGGTCTTTGTTTCGTGAAATGGCTTCCAGTGTTTTTTCTTCAATTGTAAATCCCAATTGTGATGAAAATCGTATAGCACGCATCATTCGCAACGGATCGTCCGAAAAAGTAATTCCGGGTTCAAGCGGTGTTCGGATTATTTTATTTTCAAGATCCTGAATACCTCCAAAGGGATCAATCAGTTCGCCAAAACGGTCTTTATTCAGGCAAAGGGCCAAAGCGTTTATGGTGAAATCGCGGCGGTTCTGGTCTTCTTCGAGGGTGCCATCTTCAACTACGGGTTTTCTGGAATCTTCGCTGTAAGATTCTTTTCGTGCGCCAACAAATTCAACATCGAGCGATTGATATTTAAACATGGCAGTGCCAAAAGTCTTGAATATGCTGACCTGAATATTAGGACCTAATTTTTTTGCTATCGTTTCGGCAAGCCGAATTCCGCTTCCGATTGTTACAATATCGATGTCTTCTGAAGGTCGCTTCAAAATCAGGTCTCTGACAAAACCGCCGATGACATAAGTTTCCTGATTAAGTTGATCGGCTATTTCTGATATGACCGGGAATATTGGATGTTGCAAGTGTTTCTTCATGAAAAAAAATCCGGAGTAGCTGTAATATTACGAAATGACATTTTTAAATCGTGACAAAATTACTATTTTATGCTGTTTAAGGCTGACATCTAACACGAAATATTTTTGGCATATGAATTGATATGTACATATCGGAAAATGTATATATTTGTATAATTAAAATTTTCAGCCATGTTAGAACATTTAACTCAGGAGACATTCAAAGAAAAAGTATTCAACTTTGATCTCAATAAAGAATGGAAGTACGAAGGAAAAACACCATGCATGATTGACTTTTATGCTGACTGGTGCGGGCCATGCAAAATGGTCGCTCCGCTTCTGGAGGAATTACAAAAAGAATATGGTGACAATTTGGTGATATATAAGGTGAATACTGAAGATGAACGTGAATTATCTGCTATGTTCGGAATCCAGAGTATTCCATCACTTTTGTTTGTTCCGGTCGACGGTCAACCACAGATGGCGATGGGAGCATTGCCAAAATCTACTTTTGAAAAGGCAATTGCTGAGGTGTTGAATGTTCAGAAACCTTCAGCAAATTAATGATATTTAGGACAACAGTTCCAATATTTTCTCAAGATGGATCCCACGCGACCCTTTAATTAATATTAGTCTGTTTTCAATAGGTTGTGTTTTTAGGTAGTTTGAGAGAAGTTCGACATTGTCGAACTTCTCTTTTTTAGTTCTATCTTTTGTCTTCACAAAATAGGGCCCAATCAGAAAAACCTCTGAAAATTTCTGATCTTCAATAAAATCTACGATCGTTTGATGCTCCGCTGCAGAAGTTTCTCCCAATTCAAGCATATCGCCCAAAACGATACATTTTTGGTCGCTTTTAAGATTAACAAAATTGCTGAGAGCGGCCATCATGCTTGTTGGATTGGCATTGTAGGCATCCATGATGATTGTATTTTTCTCTTTCCGGATAAGCTGTGACCTGTTGTTTGACGGCGTGTATTCTGCCAGAGCTTCCTGAATAAGTAAAGGATCAACTTTGAAATATTTGCCAATACAGGCCGCTGCCAATAGATTTTCAAAATTATAATCGCCTATCAGTTTTGATTTCAGGTAAAGCCAGCCTTTCGTGAAAAGTGCTTTAACTACCAGATAATTGTCGGTACTTGCAAGTTCTCCTGGCATGAAATATTCTGTCGATTCTCCGTAGCAGATCTGATCAAGGTCTTGCGCCTGACGAACAAGCAATGAATTATCAGCATTCAGAAAGATGGTGCCATTTTTATAGCGAAGAAAATCATACATCTCTGATTTTGTTTTGACAACACCTTCGAACGATCCGAAACCTTCCAGATGAGCTTTCCCAATGTTTGTTATCAATCCAAAGTCAGGATTTGCGATTTCACACAGAATCTTTATTTCACCTGGATGGTTGGCACCCATTTCAACTACTCCAAATTCGGTGTCCTTATTCATTGACAAGAGAGTGAGAGGAACTCCAATGTGGTTATTCAGGTTTCCCTGAGTGAAATTTACCTTGAATTTTTTAGAAAGTACTGCTGCGACGAGTTCTTTGGTCGTTGTTTTGCCATTTGTTCCGGTTATTGCAAGAATTGGTAGACCGAGTTGATCACGGTGAAATCGCGCCAATTGCTGAAGGCATATCAAAACATCCGGAACCAGAATAAACTGATTACTGACAACAAATTCAGCCTGATCAACGACCACATAAGATGCACCTTTTGAGAGTGCTTCGGAAGCAAATGCATTACCATTGAAATTTTCTCCTTTAAGTGCAAAGAAGATACTGTTTTCTGGAATATTTCTTGAGTCAGTCGTAATTACGGGATGCTCCTGAAAAATGGAATACAAGCTTGGTATGTTCATGGCTTCAAAAAAAAAGAAAACCTCACTTTTTGAAAAATGAGGTTTATCTATTATATCGTTGATTTACTTATAAACCGCTTGGACTACCAACGCGTGTCATAGCACAGCGAAAGCCTAAATCGTCAGCAGATTCTGTCTCAGGTCTGTATCTCCGGGCTCCGGGACTAAGCCAATAAGGTCTGTCTTTCCAACTTCCACCTTTGTAAATCCGCGAATTGTCAGATATAATTGATGAGAACTGACCTTCCTTGGTGGATTGTATGTACATTTTATTGGTTTTTGTTTTGTCTTTCTGCGCGTTCCAATCTTCATTACCTTCAATTACCTGCGTACGATAATCTCCGTCTTTAAAATTTCTGTAATCGGCAATGGTGTCTTTAACCAGTTCTCCAAATTCGTTCCGAATCAGTTTCCCATCTTGTCCTGTTTTGTATTTGGTAAATGTATTTCCACGGAATGGCTGAAATTCAGCGACATCGCTTGATGAGAGTGGCCGGTAAACATCGGCTACCCATTCGTTCACATTACCTGCCATACAATAAAGACCGTAGTCATTGGCGTCGTAGGATGTTACCGGTGCAGTAATGTCAGCATTATCATTTAATGCACCAGCCATACCCATCAAATCACCTCTTCCACGGGTAAAGTTAGCCATCATTTGTCCTCTGGTCTTTTTTGCATCGTCACGCAAATAGGATCCTTTCCAAGGATACAGTTTGCGGTCGGTCAGTAATTCATTTTCTGAATTTCCAATCAGACCAAGTGCTGCATATTCCCATTCTGCTTCGGTAGGAAGCCGGTAATTTGGCAAAAGTAATCCATCTTCCCAACGTATTTTACGTGCTGTTCCGGCTGCATCCTTCAATGGCTTTTTACCTTCAGTTCCCTGATACAAACCAGCCAGGTATGATTCCGTAGTAAATACGTTTTGTCCGGTTTGCGTATTATCTAAAGAAATAATGCCCTTATCAATCAGGATTTTTTCGTTGACACGGTCAGTCCTCCACCTTGAGTATGCATCAGCCTGTTTCCAGGAAACTCCGACAACCGGATAGTTTCCAAAGGCGGGATGACGAAGATAGTTGGTAATATAGGGTTCGTTAAAGGCAAGTTCTTCTCTCCAGACTAAGGTGTCAGGCAAAGCAAGTTTATATTTTTCAGGATTTGCAGGATAAACTCTTCTTAACCAGAATAAATATTCGCGATAATCGAGGTTCGAAACCTCCGTTTCATCCATGTAAAATGAAGCTACAGTAACTCTGCGTGGAGTATTGTTCCAGTCATACATCACATCCTGTTCAACACGCCCCATGGTAAATGTTCCACCCTGAATAAATACCAAGCCCGGTCCTGTTTTCTGGGCATAATTGTTATCATCCTGAAAACCACCGTTTTTAGGATCTCCAAATCCCCATCCTGTCGCATGAGAAGCACCTGTGTGGCCTCCCTTTCCTTTTCCAAACAATCCGCATCCTGCCATTACAGCAGCAAGACCAAATAATAATATGGATTTAAATTTCATAGGTCAATATTCTTTTCCGTTATTTTAAAAGACTCACAAATATAACTAAATTGTTGAATTGATATTGTTCAAGTATTCAAAGTTTTTCAGGTATGTTAGTTCTTGTCTCCTATCTTTGCTTCTTTAAATTGCATTAAATGCATATTTTATTCACTTTGAAGAACATAAAGTTATACTAATACCACAATTTAATCGTTAATTCCTAAGTCGAAATAATATAACTGACAAATGACCAAATTATTTCTTTTTTGTACTTTCTTTTTTTGTTTTTTTATCGGTCGGACTGCAGAATATCATCGAACAATACATTGGATTGAACAAACTCAAACACTTGGTATTGAACAAAAATCAATGCCGGATTTTGAGAATAGCATCATTGCAGATCAAACAAGACTTCCATATTGGTTCGAAAGTTTTGATGTCAAATCAGCTGCTGCAGATGTTTCCATTCTGAACGCTGTTTATGAGCCGGTTCCATTTATGCCGGGAAGTTTGGCGGGTATTCAGGAGGGTGAATTGCAGCTTAAATCTGAAATAAGCATTTCTGCGGGAAGATCATTTCTTCGGCTTACAATTTGTCCCTTTATCAGGAAAAACAATCAAATTGAAAAATTGGTTGATTTCACCATTTCAGTAAAAGAGAATAATCCCATACTAAAATCAGCGGCATCTGCCTATCAATGGAAATCTTCTTCAATACTTGGAACCGGCAATTGGACTAAAATTAAGACCAAAAACAAAGGAATTTTTAAAATCACATACGATCAGATAAAAACATGGGGATTTAGTAATCCTGATCTGGTTTCTATATATGGAAACGGCGGTTATATGCTGCCGGTTATGAATAAAGATATTCAGTTCGATGATCTGTTACCCTATCCAGTCTGGAAAGGAAAAGACAGTGCAGGCAAAGATTGCATCTTTTTTTACTCCACCGGAAATATTAGTTCCAGTATGGATCCTTCAACCGGGCTAATTTCTCATCAGCAGAATGTTTTTTCTACTGAAACCTATTTTTATCTGACCGATCAGGGCGCAATCAATCTCATTTCTAAAAGTGATGAAGTCACGGCTGCTGCCGGGAAAACGATTGTCTCATTTCCTAATTATGCTTTTTATGAAAAGGAAGCATTGAATTTAATTTCATCGGGCAGTCAGTGGTTTGGTGAACGGTTTATTACCGGAAGTACTCAAACGATTAATATGGCACTCGATCATGCGGATAATACAATACCTGCCAAGTTTAAAATACGTTTAGCAGGAAAATCTTCTGCAACAAGCACGATGGCAGTTACGTTAAATGCCAAAACAGTAAAAAATATTCCATTTCAGGCGATTGACGTCAGCGATCCTACAACGTATTTTGCCGATGATCAGATTGCAGAGTTTACCGAAAATATTCCATCCAACAATCTTCAGTATAAGCTGACATACAATGCATCTAATAGTTCGTCTGAAGCCTGGCTCGACTATATTTCCGTGAATTATGAAAGCCTTCTGAATATCAGTTCCGATGTCTATTTTTTCAGGGGAAAAGGTAATGATGGCTTTATTCAGGTTTCGGAGTTTATTTTGAGCAATGCGACTGCTTCAACTAAAATATTTGACATAACCGATATCAGCAATACAATTGAAGTGCCGGATGTGTATTCCAATAATCAGCTGAAATTTAAATCAAACTCAGCTTCAATTCGTGAATACGTTGCGTTCAGTCCGGTAGGCTCCATTCCGGTTCCTGAATGGGTTGGCACGGTTGCCAATCAAAATTTACATGCCACCGAAGCATCAGAAATGATCATTGTTTCAAATCAGGCATTATTGGGGGCTGCAAACGATTTGGCAAATTTTCATCGTGTCAGTGATCATATGACAATTCAGGTGCTTACTCCGGAGATGATTTACAATGAATTTTCAGGAGGACTTCCAGATCCTTCTGCTTTAAGAAATTACTTCAGGATGTGCTATGAAAACGGAATACATAGTGGAAAAAATACGCTGAAATATATTTTGCTGATGGGAGATGGTTCATATGACAATCGGAATATCCTTGGTCAAAATCATAACCTGATCCCAACTTTTGAATCGGAGAATTCGCTTTCTCCCACGGAGTCATTTGTAACTGACGATTTTTTTGTTTTTCTGGGGGAGAATGAAGGCGGATCAATAGGAACGGTAGATCTGGGTATTGGCCGCATTCCGGCACGAACGGCAGATGAAGCGACGGTAGTGGTTAATAAAACCAAGTTCTATAACCAGCAATCAACTATGGGAAACTGGCGGAATATAGTTACTTTCATTGCTGATGATGAAGATAACAATACCCACATGATTCAGGCTGAATCTATGGCGAACGCAGTGAATAGTTCCTACCCGGCATTTTTTACCGATAAGATTTATCTGGATGCCTATACCCAAATTTCGACTCCAAGTGGTGAAAAATATCCTGATGTTACCACAGCAATCAATAACAGAGTGAAGCAAGGCACTTTGATAATGAACTATACCGGCCATGCCAACGAAAAAAATCTGGCAGCCGAAAACGTACTGGATATTGGAAATATTAATTCATGGACCAATTCGAGCCATCTTCCGATTTTTGTGACTGCAACCTGCGAATTCAGTCGTTTCGATGCCGATGAAACTTCGGCCGGTGAGCAAATATTACTGAATCCTACCGGAGGTGGTGTTGGACTTTTTTCTACTACGCGATTGGTTTATTCAGGAGCGAATTTTGTTTTGAACAAAAATTTCTTTAATTATATTTTCGAAAAGGATAAACAAGGGAAAACCCTTCGATTGGGCGAGGTTATGCGTCTGGCCAAGGCAACTGCAAACACGGGTACAAACCAGTTAAATTTTACTTTATTGGCCGATCCTGCTATTCGTTTGGCTAATCCAACGAATCAGGTTATTACAACTAGCATCGATGGATCGGATGTTCAAACAACGGTTGATACCATCCGGACACTTTCGGTAGTAACGGTGAAAGGCTTTGTAGCCGACGGCAATGGAGCAAAACTTACTTCGTTTAACGGAGAGATTATCCCTACCGTTTTTGACAAAGCCATGCAGGTGGAGACATTAGGAAATGCAGGACAGGAACCATTTAATTATAAGGTTCAGAGTAATGTTATTTACAAAGGATTAGCCAGTGTAAAAAACGGTGAGTTCGAATTCTCGTTTTTTGTGCCGAAAGACATTTCTTACAAACTGGGGAAAGGAAAAATTCTGTATTATGCATACAATGAATCGGTTGATGCACATGGTTATTTCGATGGTTTTTACATTGGAGGATCGGCAAATACAACACTTTCTGATTTGAACGGTCCTCAGATTGATTTGTTCCTGAACTCAGCATCTTTCAAAGATGGAGGAACTGTAAGTGCCAGCTCTGTTTTGCTGGCCAACATTACAGATAATACCGGGATAAATACTGCCGGTACTGGCATTGGGCATGATATCACGGCGATTCTGGATGGTGACTATACCAATATCATGGTTTTAAACGATTATTTTCAGGCTGACAAGGACAATTACAAAACCGGGAAGATTATTTTTCCACTAACCAAATTGTCTGAAGGCGAACATACATTGGTTTTGAAGGTTTGGGATGTTCTCAATAATTCTGCTGAGAAAGAAATCCGGTTTGTTGTTAAAGATGTCTTCCGGATTGAAACTGTTGCCAATTATCCTAACCCAATGCAGGATGAAACCAGCTTTGTATTTACCAGTAATATGCCTGATGAAACTTTCTTAGTTGATTTGGAAGTGTTTCAAACCAACGGTTCCCGCGTTGATTTGCTGAAAGCTACAATGGGTTCGCAAGGTACAGGAAGCCTTCCCCTGAAATGGATTCCATCTGAAAGAAATGTCAGGATGATGCCCGGGATATATGTTTACAGGCTGAGTGTAACTGCAAAAGATGGAAGAATGAGTAGTGGTTCAGGCAGGCTTGTTTTGGTGCACTGATAAAAATTAATTCAAATAGATTTTATTGTCATACTAATTCAATACAATGTCCGTTTAGTTTTTTAAGCTTTGAGATGATACAACACATTTACAATCGTCTATATTTGCAAATTCAAAAAATGAAAGTTTATAACACATGAAAATAACGATTTTACTGACTGTGATTCTTTGTTTAGGACTATTTTTGCCCGAAGCAATAGCACAAAAAACTACTTCGACAACCGGTGCCAACGTAATCACTACCGGGGTTCCGTTTTTAACCATTGCACCCGATTCGCGTGGAGGCGCAATGGGAGATGCAGGTGCAGCAACATCACCTGATGTGAATTCGCAGCATTGGAACGCTGCAAAATATGCATTTAATGAAAGTCAGATGGGAATCGGATTATCCTATACTCCCTGGCTTCGCAATCTGGTTTCAGATATCAACCTGGCTTATCTGGTTGGTTATAAACGCTTGGATGACAGTCAAACGTTGAGCGCTTCATTGCGATACTTTTCTCTGGGAGACATCACATTCATGAGTGAATATGGAGATCCCACAGGACAGCAAAGTCCAAATGAGTTTGCATTTGACCTGGGCTATGCACTGAAGCTTTCTGATTATTTTGCAGGAGCAGTGGCATTACGATACATACGTTCAGACCTTACCGGAGGCCAAATGGTCAACGGTACATACACCCATGCCGGAAATGCCTATGCCGCTGATGTTTCGTTTTATTATCAAAAAGAAATGAGGTCTAACCGCAAACGGTCGACTTTTGCCTCCGGGATTAATATTTCAAATGTCGGTAGTAAAATTTCATATACCGATGGAGAAACAAAAGATTTCATACCAACCAATATGAAACTTGGAGTTTCATATAAAACCGAAATGGATCGGTACAATACCATTACGTTGACTTTTGATGCCAATAAGTTACTGGTACCTACTCCTGATACTACTAAAACTGATATTGTTACCGGAAAGAATTCCAATATTGGTCCGATTGAGGGAATTTTCAAATCTTTTACTGATGCGCCAGGTGGCATGTCTGAAGAATTCAAAGAAATCACTTTTTCGGCAGGAGCCGAATACTGGTATAACAAGCAGTTCACCATTCGCGCTGGTTATTTTTATGAAGACGTGACCAAGGGAAACCGTAAATATTTTACAGCAGGAGCTGGTTTGAAAATGAATGTGTTTGCACTCGATTTTTCCTATCTGATTCCTGTTGCGCAGAATAATCCGTTGGCGAATACACTTAGGTTTACCCTGTCGTTCGACTTTGATGCATTTAAGAAACAAAAGAGATAGAATATGAAATTCCGGATTGGGTACGGATACGATGTACACCGTTTAGCTGAAGGCGAAACCTTATGGCTGGGCGGTGTTCTTGTTCCTCACAGCAAGGGCACAGTGGCACATTCCGATGGCGATGTGCTGATTCACGCACTCTGCGATGCGATGCTTGGTGCTGCCAAGCTGGGTGATATCGGACGCCATTTTCCGGATACTTCTTCAGAATATAAAAATATTGACAGCAAAATTCTTTTGTTGAAAACCAACGAACTGATTGCCTCCAAAAACTATCGGGTAGGAAACCTGGATGTAACCGTTGCTGCACAAAATCCAAAACTCAAACCGTTTATTCCTGAAATGGAAGAAACCATCGCCCGGATTCTTGGAATTGATGCTGATGCAGTTTCAATAAAAGCTACAACCACCGAAGAACTGGGTTTTGAAGGAAGAGAAGAAGGAATTTCGGTTCATGCAGTGGTGCTGCTTGAAAGGTTATGCTAAAATTAGTATTTTTGAATAAAAATGGATTGCCATGATTACAAAAGCTCTGATTAGAAATACGCTTGATAGTTTGCCGGATAATGTAACAATGGAGCAAGTTATAGAGCATCTTATATTCTTGGATAAAGTCCAAAAAGGTATGGACGATTCGGATAACGGACGGGTAAATACCGTGGAAGAAGCTAAACAAAAGCTGAATAAATGGTTGAAATAATCTGGACTGATAACGCAATTCAAGATTTAAGTGAAATAGGTGAGTATATTGGAAATGATTCACCAAAATATGCTGAACTAACAGTTTCTACACTATTTGATGCTCCCTTAATTTTAACAGATCATCCAAAAGCAGGAAAAATAGTACCTGAGTTTAATTCTCAATCAATCCGGGAATTGATTTGCGGAAATTATCGGATAGTCTATCGCATTGTGTCATATAATCAAATTGATATTCTTACGGTTCATAATTGTTCCCGCTTGATCAGAAATGTTATTTCCTTCGATGAAGATAATGGCATCGACTGATTCATCACTGCCTGTAATTTAAATTCTTTATCATTGTTGTCCGGTAAAAGAAATAGAACCGAGCTAGCCGATAAAGGCTAACCCGGTATAGTTACCTTTGAAGTTACGAAGCAAACAAATGTAACCATGGGTAAAAGTATAAATTTTAGCGGACAGCCGGTTTTTAATCAGT
>CAILJH010000269.1 GCA_903834475.1 uncultured Prolixibacteraceae bacterium | reverse complement strand
GCGTTTGTTGAATGCTTCGATCCGGGCCAGATGACCAGTGATATCAGAGCCTTCAGGGGCATAAACAAAAACGGTTGGATCGATTTGTTCGTACATGGATTTCTGCACTAAAGCAGCATGGAAGTGTCCCGGATCGAGAGTCATCAGTTTCACCTCGCCTTTTGCCCCGGTAAATTTGGTGACGAATTTTTCTTTTTCTGCGGGTTTTTGTCCACCACCGCAAGCCGATAGCAGCGTTGCAATAGCAATCATGGGAATCAGGTTTTTATTCATGGATCGAAGGTATAGTTGGTGCGATTTAGCTGAACAAAAATAAAACTTTCTGAAGTAAAATCAGCATTAAAAAAAAATCATATGGATTGAAGCAATTGATAATTGGAAACTGCGATGGCTTACTTTCCTGTCAATTCTCGTTCAATCGCCATTTGCATTCCGGAAAGTTCAGAAAGTCCTTTCAAACGGCCAATCAGCGGATAGCCTGGATTAGCTGAACGGGTATAATCATCCAGCATTTTCACACCGTGATCAGGGCGAAAAGGAATGCGAACATCTTTTCTTCCGGATACTTTTCTCCGGATTTGCTCTTTGAGTAAGGCTTTTATAATCGGATACATATCAATGTCGCCTTCAATATGACCATATTCATGAAAAGCGCGATGTTCAAAAAATACATTATTTCTCAAATGAGCAAAATGAATACGCGGCCCCAGTTTTTCCACAATCTGCAACAGATTGTTTTGCCGGTTCACCGAAAGCGACCCGGTACAAAAAGTAATTCCGTTAGCCGTTGAATCCACCTGCTGGCAAATCCATTCCAGATCGTCCTGAGAACTGACAATGCGCGGCAATCCAAGCACCGGAAATGGCGGATCATCCGGGTGAATGCACAGATTCACACCATATTTTTCAGCGACGGGAACTACTTCCTGAAGGAAAAGCGATAGGTTTTCGCGTAATTTATCGCGGTCAATGGCGCTGTATGTATCCAGAAATTTCAGGAAAACTTTTTTATAATCTGGGGTCGATCCATCGACCACACCATCGATAAATCCCTGGGAAACAACAATGATGTTTCGGGCCAGTTCTTCATGTTCTTCGGAAGTCATCGATGCAATTACCTGCTCGGCTTTGGCGATTATTTCATCTGGATAATCATTCGCCGCATTCGGGCGTTTCAGGATAAATACATCGAAAGCGGCAAAAGTGGCATAGTCGAAATACATGACTTCACCACCATTCTGAAGCGGATAATGCAGACTTGTGCGCACCCAGTCGAGTACAGGCATAAAATTATAACAAACGGTATCGATGCCACATTCGCCTAAATTCTGAAGTGATATTTTATAGTTGGTAATCAAGCGTTCATGATCAAAATTTCTGGTTTTTATTCCTTCTGAAACCGGCAAACTTTCAGCTACTGTCCAATGCATTCCCTGAGCTTCAATGGCAGATTTCACTTTCAGAATTTCCGCAACCGGCCACACTTCACCGTTAGGAATATGATGCAGTGCCGTAACCACACCCTCAATTCCTATCTGTTTCAGGTCGGATAGCTGAACTGAGTCACCAAATCCAAACCAACGCCATGATTTTTCGAGTACCATTCTTTGAATTATAAATGATGAATTTTAAACACCGCTAAAAGAACTGAAGCCTCCGTCAACCGGGATGATGGCGCCCGTAATGAAACTGGCCGCATCGGAACAAAGGAACTGAACCAATCCGTTTAATTCGCTGATTTCGCCGAAACGTCCCATCGGAGTTTTGGCCAGCACTTTATGGCTTCGTTCGGTATAGGAGCCATCCGGATTAATCAGCACTGCACGATTTTGGTCGCCAATGAAAAAGCCCGGAGCTATTGCATTCACGCGCAATCCTTCTCCAAACTTCTGCGCCAGTTCGGTTGCCAGCCACTGGGTAAAAATATTCATTCCGCTTTTAGCCACCGAATAGCCTGGCACACGCGTCATTGCCGAATAGGTAGCCATCGACGAAATATTAATGATGCTACCTTTCTTTTTCCGGGCCATTACTTCTCCAAAAACCATACAAGGATAGACTGTGCCGTTTTGGTTGAGTTCGAGCACCTTGTCCCACTCTACGGTATTCATGTCAAAAAAAGTCTGGTCGGGATTGATGTTTGCACCGGGCATATTTCCACCTGCACAATTAATCAAAATATCGATGGTGCCCCATTTTTTGAGAATTTCAGAACGGGCACAAATCAACTCCTGCATGTCAACCACGTCGCTCATTACTGGCATGGCCTCACCTCCCTGCATATTGATTTCTTCGGTGCGGACCAAAATATTTTCAGGAGACCTACCCAATATTACTACTTTCACACCAGCTATTGCCAGACTCTGGGCTATGCTTCCGCCCAAAACACCACCACCACCAGTCACAACAGCCACTTTACCTGTTAAATCGAAATTTGGGTTACTCATTTTTCAGTCTGTTTTTGAATTTTCTATTTGCTACCTCATAAAAAAGGTGCAAGCAGCAATTGCATAAATTATAACAATTACAGATGCACCTTGTTTTGTTTTTATTTTTGGTCACGAAATTTCAGGCCAAAGGGGTTTATTCCTGAGGCCACGATAAATTGCAGTCTTACTTACAGCTAAATCCAATTTTATTTTCTTTTGATATTCCCAACTCCAAACGGGTATCGCTCCGGACGACTGAGCATCGAATTGGCCTGATCATCGTTTTCGAAACGCTCCGTCCCCGGATTCCAGTTCAGTTTGCGATTCAGTTTCATCGCAATGTGTGTGATGAGGCAAATGGTACATGCGCGGTGACCAATTTCTGCCGGAGAAATCGGTTCTTTTTTTGTCTGAATACATTCGAGCCAGTTGCCATGTTGTTCATCGCTTTTGTAAAGATGAATTTCATTTTCGCCAATTACTGATGTCAGTATTTTTGGGTCACTGGCATCCAGGGCTTTGGCGCTGTTGGCTTTGGCAACCGGATCGCTGGCTGAAGCCACATAGTCGCCACGCGATACAAAAATCCAGCCTTCTGTTCCTTCGTAGCGGATTCCGTTGGGATAGCCGCCACTGGTGTACATGGTAATTCCATTGGCATATTCCGCTTTGGCCATAAAATCACCATGAACATTCCACAAACCCGACTTCGGAAATTCTGCTATTGCCTGAATGGATATTGGTCCGGTTAATTCAGTATCCATTCCCCATGCAGCCGAATCGAAATGATGTTGTCCCCAACCGGTAATCATTCCGGCGCCAAACTGTTCGCGACGCAACCAACCCGGACGATCGTACCCTTTTTGAGGATGAACTCCAATTTCGGTATAGGGAACATATGGTGTTTCACCCAACCACATGTCGTAATTGAACCCTTTGGGTACAGGCATTTCAGCAGCTTCCGGGCCGGAAGGATCGCCAGGTAAGCCAATTTTCACAGTGTGCAACCGACCTATGCGTCCATTTCTGACCAACTCGGCTGCAAGTCGAAATTGATTCGAGGAGCGTTGCTGTGTTCCAACCTGAAGAATTATTCCTTTTTCCTTCACAATATTGGCCATGATCCGTCCTTCGGAAACAGTCAGAGATGTTGGTTTCTGCACGTAAACATGTTTCCCTGCAAGTGCAGCTTCGATGGCAGGTTGCGCATGCCAATGGTCAGGCGTGCTTATAATGACAGCATCGATATCTTTACTCAGGAGCATTTCTTTGTAGTCGTCGTACATTTTTACGTTGACATAGTTGTCCTGCCCAGTTTTCTTTTTGTAGAAATCTTCAACCAGTTTCTTCCCGTCTGTCATGCGGTTTTTATCCAGATCGCTCACTGCAATCATTCGTGCAACTTCGTGCTGAAGGGTTCCCGGCATATCATGACTTTGAGCAATCCGGCCACAACCAATTTGCCCGATGTTGATTTTATTGCTGGGAGCATTTTTGCCCAATACGGATGATGGGATAATGGTTGGTACAACTACCATGGCTGTTGCACTTGTCAGCGTGGTTTGCAGAAATCTTCTTCTTTCCATGATTGATATGGTTTGGCTTAGTTTTTCATTTTCAATATCCATAAAATTCCACCGCGCAGGTGTTTCCTGAAGATCTCATCTTTGTAGAATTCAGGATTGTGACCGAGAGCCGAATACCATTGTCGGCCTCCTTCAAATTCGTGACACCAGCATAGTGGAAAATAGGTTCCAAAAGTTTCTCCCGGATAATCCTTCTTGCCTTCGTCTTTCACTGTGGTCAAATCTACAGCAAGCAATACATGAATGTCAGGATTCAATTCATTCGAATAATAACATTCATCTTCTATGGTCCACCGCTTGGGTAAATTCTTGGTTGAAGGATTTTTCGAATCAACCACCACAACATCAAATTTCTGATAGTTTGCGTGGCGGACAAATTTTCCGCCAACCAGCGCCCAGTACCAGGGCCATTCGCGCTCGGTAGCATTAGCCGAATGCAAAGCTCCAAAACCTTTTCCACTTCGGCAAAAATTCTGAAAGGCTTTCTTTTGATCTTCGGTATCAAAACCCTCATTATTGCTGTTACAGAAAAACAAGGCATCGTACTGCTTCAGGTTTTCAGGCGTAAATACCGAAGGGTTATCTGAAACATCGGTCAGAATTTTTTCTGCCGCACAAATTTCCTGTAAAGCCTTAACGCTTGCAGCGATGTTTTCGTGCACATAACCTTTACCATTCTTGGTGTAAATCAGGATTTTCTTTTTTGCTGCCGAAACTGGTTGAAAAGCGATCAACAAACACAGCAAACTGGCAATAATGAAGGCAAGTTTTTTATTCATATTTCTTTCCCTTTTGGTTAATTTTATTTTCAAAAGAGTTACTGATAATTATTGCCGGTGGATTGGCAAAAGCCTGCCAGTAATTTTCAGCTTCTTCCGGAGTCATTATGCCATCGAAAACAATGAGCCGATATTTTAACGAATAATCGTTTCCCTTTTCAATTTTCCAATCTTTATGACGGATGGGACAGAATTCGAAGAACAGGTCGCCACGCCCATTCTGGTCTTCAGGCCAAACACGCATTGGTTCCGGATGCATCCGGTTGGCCGGATAACTCAGAAACAGAATTCCGGAACGACCTTCTTTGGTGGCCGATTCGCCTTCCACTATGCACCAGCGGGCATTGCTGCCGTCAGCATCTTTGCGGATTTTCCCTTCCGAAGTCAGCACCGAACTATTGTCTTTCATCCATTTTTCCGTTGCACGGAATCCAATTCCGCCGCCATACCGGTAAGCAGCCAAAAGAATTCCTGAATCGAGTGGTGTATTCAATGTGCTGGAATAGTCTACAAGATACCTTTGATTGGGTACATTCCAGATTCTGACATCAAACAATTCGTTCATGGCTACAGCATCACCTCCAACAGCTCCAAAATCGATGTGTTCCTGACGTGATTTAAAGCCTGTGTAAACCGGGCCTTCAACCTGTGAAATCATTCCGGCAAAACGAACAGTACCTTCACCTTTCATCAGATTCCAAAAATCGACTTCGCGTTTACCGATAAAAGTGAGCGTCCATGGATTCCAAATTCCGTAGTGATGATAGTGATCAGGAGCCTGAATCCTTGTCAGGACTTCGCCGCCGGGAGAATAAAGCGGATGGATGAAAGCCGATCGTTTGTATAACGGACTAATTCCTTTAGGCGGATTTACAGTTTCCATCTGGTAACTCAGAATTGGCTTTTCTCCGGAAAACAAACTCAATGCGCCATCCTTTTGAAGCGCATGGATTCCGGTATTGAACGATTGCTGATTGGCAGTTTTTCGAAGCACAAAGCTGCGTTTGGAATTTTTCGCTGTTGATCCGTTTAAAATGAACCACAATCTTGCTCCGGAAGTGCTTTCCAACTGACAGGGAATTGCGGTCTCAGTTTTTCCAATGATTTCGAAAAGAGCCAGCTTCAGTGAATCCGAATTATAATTCAAGTGATCGATGGAGAAACTGATTGGACAATCGGTTCGGTCAGTGTTTCCGGCCAAAACATCAAATTTCAGGAGGTCCTGAGCGGAAACCTGCGACGAAAACAAGATGGCTGAAAGGATAGGTAAAAGTTTCATGATTTAATTTCAAAAGTTACAATATCCAACTTACAAGTTGGGATTCCCCTCCTTTGGAGGGGTTAGGGGAGGCCATTCTCCAACTTCCTGATGGTGTCGATAAAAGCCTGTATATTTTCGGTCGGAACATTCTGCGGAACTCCGCCGCCACACGACCAGATGATGCCTTTTTTGTCCTGAACTTCGTTCCACATCTGTTCGGTTTTTGCTTTCACTTCTTCAGGAGTAGCAGCAGCCAGCACATCGCGGGGTGGAAGGTTGCCAAGCAAGGCAACTTCGGATCCGGCCAGTTCACGAATTTCGTTGATCGAATGTTCAAAACTGAAATTAAACAAGTTCACTCCGATTTTTTTCAGGAAAGGCGTGCTAATTAATCCCTGTGCATCATTGTGAAAAAATCGGATTTTGGTTTCGAAGGCAGCAAAGATGGCAGTCAGGTAAGGCACAACAAATTCGCGGCATTCATCTTCGCCAACAAATCCGACGATATCGTCCAAAACCAGGATTCCTTCGATTGATGGAAATTGTTCTTTCTGATACCGCAGCCAATCGACCGTAAATTCGGTGATTACTTTCAGCAGTTGATGTGCTTCATCCGGATTCATCATCAGGGCCATCATAAACTCTGTGGTTCCCATCAGGAATGTTGCGATATTCAGCGGTCCGCGGGCAATAGCGAATTTAATTTCATGACCGATTTCGTGAATAGAAGGTTCAAACTCCTTCAGCCGCTGAATAATAAACGGCAGCAAACCATCCAGTTTAGCATTTGGCTTTTTAATCCCGGCAATGTCTTCAATCGAATGGATAGTTCTTTCGGCATGTGGTAAATTGCTTTCGTACCAAACCAGTTTGGCCCCAAATGCAGAAGGTTCGCTGCACATGCCGTATTCAGCCCAAAAACCGGGAAGAAAAATAGTCTTAGGAAAAGTGTCGATCGCTTTTTTGTTGGCTTCGAACCACTGTTTTCCGCTGGCGTAATAATCGAGGGTTGAAATGCCTGCCCAGCCTGGCAGCCAGGGGCTGTCGATGATAAAGCCTATTGGTGCAGGTCCCTGGTGTTTCAGGTTGATGACATCTACCAGCAGGTTCCATTGTTCGTTAGTCATTGTTTCAGGTTTAGGATAGTCCAAATATAAGTGATTATCGGGTACCATTTTGAATCGCATTTGTACTATTTTTGAAAACAAAATAAATCAAAGCCTAAAATTCAATCCAATGACGCACATCGAAAAATACATCGAAGAAAATAAGGACCGTTTTCTGGAAGAATTGTTCGGATTACTCCGAATACCGTCCATCAGTTCGCTTGCAGTGAATAAACCCGACATGTACCGGGCGGCCGAATACTGGAAGCAATTGTTGCTGAATGCCGGTGCCGATAAGGCTGATATTTTCGAGACGGAAGGTAATCCGGTTACTTACGGCGAAAAGATCATCGATGCGGCAAAGCCAACCATTCTCATTTATGGCCACATGGATGTGATGCCGGTTGATCCGCTGAATTTATGGACATCGCCGCCTTTTGAGCCTGAAATCCGTGACGGGAAAATCTGGGCGCGTGGTGCAGAGGATAATAAAGGCCAGAGTATGATGCATGCCAAGGCATTTGAGTTGATGGTCCGTACCAATACATTGCCCTGTAACGTGAAATTTATGATTGAAGGCGAAGAAGAAGTTGGATCGCAGAATCTGGGTAAATGGTGCGAGCAACATAAGGAATTGCTGAAGGCCGACATCATCCTGGTTTCCGACACTTCGATGATTGCGCCGGATATGCCATCGATTACCACCGGATTGCGGGGACTGGCTTACTGGCAGGTTGAAGTTACCGGCCCGAATAAGGATTTGCACTCCGGATTGTTTGGCGGAGCGGTTGCCAATCCCATCAATGTACTGACCAAGTTGATTGCCCAAATGACCGATGAACAAGGCCGGATCACTATTCCCGGCTTTTACGATGACGTGGTAGAGATTTCAACTGAGGAACGAGCTTTGTTGGCTCAGGCTCCGTTCGATCTTGAGAAATACAAGAAATCATTGGATGTTGCAGATGTTTCTGGAGAAGTTGGGTATACAACTACCGAACGAACAGGTATCAGGCCAAGCTTTGATGTTTGCGGAATCTGGGGCGGTTACACGGGCGAAGGTGCCAAAACAGTGATGCCATCCAAAGCTTTCGCAAAAATTTCAACCCGTTTGGTTCCCAATCAGGATCATCAGAAAATAGAGGTTTTGTTTATGGAGCACATTAAAAGTCTGGCGCCAAACACAGTGAAAGTCGATGTGACCTATTTGCATGGCGGATATGGATATGGCTGCCCGATTGACTTACCAGCTTACCAGGCTGCTGAAAAAGCATATTTTGATGTGTATGGTAAACGGCCGGTTCCGGTTCGCAGTGGCGGAAGTATCCCGATCATTTCCACTTTTGAGCAGGTGCTGGGAATAAAAACCATTCTGATGGGCTTTGGATTGGAATCGGATGCAATCCATTCGCCAAACGAGAACTTTGCGCTGGAACAATTCTTTAACGGAATCCGGACGATACCGCTGTTTTACAAGTATTTTGCGGAAATAGTTTAACCACAGAGACCACAAAGGAAACAAAGATTCCATCTTTTTTGAAAGGTGGAATCTTTGTTTTAAGCGCATTAGCGGGGAATATCGAATTTTTGGGAAAACTCCTGAGGTGTCAATGCATTCATTCCACTTGAGGCGAAATCAGCAACATTTCGGGTAATTATTAAATCAATAGAATTTGACTTGGCAGAAAATACCTGAATAGCATCTTCAAAATCAGGCATTTCACTTTCTAAAGCTTGAATCACGATGTCCTTATCAATCCCAATTACCTCTATGATTTGAATTAAACTAATTAGAAATTTACGTGCCTGAAATTTATCTTTTTGTTTACTTGCTATGTAATAGATATCTGTGATTGATGAAGCTGTAATAAAACCTTCCAGAATTTGATCATCAATTCTGTCAAAAATCATTGATGAATACTTAAAAAACGGTTCCCGATTGAGAGCTATATCAAGAATTACATTGGTATCGATAAGCGCCCTGATCATTTGTATTTCTCTGATAGGTAGTCAAATTTGGAAGAATCGATGTCATTTGAATGGAGAAAACCAGCCCACTTTTTGACAAACTCCTTACCAGCATTCTTTATGGTTTTCTTTTCAGATCTTGGCAAGATGATAATTTCGACATCTGTATTAAACAGTGATGGTGTAAATGGAATCTGAATAGTTCCATCATTCGAAATTCTGGTGTTAAATTTAAATGCTCTCATATCCAATCTTTTCCCAAAGATACAATTTTTTACATTTAAATTCGAACAGGTCCTTGGAATCAAAACCATTCTGATGGGCTTTGGATTGGAATCGGATGCAATCCATTCGCCAAACGAGAACTTTGCGCTGGAACAATTCTTTAACGGAATCCGGACGATACCGCTCTTTTATAAATATTTTGCGGAGATAGTTTAACCACAGAGAACACAGCGGGAACTTAGAGATAACAAAGGATTCCATCTTTCAAAGAAGAGATGGAATCCTTTGTTTATGGTCTTGCCCTCATTTTAATTTGGTCTGAGGTTCATGGATTTTCTCCACTTTTAATTTTGAATCGGTATAGAAATCGCGGCAGTTGTCGAGCAATACTTCGCTCATGCCTGGATTTGACGGTGAAGCCGTTGCCTTCACATTGGACAGTCGAAACCCGTTTACGCCAACTGCCTCGAAAGCATTGGTGTAGTACTTTTTGTCAATATTTTTACCCCATGAAATGACCACCTGATTGAAAAATACATTGTCAGCATTTTCGATGTAAACGGCCGGAATATTGCGCGCAAAAAGTTCTTTGCCTGGAACAGTATTTGGTCGTAAATCGAGATTACCACCGCAAGTTTCCTCCAATTTGCTTTTCACGAGTTCCATCTGCAAATTAGTAAAGAAGATATTCTGTAAACGGGTTTCATCCGAAGCATACAGGTTGATACAGTTTTCGCTTCGGCACGAAACGTTGGTAAAGTTGATGTTTTTGATTATCCCAATGGTAGGACTTTTAGGCATTCCGCGCATCGCTGTGATTTTTATCGGGTCGCCTTGTCCCCACCAGTCGCCGGTGTGCAGGCGGGTTTCAATGCGAATGTTAGTAAAATTCACATTTTGCAGTGAACCCGAATCGCCTATGCTAATGTTGATTCCACGGTTCGAGTCATAAATTACAATATTGCTGAAGTTGTAGTTCGACATGTTGTTCTGATCCCAGCCCCCGATGCGGATACCGCTTGAACGCGACCGAAGCACACAATTATCAACATTGATATTTTTTGAAGGCTTCAGAATACCTTTGAACCCGGGATCTCCATAGTGTTGTGCGTATCCGGCCAATACAATGGCGTCGTCACCACATGAAAAATTACAATTCGAGATGGTTACGTTACTGCACGAAATCACGTCCAGACCATCACTGTTTGGAATAACCAGGTTGTTGTCGATGCGCAGTCCGTCGCACAAAACGTCTTCGCTGTGTACGATAAGGAAAGTCCAGTAGGGAGCGTCAATAACCTTAAAATCTTTTAGTGTCAGTTTGGTACATTCGCTAAATATAATCATTTGATGGTAGCGGTCTTTGGGATAAAAAGGACCGTCGCCAACACCTGATTCCAGTTTTCTGAAATTGTCTTTTTGCCGGGTAAACTGTTTGCCACCAATCCGTTTGGCACTGTCGGTGTACATCATTTTCATACCTTGTCCGAAAATAGTACCAAAACCGGTAATCGATAAATTGTGTGCTTTTTCAGTGTAAAATACTCCGGCAGGCTGTTCGTTGTGCTTTTGGTATTGAGTCAAATCGGTTGTGGCAATCAGTGTAGCACCGGTTTCCATATGAAAATCAACGTTGGATGCCAGATTGAGCGTAGCGATAAGAAACTCTCCTTTGGGGACATAAACCATGCCTCCGCCGCTGGCAGCACAGGCATCAATCGCCTTCTGAATCGAAGAAGTAGTCAGCGTTTTGCCATCGGCAGCAGCACCGAAATCCATAATATTGTAGACATCCGATTTCGCATAGCAACTCAACATCGGAAAAAGTAAAGAAAAAAGCAATACGATTTTTTTCATGGTTTATTTAGTTTAAATGGTTGGTTCTTCTGATTGACACAAATCTACAATTTTTGAATTGGTTATGTACACAAGAAAAAAAGGATTCTATCTCTTTTAAAAGATAAAATCCCTTTGTGTTTTTTTGCCTTCGATACGCTCCGCTACTCAGGCAGCGGCTCCGATCAGGGCACCGGTAGCTGAGCTTGTCGAAGCTAGTATGCTCTTCCGTCTTTCCCTTCAACATAGTTGATAAACGATGTGTTGACTACTTTGTTTCCTCCCGGAGTAGGGTAGTTCCCGGTAAAGTACCAGTCACCGGTGTCGTTCGGGCAGGCCACATGAAGGTTTTCTATGGTCTGGTAGATGATTTCAACATCGGCAACACAGTCGTCGGGCTTCAGCAGTTCAGCAATTTTAGCCGACACTTCTTCGGCCTTGAATGGCTTGTAAATTTCTTTCACGTAATTCACAATTTCTTCTTTGGGCAGGTTTTCCTGATCCTTGCATTTGCGGTAAACGTCGTCAATCAATTGCTCCTGATTGGTATCTTTTAATAATTGAATGGTTGCATTAAAGGCAATAAATTTGTCAAGCACTGCCATGTCGATTCCGTAGCAATCGGGATATCTGATTTGCGGGGCCGACGAAACTACGATGATTTTCTTTGGGTGGAGGCGATCCAGAATTTTCAGGATGCTGTTTTTCAAAGTAGTACCCCGCACGATTGAATCGTCGATGATAACCAACGTATCCACGTCGTTGCGAATTATTCCGTAGGTTACGTCATACACATGCGCCACGAGGTCGTCGCGACTGGCATCGTCTGCAATAAAAGTGCGCAATTTCACATCTTTGATGGCCAGTTTCTCAACTCTCGGTTCAACCGACAAAATGGTCTCCAAATCTTCGTTGGTCAAACTTCCATTGCGTGCCTTCATTTCTTTAATTTTCCAATCGACGCAATATTGACGAACGCCCTGAACCAATCCGTAAAAAGCAGTTTCTGAAGTATTAGGAATGAACGAGAAAACGGTATTTTCTATGTCGTAATTGATCGATTTCAGGATAGCAGGCGAAAGTAAACGGCCCAACATTTTGCGTTCCTGGTAGATATCTTTGTCGCTTCCACGCGAAAAATAAATACGTTCGAACGAACATGACCGGCGGGTATGCGGTACCCGAATCATTTTGCTGGAAACTGAGCCATCCTTTTTAATGATCAGGGCATCGCCGGGTTTTACTTCATTTACGTCGTCAGCCCTAACATTCATTACCGTTTGAATCACCGGACGCTCCGAGGCAACGACCACAATTTCGTCATCGTAATAATAAAATGCAGGGCGGATACCCCATGGATCGCGCATCACGAAGGCATCGCCATGACCGAACATTCCGGCAATGGCATACCCGCCATCCCAGTCTTTACTGGCATTTTCGAGTACTTTCTGAACGTCCAGATTTTGCTCGATAAGTGGAGAAATATTGCGGTTCGAATATCCTTCGTTTTTATAATTCCTGAAGTGCAACTGATTTTCTTCATCGAGGAAATGTCCAACTTTCTCCAATACAGTTACCGTATCAGTGTAGGCTTTCGGATGTTGACCCAAGGCAATCAGTTTTTGGAAAAGCTCGTCGGTATTGGTCAGGTTAAAATTACCGGCCAGTACCAAAGTTCTCGATTTCCAGTTATTCTGGCGCATTACCGGATGAACAAATTCGATGCTGTTTCGCCCAAAAGTTCCATAGCGCAAATGTCCAAGATAAACTTCGCCCGAGAAAGGTACATTTTCATAGATCCAGCGGATATCGGCACCTTTAGGTTTATTCTTCTCGGCTTTTTTAATTCCTTTGGCAACTTTTTCGAAGATATTTTTAATCGGATTCGGTTCAATTGAACGGTGCCGGTTGATGTATTCCTGTCCGGGATCCAGTTCCATTTTAACGTTCACCATTCCTGCGCCATCTTGTCCCCGGTTGTGTTGTTTCTCCATCAGCAGATACAACTTATTCAGGC
>CAILJH010000268.1 GCA_903834475.1 uncultured Prolixibacteraceae bacterium | reverse complement strand
GATTGAATATCCCAGTTCACGTAAAATCCGGCACGCACAGGCATATATTTTCTTACCTCACCCGGAACAACTTTATCTTTCTTGTAAAAATTATGTTCCTTGAGAGTTCGGGCTTCCACTGCCAGTTTTCTGAAATGTTCGCTCTCGGCAGCCTGTAAATCAGCGCTATTGTATTTCAGATTTTCGTTCTGAGAAAGCATCAGGTGCTCATGCAACGACGGAAGCCTGAAAACTTGTTTGTGCAACAAGGAAAACGACAGGCAAACAACACCTATGAAAATAAGTACGAAAAGAATTTTAACTCCCCATAAGAATCGTTTCCATCGTGAAGAATTGGTGGAGTAAAAAACCGGTTTCGATGACGTTTCCATAGCTTATTTCAGCAGAAAATTGAGGATTTCTATTTTTTAAACATTGAACTCAAATTAACTTCAATGTTTTTCATATAAAGTTAAAGTTTCTTAACGAAATTGCCCCATTTTGTTGGTCCTTTTCTGAATGAATTTAAACCTGTTCTTCTATTCCAAACATAGCCAACGCCCCGGTTGGACAAGCTTTGGCAACAATTTCAGCGGTTTTCTCCAATCCTTTTTGAATGCTTTCGTTGAACGGAACGCTCACTTTCACATCGAAACCACGGCCAACAAAAGTAAAGCCGAATTCTTCCTGATGTTGTCGGGTTAAACGCACACAAATACCACATTTAATGCACTTGGATGGCTCATAAACAATTCCTTCGCGATGGATAAACTTATCCACATGAAAGCGTTCGTCGCTCTGAAAACGTTTCTGAACAGCATGATAACGATCGGATAATTCGCGCAAAACACACGATTCCGGATTGCGGCAATCGCAGTGCATACAGCGTTTGGCCTCACGAATGGCTGCTTCTTTGGTGAATCCTGATTGATCGGCTTGTTGGCGCGGTGCTGTTTCCGAATCTTTTTTATACTGAATAAATTCAACCTCCGCCAATTTTCCGAATTTGGAATTGAACCGCTCCGGATATCCTTTTACTTCAGCAGTTTTGAAATAATTATCGATAACAGTTGCCACTTCTTTTCCCTGACCAACTGATCGTACAGCTAGTTTCGAAGTACGAACCGAGTGCCCAATGGCAAAAACTTTGGGTGACGACGTTGAATGACTGGTCTTATCAACAATAATTCCCGCCTTTGTAACCTTTAATCCATAAACCGAGCTTCCTTCAGGTACATTTCCAGATGATACAACAACTGCATCAAATTCGCTCTGCAATTCCGCAAAACGACTGTCATTGATTGCTTCATTCAGTCGGATTTGAACACCGGTCGCCACAATTTGAGCAACTTCCTGTTCAACTACTTCAGAAGGTAAAGTTTCCTGATCAATCTGAAGCAATTCACCTCCAGCATTGCTATTCTTTTCAAAAATAACTGCCTGATGACCTTTTATCTGCAAATAATACGCAGCAGCCAATCCGGCGGGACCGGCACCAATAATAGCTACTCTTTTGCCTGAAAGTATAGCCAGTTGCGGCAAATAAGGTTTTTCACTTTTCAAATCTTCGTCACCGACAAATCGTTTCAGCAAGCATATCGAAACAGCTTCGTCCACCTGTTTACGGCGGCAGCCCGCCTCGCAAGGAGCCGGACAAATTCGCCCCAGAATGGAAGGCAGTGCAATATCGCGTTTCACCACTTCCAAGGCTTTGGCAAAATCACCTTTGGCAATTAGGCGGTTCATCAGTGGAATATTCATATGTGCCGGACAAACCAACTGGCAAGGGGCTTCACAATCGCCTACATGTTCGCTCAAAAGCAATTCGAGAGCAGCTTTCCGCGATTCGACGGTTT
>CAILJH010000267.1 GCA_903834475.1 uncultured Prolixibacteraceae bacterium | reverse complement strand
CCAGTGAGAGCGGTGTCACATCGAGCAGGAGCACATCGGTTACTTCGCCTGAAAGAACTCCTCCCTGAATGGCGGCACCAATGGCGACCACTTCATCAGGATTTACGCCTTTGGAAGGTTCTTTTCCAAAAAATTCGCGAACCATTTTCTGAACGGCCGGGATACGGGTTGATCCGCCTACCAGGATGATTTCGTCCAAGTCGGAGGTTTTTAAGCGGGCATTTTTCAAGGCCAGCTGACATGGACTGATGGTCGCCTGCAACAGGTTTTCAACCAGTCGTTCGAATTTGGCACGGCTCAGTTTTTTAACCAGATGCCTTGGCGTACCTTCAATTGATGCAATATAAGGCAGATTGATGTCGGTTTCAACCGCGGTGGATAATTTGATTTTTGCTTTTTCGGCAGCCTCTTTCAGTCGCTGAAGCGTCATTGGGTCTTTTTCAAGATATACGCCTTCAGCTTCTTTGAATTCTTCGCACAGCCAATCCATAATGGCCTGGTCGAAATCGTCGCCACCCAGGTGGGTGTTTCCGTTGGTCGATTTCACTTCAAAAATGCCATTTCCGAGTTCAAGTATTGAAATGTCGAACGTTCCGCCGCCCAGGTCGTAAACAGCCACCTTGGTGTCTGAATATCGTTTGTCGAGTCCATAAGCCAATGCGGCTGCAGTAGGTTCGTTGATAATTCGCCGGACGGTAAGACCCGCAATTTCGCCGGCTTCTTTGGTAGCCTGCCGCTGCGAATCGCTGAAATAAGCGGGAACGGTAATCACCGCCTCGTTAATTTTCTGCCCAAGGTAGTCTTCGGCTGTTTTCTTCATTTTCTGAAGAATGATGGCTGAAATCTCCTGTGGCGAATACATTTGTCCTGAAATATTTACACGCGGAGTATTGTTCTCGCCTTTCAAAACCTGGTACGGAACCCGGCTGATCTCTTTCTGAACCTGATCCCAGGATTCGCCCATGAACCGTTTGATTGAAAACACCGTATTGGCCGGATTGGTAATGGCCTGTCGTTTGGCCGGGTCACCTGTTTTTCGCTCACCGCTGTTAAGAAATCCTACCATCGAGGGCGTTGTCCGGTGCCCTTCGTTATTCAGTATTACAACCGGTTCATTGCCTTCCATAACGGCCATGCAGCAGTTGGTGGTTCCTAAATCAATCCCTAAAATTTTACCCATTATTTCGTTCTCCCTGTAATCCCTGGCGTTTTTGTTACTTACATTAAGCTAAATTCGATATAAGCTAAATGATAATACTCTTTTAATAAGGTAATAAGGTTGCTCTCTTGGGTGATTGATTTTCTACTAAGGTTAAAAAGTGACTGATAAGGTTTTAAAACCTTATTTTCTTTCAAAAAACCTTAGTAGAACTCCGATGAAAACTCCATAAAACCTTATTCATATTTTTTCAATTTTTATTTATTCAATTTAATATCGAACTCGGTTTACATTAAATCGCCCAATGGTCCGAGATTGATATTTAAGTCCCTGTCTGTTAGGTTGAAGTGTTTTTTTAATTCTTCCATTTTCATTTCCAGCTTCATGAGAGTCTCGCCGAGCCGTTCGATTTCTTCATCGGTGAGCGATCCGCCATCAACCCGACGCATGGCTTGCTTCTCAACTAATTTCCGGATGAGTTCGACCAGAGTCAGAACCAGTTTTGCCAATCCTGAATCGGCATTGTCGGGAGTCAGTGAAAGCTTGGAGTCTTCAATGCTTTTGATTTGGTCAAACTCTTCGCAGATATCCTGGAATGAAAGATCAACCGTCCCGGCATTGCAAAGTATTTTATTTTCACTCATAGTGCTGATTGTTATGGTATGTATTTAATTCGTTGCCTTGGTGTCAAATCATTGTATTCAATATCGTTTTATTCGTTTCTTTTTGCATTTGACGCTTCCAGGTCTATCGACGCTGAAAGGTCTGTCATTCCCTGAAAACCTGACACCGTCCGAAGGTCCTGTCAGCGTTTCACTTCGACAAGCTCAGTGAGCGAAGGGGAACGTGTTGTGCTGCATTCATTCCTTCTGATTATAAATTCAATTCCGTCCGAAATATGGTCAAACCGTTGTTCTGCTTTATTCGTCGGACGGTTGGCCACTTTTAAATTTGTCTGCTACAAAGAGTTCGCTCCTCCGGAGCTGAAAATCCTCACTTCGATAAACTCAGTGAACAGAATGTTTTGGTGCTGCATTCTTCCGCTTCCTTTGCAAATCTTTCATTATTTGATGGTTACATCAACAAAACTGTAAGGCGGCCAGGGACCTGTCAAGGTGTAATTTAGCTCCGGGTGCCGGCTTTGTAAACCGGTAATTTCCTGAACCAATTGGCTTTCCATTTCCTTTTCCAATAAAAAAACTGCATCAACCAAAATGCTTGCGGTGGCCATTTTTTTGATTTTAGACACTGCATTCCATTGTGTCAATTTGCCGGTAAACTCTGCAATGACTGAGTCGACAAAGCTGACCAATAATTCTTCCAGGCGGTGTTCTGCCAATTTTTTATTCACGTACTCGATATACACCGATTTTTTAATTTCCGGTTCCGGCTTGGTGGGAGAGGAGTTGCCGCCGGCTGATTTT
>CAILJH010000266.1 GCA_903834475.1 uncultured Prolixibacteraceae bacterium | reverse complement strand
TGGAAACTTTGATGTAACCTATAAAGGTAATATGGCATCAAAGACTACATACTATGTATATGTTGTTTCTGAAGATGTGGCCGGTAACCTTTCGGCTGTTACTAAGACAGCTGTAACTACTGACGATGTTGAAAAACCAATACGGACAGGTAGTCTTCCTACAGCATTCAGTGCTACTGGAAATATTACGATTGTTTTCAATGAACCAGTAAAACCAGTTTCTGGTGCAAAAGCCCGTGTTATTGATAATGCTACAGGTATAGTTTATCTTATGCCTTTGGCTAACCTTGGTACAGGTACTGATGCTGTAAAAGCTGTAAGTATTGTGGGAGGTTCATTTGCTCAGATGCTGTTGGATGTTGCTTCATACACGATCGAAATTGATCCAGCTATGATTGTTGACGTTCCACGTCAGGTGGCTACTGTTGATGTGAATGCTGCAAATTCATGGGATGGTATTGTAGGTACTTCATTTGTTGTGACTTCAATTGATCAGACAAAACCTACTTTATTAAATGCGGTTCCAACTGGTCTTGTTGATGTACATCCAACATTTACTTTGACTTTCTCAGAAGCAGTTAATTTGAATAACTCTTTCGTGCAATATGTTATTTATGAGAATGCTCCTACACTGAAGACAAAGTCTGCAAGTATTGTTGGACCTGCCATTGGTGCTCCATATGATATTATTAATACGGCTAACATCAGTGGTGGAGGAACAGCTGTTATTACTTTGAGTACAAATCGTGCTCTTGTAAGTGGTCACTCTTATTCATTGGTGATCAAAAATCTTACATTTAGCGATTTAAGTGCAAATGTTTGGGATAATGATGGTGACAAGACTCTCTCTTTCACTGCAAAAGATGTTGTGCCTTTAGCAGCAACTTTTACTGCTGATGCAACAAGTTTACCTGCAGCTGCAGCCTTGGTTACTGTTCCAACAACTTTGACTATTACTTTGGACGGACCATACTATTTGACTTCTGCATTGGATCCTTTAATTAGTACATTTGATTTACAACAACATGTATATCTGAATCAGGCAGGAACACCTGTTAGTTTCAGTGCTGCAGTTGTTGGAAATACAATTGTATTGAGTGGATTGAATGGTACAGGTTTAGGTAGTTCTGCAAAAGGAAAGACATTTACTTTCGGATTTGTTAATCTGTATGATGTCAATAAAAATGTGAATACTGGCGCTGAAGTTTCTTTCTCAGTTGCTGCTGATGCTGCTGTTATTCAACCTATCACATTTATTCCTGGTGATAATGATAACAGTGGTGTAACTAAAGTAAATATTCCTGTTGATCAGACTTTCAAAGTTCAGTTCGACGGATTGCTTTATACTTATAATGTTAGCTATCCTTTGAATAACCTCTTGATGACTGTGGCATATCTGCAGACTAAAGCGGTATTCACAATGAATGGTGTAACTAATCTTGATGTTACTGCTCTTGAAGTAGTAGGCGGAAAGCATGTTGTTACATTGAAACCACGAGTAGCTTTGGATAGTGAAGTAACTTATACTTTGACTATGCATGGTTCTTGGGCAGCTGGTGCTGAAGGTATTCAGATTGGACAAGGTACAACTGCTATTGCTGACCGTACTGAAACCTTCCTGACTGCTGACGTTAAAGCTCCAAAGCTTGTAGCTGATGTTGATGGTAACACTTTACCTTCTGCTTACAGACCTCAAAAGGCTGGCGTAGTCGGAAAAGATCAGATGTTAAGTCTTGTCTTTGACGAAAAAGTAAAAGGTGCTGGTATTGTTTCTATTCACCGTTGGGATGGTGTTGAGATGGCTACTGTAGATATTACAGCTGCTACAAGTACTTTACTTGTTGCTCCTGATCCTAACGCAGGAAAATGGATTCTTAACATTGGTACTTCTGCTCAGATTATGGCAACCAACCCACTGTTCGTAACTAATGTGGATTATTATATCGTTGTTGCTGCTGGAGTTGTTACTGATGTGGCTGCTACACCAAATGCATTTGCTGGTATTACTGCTGTTAACCAATGGAAAATTACTCTGATGGATGATTCTACTCCTCAGGTTGTTTTTGTTGACGACACGAAAACAGGTATTGCTGTTAATACAAAAATCAAACTGACATTCGACCGTCCGGTTGAAATGGGAACAGGTTGGTTAGCTCTGTATTATTCAGACGGTAAAGCTGTTGATCTTGTTCGTACTTCTGCTGGTGCAACTGCTATGAGTAGCTATGACTTCACACTTAACCGTGTATTAGCTCCTAACACAAAATTCTCTGTTGAATTAGGTGGTGGTACATTTGATTTAGCTGTTGACAATAGTATTAAACAAGAACAAAAAAGTATTGGCGGATGGTATTTCAGTACCGAAGTTAATGCTGTTCCTGTAGCTCAAACATACGTTCCTGCTAAAGCTGATCCAATGACTACCGGAGTTGCTTTGACTTCTGGTCTTTCGATTACTTTTGATCAGGATGTAATAGCCGGAACTGGTAATATTCAGTTACACCGCAAACAAAATGTTGGTGGACCGATTATCACTAATTTCGATGTAACTGATGCAACTAAAGTTTCTTTCGTTGGTAATACTTTAACTATAGCCGGAAGTGTTCTGAATCTTCAGAATAACAGCGAATACTATGTAATTATTCCTGGAACAGCAGTGAAGAATACTTCTTCAACTCCTGAATTCTGGGGTGGTATTACAGTTCCTTTCGTATGGCAGTTTAGCACATTAAACGACGTGGTTGCTCCAACTGCAGTTTATGCTCCTAAAACTATTGGCCTGAAACCAGCTGAAGTTAAATTAACGATGACCTTCAATGAACCTGTTGTTGCCGGTACGGGTGCACTGGTTATTCACAATGCTGCAAACGATGCAGTAGTTGAAACAATTGCAATTACTCAGGCCATGTTAGCCGGACAGGTTGTAACTGTAACTCCAACTACTCTGGTTGAAAGCATGAATTACTATGTACAGGTTGCTGCTGGTGCAATTAAAGATTTAGCTGGAAATAATTTTGCTGGCATTGTCAACAAAACCGACTGGACCTTTGCAACTGGTGACTTTACTGCTCCTACTGTGCTGAGCGTTTCTCCTAAAGGTACTATTGCTGATAATCACCCAACTTTTGTGGTGACTCTCAATGGACCTGTAGTTTTTGGAACTGCCGGTAACTTAAAAGTATATAAAGTAGGTTCTACTACAGCTACTTTGACTATTCCAGTAACTGCTGGTATGGTTAGCGGAAGTGCTGTAACAGTTACTTATCCAAGCAACAACGCTTTAGTAGGCGGTCTTGACAAAAACACTTCTTATTATGTGTTAGTTGATGCTGGTCTTGCTAAAGATGCCTCTGGTAATGTTGCTCCTGGTGTTTCTGATCCTACAGCCTGGACCTTTAAAACTGGTGCCAGCTTTAAGACTGTTATTGACCCAAATGTTTCTCTCGAGTTTAAGGTTTATCCAAACCCATTTGTTGAATATGTTGATTTCAACGCTTCGTTTGTAGTTTCTAAGGTTGTTGTTACTAACATCGCCGGACAGACTGTTAAACAGGTGATTAATCCAGATCAGCGTATCCAGTTAAATGAACTGCGCAGTGGAGTTTACTTTATGTCTGTGTATGACACAGATAATACAGTAAAAAATACTGCTAAGATTGTTAAAAGGTAATACCGAATTGATTGATTAAAAAGGGGAAGCTTGCGGGCTTCCCTTTTTTTGTTTATAGACGTTTTGTAATCTTTACTTTATATTATAATGGAGTTATTAAAATCACATCGTTCTATCAGGAAATATAAAACTGAAACTATTTCAAAGGAGATTTTAGATGAATTGCTTGAATCTGGTATTCGTGCATCGAATACTGGGAATATGCAGTTGTACAGCATTATCGTATCCAGAAGTACTGAAAGAAAATCGATACTGGCTCCTCTTCATTTTAATCAATCCATGGTGTTGGAAGCTCCTGTTTTGCTGACTATTTGTATGGATATTAACCGATTTGAAAAATGGTGTAAAATCAATCATACTAAGTCTGATTTTACTAATTTACTTTGGCTATTGAATGGTGCAATTGATACTTCTATTTTGGCTCAGAATATTTGCATTGCTGCCGAGAATGTGGGGTTAGGAATCTGTTACCTTGGTACTTCCTTATATAATGCTCCGGAGATATCTAAGATTCTAAAACTGCCCAAAGGTGTAATTCCTGTTACAGCCTTAACTCTTGGTTATCCTGAGTTTGTGCCTGATCAGTGTGATCGTTTGCCTTTGGAGGCAATGATACATTACGAGTCGTACGAAGACTATTCTGATGAAAAGATAGCGGAATTGTATTTAGAAAAAGAGTCTCTGGAATCGTCTCGTTTGTTCGTGAAAGAGAATGGGAAGGAAAATTTGGCTCAGGTTTATACTGAAGTTCGCTATAAAAGTGGAGATAATCAGTATTTTTCTTCAAAATTGCTGAAAATGCTGACTGAACAAGGATTCAGCTTTAAATAGGAGGTTTGGTTTTATTAGCTATATGCGGTCTAATCTACCAACAAGTTTTTGATAGTAATATTTTACTGGATTGGTGTATTTAAGTTGTTTCCAGGGCCTACTGCTATGTGGTTTGTGTAATACACTCTGAGTTACCAAAAGGTAATTTTTCATCCCTAATTGAATCGATTTTCGGGAAATAGTAACATCATACCAGTGTTTCTCAACGGATAGACTTTTAAAATCGTATTGATTTAAAAAACTTGGGGTAAGCAAAGTACAACAAAAACTCAAACTGTGCCTTGTTTGAATGATTTCCTTCTTTGTAGACTTGAAATTCAAATATGGAAAATTGATTTTCCCATCCATATCTTTCGTTATAGATGCAACCATTCCGCAATTTACCAGACTTTTTGATTGTCGGATTAATTCGCTGATGGTTGTCTGATTTACTTCAACATCCGATTCAATAATAATCAGTGGTACTCCCAGTTCCAGTGCTTTCTTTTGAGCCAGTTGCAGAACAAGTCTGTAGTTTGGAGATGGAGTAGTTGTAATTTCAGATAAGTTGACTAATTCGAAATTGTATTCCAAACTCATTGATTTCAGTGTCTCGGTGGTTTCTTCCGAGCTGAAATCATTATATATCGAATAATGAAACTTGCCATTTGACTTGCCAATGGATTGGATCGTTTCAATGGTTGTGTTCAAGGAATCTTTGACAGGGGTTATGACTACTGCTTCGTACATCGATTGGTTTACTTTGATTGTATTTTATCCGGATTAACAATGAATTTCAGGCCAAATTTCAGACTGAGTTCTAATAAATCTGCTACTACTTGCTCGTGCAAAGGTATCCCATTTTTCATACGTTCAAAGGTTAATTCGCGCTCCGGATCACCCGGAATAAGCACCCGTTCCTGACCGGTTGAAGTTTCTGCGTTTCGGAATGTTTTAATCCAATTATCCATATCTTCTTTAAATCCAGTTGCCGGACGAAATGCATCGACTCGTATTGCACCCAGAAAATGGCCGATTCCTTTTCCAACCTGATTGGCCGGCGGTTCAAGGAAGCTCACAAATGGTGGTACCCAAGGGCCATAGTTAGCTCCGGATAGTACTGCTGAGAAAATATCGACCATTGCACCCAAGCAATATCCTTTATGGCCACCATGTTCCCGATCACCACCCAATGGCAGCATGGATCCGCCTTTTTTGAGCGAGTAGGCATCTGTTGTAGGATTTCCATCTTTATCTTGCGTCCAGCCTAAAGGAGCATCCATGCCTTTTCGCTGCAATACTTCCAATTTCCCATTGGCTACAGTCGTTGTGGCCATATCGATCACAAAAGGAGGTTCTGTTAAGGCCGGAATAGCTACAGCAATTGGGTTTGTTCCAAGGAACCGGCTCTTCGAAAACGTAGGTGCTACCAAAGGGCTGGCATTTGTCATAGAGATGCCAATCATGTCATGTTCGAGCGCCATCATAGCATGGTAGCCTGCGATTCCATAATGATTTGAATTCTGAACAGCCACCCAGCCCGTTCCTGCTATTTTGGCTTTTTCAATGGCCAGTTTCATTGCAAATGGGGCAGTAACCAATCCCAATCCCAAATCACCATCCAAAACGGCTGTACTGGGAGTTTCGTGGATAATTTTCATTTCAGGTGAAGCGTTAAGTCGTTTTAGTTCCCATAAACGCACATAACCGCTCAACCGTGCTACTCCATGCGAATCTACGCCACGTAAATCTGCCTGATTTAAGCAATCTGCTGCGGTTCTTGCCTGATCTTCAGGACAACCCATGCATTGAAACAGTTCTGCAGTGAAATCTTTTAAATATTCTGAAGGATATATAATCATGTAAATTTTATTTCCGGTGAAAATCTCTGGCTGATGCCTGACTGGTTGGCATAATAAGCAAATCGTCGATGTTAACATGGGGAGGGCGGGTAATAACAAACAGGATCGTTTCTGCGATATCTTTAGCTTGCAAAGGAGTAAATCCCTTGTAAACCTGAGTCGCTTTTTCCTGGTCGCCACGAAACCTAACCAGAGAAAATTCTGTATCAACAGCTCCCGGGGCAATCGATGAAACCTTTATTCCGAATGGCATAAGTTCAATTCTCATCGCTTTTGAAATGGCTGCAACCGCATGCTTTGAACCGCAGTAAACGGAGCCATTCGGATAGGATTCTTTCCCGGCAATGGATGAAATGTTGACCACATGACCCGATTGTCTTTCCACCATCCATGGGGTAATGGTCCGGATCGTATAGAGAAGTCCTTTTATGTTTGTATCAATCATGTTCTCCCAATCGTCGACATCTGCGGAATTTACCGGACCAAGTCCTGCTGCAAGTCCTGCATTATTGATTAAAACATCAATTGCTCTCCATTCTTCAGGGATACTGCTTAAGGCTGTTTCTGTAGCTTTTCTGGACCTGATGTCAAAGGTCAAAAGGAGGATTTTACAGCCGAATGTTAACTCGAGTTTAGTTTTAAGAGATTCCAACCGTTCTTTTCTTCGTCCGGTTAGAATCAGATTGTATTTATTTTGGGCAAGTAAGTTGGCTGTTTCGTAGCCTATACCAGCGGTTGCACCAGTAATCAGAGCTGTTTTTTGATTCATTTGAAGGTGGTTTTTTGTGCATTGTAAAATTAAAAATTACTCAAAACTAATGGAATAACAAACTACTTAATTATTTTTGTGGCTTCATTTATTTCAAAATGACTTATCATGTTAGAGCAAAATGACGAAATTATGGAATTTACTATTGATCAATTACCAGAAGAACAAGATATTCAAGATATTGTGTTTAATCTGATGGCTGACCCGAATCTTGCTGCGATTAATTATTTTAATGATTTCAGTGAAGATTCAATGGACCTTTCAGCTATATCAAACGATGATAATGACGAAACTGGTATGTTTTGTTCTGAAAGTGGTCAGATGATGGCTATTTCTACTCATGCACTTCATCATCATCTCGAGATTGATCCCAAAAAGGCAACTGAAATTCTGGTTTCCAGAGCTGTCCGCAAAATGATTTGTTTTGGGGCTGTTCCTGAGGCTATCAGTTCATTTTTGTACCACATCAATATTGCTGATCCAAACGGGCAGTTTGTTGCAGCAGGAGCAAAGCAGGGACTTGAAAACGCGTGCAATAAGTATAATATCAAATTGACCGACCGGAAGATCAGGTTTGATTCTTTTTCAGGGCAGGGTCCTGTTATTCCGACAATTATTATCAGCATAATGGCTTCGGTTCCCGATAAGGACAAGCTGATCACGCATAGTTTCAAGAAGAAAGGCAATAATATTTTCATGATAGGCAAGACTTACGATGATATTAATTCTTCTGAGTACCTGGAGTTCTATCACGAAATTACTGAATCGGCACTTCCGGTTTTTGATATTGACACCGAAGTGATACTCGATTCCGTGATGAAACGCCTTGTTCAGTCTGGCATGTTAAGTTCTGCCAGTCCGGTTAGTAAAGGAGGTTTGTTCTTTTCGATGTTGCGGGCCGGAATGCCATCTGGACTTGGATTTGATATTACTTCTGATGCCGAGATACGCAAGGATGCATTCCTGTTTGGTGAGGCAATGGGTCGCTTTATTGTGGCCGTTGATCCAAAGAATGTGGACGACTTTGTTGATTTGATGAGCAGTCTGAAGGTTCCGTTTTTCGCATTAGGTCATGTAACCAAAGGTGAGATACGGATCGATGATGAATCATTCGGGTTTATCGACAAAATGACTTCTGCCAATTAAAATTAAATTTAGAAAAGATAGTAGGGAAAGGAAAGCCGGAGTATGGCGACTGAATACTGACACTGAATACAGACAATTTTTTGCATGCAGGTAACCCCGTATAAAGATTCCGAACAACAAAAGAAACTTCAGGTGGAGCAAATGTTCGATAACATTGCCCCCAAATACGATTTTCTGAATCATTTTCTTTCACTTGGGATTGATAAGCTTTGGCGAAAAAAGGCGATTCGAATTCTTTCTGACTACAAATCCGATTATTTACTTGATGTAGCTACCGGAACCGGCGATTTTGCCGTGGCTGCGGCCAAACTGAACCCAAAGCATATCATCGGATTTGACATTTCGGAGCAAATGCTGCAGGTTGGCCGGACAAAAGTAAAGCGATTGGGCCTGGAAACAACTATTGAATTTCTGAAAGGCGATTCAGAAGCAATGCCTTTTTCGAATGAACAGTTCAATGCAATTACCGTTGCTTTTGGCGTTCGGAATTTTGAATATCTGGAAAGAGGACTTTCTGAATTTTTCAGGGTATTGAAGTCTGACGGCGTGGTTATTATACTCGAGTTTTCAAAACCAAGGTATTTCCCGATGAAACAGTTTTATCTCTTCTACTTTTTCAAAATTTTACCTTTTATCG
>CAILJH010000265.1 GCA_903834475.1 uncultured Prolixibacteraceae bacterium | reverse complement strand
ATTGAAAACGGCAATTCCGATGGATATTTCTTGTTGCTTCAGGGGAAACCCATTAACGAACCGGTCGTTCAATACGGCCCATTTGTGATGAACACCAATGCTGAGATTCAGCAGGCGATGAACGATTACCAGCGTACCGAATTTGGTGGCTGGCCATGGTCGTGCCGCGATCAGGTGCATCCGCGTGAAAAGGGCCGCTTTGCCCGATATCAGGACGGAACTGAGGAAATCAGATAAAAGAAAGCTATGAAATCCAACGAAATCAATCAGTTAATGACCTTCGGCGAAAGTACGCCACGGATGCCGGTTTTGTTTGTCGGACACGGAAGCCCGATGAATGCCATCGAAGAAAACGAGTTTGTTGAAGGCTGGCGAAACATCGGAAAAACGATTCCGCGTCCAAAAGCCATTCTGTGTGTTTCGGCACATTGGGAAACGAAAGGCACATTTGTGACTGCCGTTCCCAGGCCACAAACCATTCACGATTTTGGTGGTTTTCCTAAAGCGTTGTTCGATGTTCAATATCCGGCACCGGGAAGTCCGGAGCTGGCCAATGAAACCAAACAGACGATCACCAAAACAGTGGTCGGTCTGGATGAAAAGTGGGGATTGGATCACGGCGCCTGGAGTGTCATTAAAAATATGTATCCGAATGCCGATGTACCGGTGATTGAAATGAGTCTCGATTACAGTCAGGCTCCGCAGTATCATTACGAACTGGCCAAGGAACTGGCTTCACTCCGGAACAAAGGTGTGCTGATCATCGGAAGCGGAAATCTGGTTCACAATCTTCGACTCGTTGCATGGGACAAAATGAACGAACCGGAATACGGATTCGATTGGGCGATTCAGGCCAATGAAAAGTTTAAACAACTGATCCAATCCGGAAAACAAAAGGAATTGATTAATTACACGACCTTAGGTCGCGAGGTACAACTGGCAGTTCCAAGTCCCGATCATTATTTGCCGCTGCTTTATACGTTGGCCCTGAAAGAGGAAAACGAAGCCGTTTCGTTCTTCAATGATAAAGCAGTGATGGGATCGTTGACCATGACTTCAGTGCGTATCGGATAATTTCCTGATTTTGATATGGTTTTGCCTGTTTCCTGATGGTGCAGGCGAATTCCTAAGCAAAATTACGGTTCCGGGAAGATTCAATTTCCAAGTGTAAGGCAAAGTCAAAATTGCCAAACGAAACTGCAATGGGAAGGTTTTAACTCAAGATTGATTCTTTTTATAATTGGTCAAATTGTTAATTTCGGAGCTTTGGCAACGAAAGTACTTGTCCGCGTTTCAGTAATTCTTCTTTCAATACTTTGTATGGAATATCCTGAACGGCGTGGTCAATATCAATGGCTTTGCAGGCCGCAATGGCCGCCGATTGGCCAAGAATCATAAACACCGGTTCCATGCGGATTGAGCCATAAGCAATGTGGCTCGACGAAAGACAAACGGGCACCAACAGATTCTGGCATTCACTGCTTTTTGGAACAATTGAACCGTACGAAATCGAATACGGAGCCTGTGGAGTAACGCCCACATCACCTTCGTTCTGCACATATCCTCCAGAAGTTACATAGCGTTGGGCATTGTGCGCATCCATGGCATATGAACCCATTCCCACCGGTTCGGGCACTTCGCGTTTGGCCAGCACATCATTTTCGGAAGTCACATATTCGCCCAGCATTCGGCGCGATTCGCGAATGTACAACTGCCGCGACCAGTTTCCGTTGTCCTGAAATTCATCTTTTGCCAATCCCCAGTTTTGCATTTCATTATGGATTTCCTTCGGAACCCGAGGATCGTTTTGCACGAAATACAACAAGCCCTTCTGGTAATCTTCGTGTTCCCTTAAAATTTCCTTCCGTCGTTCGTAAGTTGCTTCTGGATAATCGTAGTTCATTCCAATAAAATCCATGCTGAAAGGTCCGTGGTTGTTGGTGTCTGTCTTTCGGTTCGGGATCAGGTCGAACTTGCCAAACCATTCGCTCCATCCGGCATCAAAAACACGACCCAGCAATTCGTAATTCGCCGGATTGTAATTTTCGGGTTTTGGGAAAGGTACCCGATTCTCCGGATGATTGCTCATGCACAACCGAAAACAGTACGCCTGAATTTTATTGTCACCGCTGCAGTTAGCCGCAATCGGTTCGGGAGAAATGCCATACAGCAAGCCACTTTCAGGTTTCCCGGGTGTTTTGTACGGATCGATCTGATCTTTGAAAAAATGGCCGTGATGACGGGCATCTGCCTGAACGCCATTCCAGGTTTCGTTGTAAACCGAACAGGCTTCACGGCCAACATGAAAGGAAACTCCGGCGGCTGCCATCAAATCACCTTCGTAGGTCGCATCGATAAACATTTTTCCGAAGAAGGTTTTTCCTGAAAGTGTTTTTATGGATCTAATATTTTTCCTTTTGATAACTTTTCCAGTTTCTATCACCACTCCATTGGATCGGTCAAGCCATTCGTCGCGGAAAACCGTAATTTTATTTTCTGCAATGAAATCCTCAAAAACCTGCTCAGCCACATGAGGTTCAAAAATCCACATGGTTCGGTTTTCGCCATCCATCGCCACGGTTCCCTGTCCTTTGTTTCCATATTCCGAATGCTTTTGCCATTTCCAGGCGGCCGAATCATTGTAGTGCTGCCATACCCGGTGGTAAAACTCGCGGGAAAGTCCGCCAATGGTCGATTTATTTCCGGTATCGGTATAACCTAAACCTCCGGACGAGAGTCCACCCAGATGAGTATCCGGAGAAACAATCAAAACCGTTTTGCCGGATTGGACCGCCTCAACCGCTGCAGTCACAGCCGCTGAAGTTCCGCCATAAATGATGAGATCGGCAGAATATTCGTTGGGATTATTGGATTGTTGACCACAACTGCTCACTAAAAATGAAACTGCCAAACTCAGGCATAAGCTGCGAAATCTGAGAAAATTAAGTAATCGATTCATCTTTATTCGTTTGAAGGTTCATTGACTGTCTAATTTTAGTTTCTCAATCCCGTCAGGGATTTGATGTGGGTAGAAAATTGATAGGAATGCTGGGTTTCGTCCCAGCCGGGCAATGTCGTTAAGTTAACAGAAAATGTCACAAAAATAACCGCAGAGAGCCGCAAAGGTTTGCGCAGAGTTTCGCAGAGTAGCTCGCCGAATAAGAACTCTGTGGCTCTCTGCGCCATCTCAGCGAACTTTGCGGT
>CAILJH010000264.1 GCA_903834475.1 uncultured Prolixibacteraceae bacterium | reverse complement strand
GAAGAAGAAAGATTTAATTTCAATTACTGATTATTCGAAAGCAGATTATCTGCGGATACTTGAACTTGCAGGTGATTTTGAGAAAAATCCAAACCAGAGGCTGCTTGAAGGAAAAGTAGCCGCTTCTTTGTTTTTTGAGCCTTCAACCCGGACACGCCTGAGTTTCGAGACAGCCATCAACCGCCTGGGTGGCCGGATTATCGGATTTTCCGATGCCGGATCGTCCAGTGTCTCCAAAGGCGAAACATTGCACGATACCATCCGAATGGTGAGCAATTACGTCGATCTGATCGTCATGCGCCATCCGTTGGAAGGAAGTGCCCGATATGCAGCAGAAGTGGCCGATGTGCCCGTAATTAATGCAGGTGACGGGGCAAACCAGCATCCAACGCAAACTTTGCTCGACATGTATTCGATCCTGAAAACACAGGGAACGCTCGACAACATCAACATTTTCATGATCGGCGACCTGAAATACGGCCGCACCGTGCATTCGCTGCTGATGGCTTTATCAGAGTTCGAGAATCCGATCTTCAACTTCATTGCTCCCGAAGAACTTGCCATGCCCGAGGAATACAAACTTTTCCTGAAGGAAAAAGGAATCCGCTACTTCGAGCACACCGAAATCAATGACAATATTAATCATGCCGATATTATTTATATGACGCGTGTTCAGAAAGAACGTTTTATGGATCCGATTGAATACGAAAAAGTAAAAAACGTTTACATTCTCCGGAACAACATGCTGGATAATACCAAGCCAAATGTGCGCATTCTTCATCCGCTGCCACGCATCAACGAAATACATACCGATGTGGATGCCAACCAAAAAGCCTATTATTTTGAACAGGCCCGGAATGGTGTTTTTGTGCGTCAGGCGATTATTTCTCACATTCTCAACCTTAAATAAATCAAGCCATGCCCGATAGTTTTAAAAAGAAACTCAAACTTAAAGTCAGTGCAATCAATAACGGCACTGTAATCGATCATATTCCTTCGGAAAATCTGTTCAAGGTAATTTCAATTTTGGGACTTCAAAATGTGAAATCGCAAATTACATTTGGGGCCAATTTCGAAAGCGAAAAACTTGGTAGTAAGGCAATTATCAAGCTTTCGGATGTATTTTTCGAAGATGACGAAATCAATAAAATATCCCTGATTGCACGAAATGCCAAATTAAATATCATTCGCGATTACGAGGTGGTTGAAAAACGGGTGGTTGTTGTTCCGGACGTAATCATAGGTATTGTGAAATGTTTTAATCCGAAATGCATTACGAATAATGAAGAAATGACTACCAATTTCAGCGTCATATCCAAGAATCCGTTGGACCTGAAATGCAAATACTGTGAAAAGATTACTCACGAAGATCAAATGGTCATCAAATGACAACGCCAAATTTCGATGAAGTACTCCTGAAGATTACTGAATTGGTAGAAACCAATCCGGTAAATCTGTTATTTCAGATTTGTGAACTCCTGAAAAAAGAGGTTTATCACTACGATTGGGTAGGTTTCTACATTCTGGATCAGGATAAAAACGAACTTGTTCTCGGTCCATTTGTCGGAAAGCCTACACCACACATCCATATTTCACTGGGAAAAGGAATTTGCGGGCAAGTTGCCGAAATGGGAAAAACAATGGTTGTTCAGGATGTCACCCAGGTTGAAAATTACATTTCATGCGGACTGGACATTCAGTCTGAAATAGTAGTTCCGGTTATGAAGAATGGTAGATTTTTGGCCGAGTTGGATATCGACAGCCACTCTCCTGCCCCATTTAATTCGGAAGACAGCATATTTCTGGCAAAAGTTTGTGATTTACTGGTTGATTGTTTCTGAAAAAGAACAATCTTTACAGTCATGATGGACACGATTTACCATATCCTTTTTCATACCAACGAAGCCCTTTACGCTATTGTTGATGAAAACGTATGGGAAGCCTATCTTTTTCTTTTTCTGATTATATTTCTGGAAACCGGATTGATCGTTTTTCCTTTCCTTCCAGGCGACGGATTGCTTTTTTCTGCTGGTGTTATCGCCGCATCTTCAGATATGAGTATCATTTTACTGGTACCAATTCTCATCCTGGCAGCTATTCTTGGGAATCATTTTAATTATCAGATTGGCAGAAGAATAGAACATCGGATTGAGCACAGCAAGAATAAATTGGTGCAGAAATATCTGGTCAAATCGGTTATCAAAACACGATTGTTTTACCAAAAGCATGGTAAAAAGTCAATTATTATCGGAAGATTTTTTCCCGTTATCCGTACCTATATTCCATTTTTTGCCGGAACAGTTGATTTCGATTTTAAAATTTTCTCCAAATATACCATCATCGGATCTGCATTGTGGGTTCCATTCTTCACAGTTTCAGGCTACTTCCTGGGCGAACTCCCCTGGATTAAGGATAATTTCGAACTCATCTTTCTTGGATTGATCATTGTAACCTTGATTCCTTTTTTTTACGCAGCTCTGAAAACCCTGGTCTTTAAGAAAAGTCTTTAGTGAAATATCGTTAGGTATTTACATTCTCGATCATCCTTCCTAAATTTAAATTTCTGCTAAAATTTTGCAGTTAAGTCGCCAGTCGTTTTTTTCATAAAATGATGAAATTCTATCAGTTATAAATATTATAATTAATGATGGATAAACCATGCAAATGAAATAATTTCCAAAAATTCAATTTAAATAGTGATTCCAATTGTTAGATTGTTTAACTTGTATGAATTACAAATTCTGCTTTTGCGGCTAATTGAGTAAAATTTGAATATGCTTTATCCCGAAAACCATGATGAACGAAATTCAAAATATCTTTTTTGATAGTAATATTGCCCTCAATGCAGTGGTATCGAATAATATTTTCGAAGCCTATCTCTTGCTTTTCTTTATCATTTTTCTGGAAACTGGTTTTATAGTATTTCCATTTCTGCCTGGTGATGGATTAATTTTTTCTGCCGGAGTTATTACCGCATCAACAGAAATGAGCATCCTGATCTTGATGCCTTTATTAATCCTGGCAGCAGTACTCGGTAATCATTTCAACTATAGTGTTGGCAAACAAATTGGATTTAAAATTGAACACAGCAAGAATAAACTGGTACAAAGGTATCTGGTCAAATCTATAATTAAGACCCATAATTTCTATCAGAAACATGGAAAGAAATCTATCATTTTGGGAAGGTTTTTCCCGGTAATTCGAACTTATATTCCATTCTTGGCAGGAACAGTCAATTTTGATTTTTCAGTCTTTTCAACTTATACCCTAATTGGATCAGCCATCTGGGTTTCGTTTTTCGCCTTGTCCGGTTATTTTTTAGGAGAAATTCCATGGATGAAGGATCATTTCGGAATCGTGTTCATGGGACTTATGATCACAACTCTGATACCTTTTTTTTACGCTGCCACAAAATCGTTGTTTGTTAAAGTTAAAAACTGATTTGCTTTCCAATTCTCCTAAAATTCTTTATTATTCAACAAAAAAGCTATTTTTGATTGTTCAAAAAAAACAAATATGTCAAAATTGTTTATTACTAAACCAATATCCCAATTGCTGGACGAATCTAAATCCGACCAGGGACTAAGAAGATCCTTAAGTGCTTTTAATTTAACCACTTTGGGGATCGGAGCGGTTATTGGAGCAGGTATTTTTGTTTTAACCGGCCAGGCAGCTGCACAATATGCAGGTCCGGCTATTGTGATTTCCTTTATGATATCCGGTTTGGCCTGCTTATTTGCAGGTTTATGCTATGCCGAGTTTGCCTCCATGATACCAATTTCAGGAAGTGCCTACACCTATGCTTATGCAACCATGGGTGAGTTTATCGCCTGGATCATTGGATGGGATTTAATCCTCGAATACTTGTTTGCCGCATCAACTGTGGCCGTTGGCTGGTCTGGCTATGTAGTCAGTTTTCTGAAAGATTTCGGGCTGGTTATTCCTGCACAATTTACAGCCGCTCTCGGATCAGTGCTTGTAGAAGTACCACAAATTGGATATAAACTGGCAACTCCTGAATTGACTAAAAGTCTGGCCGACTCAGGAATTGTTATTGACAGTCTTCCGCATCTGACCGGAATTTTAAATTTGCCGGCCATGTTCATCGTGGCAACAATCACTATGCTGTTGCTCATTGGTATTCGCGAGTCAGCCAAGTTCAATAATGTAATGGTTGTCATCAAGGTTTTTGTGATTCTGCTCTTTATTGGCATCGGATTTATGTTTGTGAATAAAGCCAACTGGCATCCGTTTATTCCTGAAAACACAGGTGTTTGGGGTCATTATGGCTGGAGTGGAATTTTACGAGGAGCCGCTGTGATTTTCTTTGCTTACATTGGGTTTGACGCAGTTTCTACTGCAGCTCAGGAATCTAAAAATCCTCAGCGTGACATGCCCATCGGCATTTTAGGTTCGCTCGGAATTTCAACTTTATTGTATATCCTGGTGGCTATTGTTTTAACAGGAATTGTAAGCTATACTTTTCTAAACGTAGCTGATCCAATCGCCGTTGGCGTGAATGCCATGGGCAGTGGACTATTCTGGTTGAGGCCAATCATCAAAATTGCTGCCATTGCTGGTTTAACTTCGGTAATTCTGGTCATGCTGATGGGTCAGCCACGAATCTTTTTTTCTATGGCGAAAGATGGATTGTTACCTCCGGTTTTCTCAAAAATCCATCCCCGCTTTAAAACGCCTTATGTTAGTACTATATTGACGGGATTTGTTGCAATGATCGTTGCAGGAATACTTCCGATCAATATACTCGGAGAACTGGTTTCGATTGGGACTCTACTTGCCTTTGCCATTGTTTGCATTGGAATTATCTTTATGCGGGTTAAAAGGCCTGATATTGAGCGGTCATTTAAAACACCATTTGTCCCGCTTGTCCCAATTTTAGGCGCTGCTATATGTATTTATTTGATGGTTTCACTTCCAATTGATACCTGGATACGGCTGATTGTCTGGATGGCCATTGGATTTCTTATTTACTTTACTTACGGAATTAAAAAAAGCAAACTCCGGAATCAGAAAAAATAGCCATTTAGTTATATTCTTTGCTGGTTTAATCAGTTGATACTCTTCTAATATTTCCTTCTTGAGCAAATAGTCTGATCTGATTATTTATTGCAGCCTACTACAAATTGAGTATTTACAGCAAGTCTGGGATAGTTTAGTTTTGACGAATTCAATTTCGTAATCCTAAAGTTTATCCCTATGAAAAAGTTATTTCTCTACTGCATTGTTTGTCTTGGCCTCATCATTACTGGCTGTCATCGAAATGACGATTTGGGCAATGGTCCTGCTTCCGATCCAATACCTGCACTTCCTGTAGAAGGAGTTAAAATCAGCACTTCCGTGTTTGGCCGGATCGTTGACGAAAAGGATGAAGCCATCAGCAACGTAACAATTTCGGGCGGAGGAGCAACGACATCAACAGACATCAATGGTATATTCATACTGACTGATGTTATGCTCGATCAGGCAAGGGCATACATAACAGCCACTAAAACAGGTTACTTCAAAGGCTCACGAATTTTCAGGCCGGTAAAAGATGGTATGTCAAAACCACCGTTAATTAAACTGTTGGCTCAAAAAAGTATCGGAACAATTAATGCAACTTCCGGAGGCAGTGTTCAGACTTCAGGAGGAATAAAAGTTGAATTACCTGCGAACGCATTGGATGGTTATAGCGGACAAGTCAATGTGGTGGCTGCATACATAAATCCTACAAGTCCTGATTTTCTGGCACGAATGCCTGGAGACCTTGCCGCTGATAATTCAGATAACAAACGGGGCGGATTAGTTTCGTATGGAATGTGCAACTTTGATCTTTTGGATGATGGTGGCAATAAATTGAAGATCAAAACGGGAATGCAGGTAACAGTTAGTTCACCCGTACCCCAAAGCCTGCAGCAGTTTGCTACAACGACCATTGACATGTGGACTTTTGATGAAACATTGGGTATTTGGAAACAGATTGGTGTTGGAACATACCAAAACGGTGTATATACCGGAAAGGTAAGTCATTTCACTACCATTAACTGGGATCACTGGTCAACCTACATGGTTATTCCTATCATTTGGCGATGGATCGTTCCTATTATTTCAAGCATGCCGCCTGAAGATGTTGATCATGTATTGAATAATCCGCCTGATTTTATTATGCAGGTTCGAGATAAAAAAACCAAAAATACACTCTATACCACCACATTGCCTCCACTTACCAGAAATATCAGTGGCCCTGCAGGAGGCACAGGAAGTTCGACTTTCCCAATTCCGCAGGTGTCAGATGAAATGGAAGTTACCATCCAACCTGTTCAACCTGGTGGTCCTGATTATCCAACCAATGATAATTTTACACCTACGACCGATGAGGTGCAGCCATTACCGACAACTTTTGCTACTGATCAGGAAAGTGTTACAAAAGATTTTAAAATCACCAATCCTCCCACCACACTTGAAATAATTTTTCCTCCATCAAGCGGTGGCGGAACAGGCGAAACAGTAGTTAATGTAAATGGGAAAGCCGTTAATTGCGACAATAAGCCGGTAAAGAGCGGATACGCATTTTTAAGTATGCGTGCCGGCAATACCATTGTCAAAAGCACAACTTCACCAATATTCGGGACGGAAGGTCGTTTTACCGTGCAATATTTTTTCTATAAAGCACTACCGCAAAACGTTGACAATGTGGTATTAACTGTATATGATACACAAACCGGAAAAAGAAGTAAAGACCTGAAATACAATATAAATCCTTCGGTTGCTTACATGATACCCGATCCGGTGGTAATATGTGATGATCCTGCCACTGCTAATAAAGGTAAAGTATTCAAGGGCGATTATACCATTTACACGGCCGCCACGTTAAAGGCATTTATTGATTCTGCTTACACTGAAGTAACCGGAATGCTTACAGTTCAGGGTGGTGAAATAACAGACCTGGGTGGCATTATTGCATTAAAGAAGGTTGGTGGTCTGTCTGTGAGCCAGACTGCTCTGACAAGCCTCGGTGGTTTGGCCGAACTGGAAGAGATGAGTTTCCTGGGTTTGTACTACAATAACCAACTGACCTTAGCTAATTTTCCAAAGTTAACGAATAAAAATATGGACTCAGGGCTTCGTATGAATGGCAACCTTTCGCTGGTAGGGCTTACCTTGCCTTCAATAGAAAGCATTGCCACAGTTGGCGGTAACTATATTTCAATTTATAACCATCCATTGCTGAAAACCCTCTCCATCCCAAAATTGAAATCGGTTGACAAATGTGATCACATTGAGATTGTTGCAACTGCGCTCGAAAATCTCAACACCTTTTCGAACGCCACCGGAACACTTGGTCCTTGGGGATTAGATATTAATGACAATGATGAACTCATCTCAGTCAGCGGGTTAAGTAAAATTGTTGCTTCAGGCAGAATGAGGGTGACCGGCTGTGCAAAGATTACCAGCCTTGCAGGCATTAACATTCCATCAGACGTTGGCGATTGGGTGAATATTACCAATAATCCTATGCTTACCGATATCAGTGCAGTTGCCAATAAATTAAAAACTGTTGGAGACTTTACGGTCAGTAAAAACGATTTGATTGTGCAAATCAATACACCTTTACTTGAAAGTGCAAGAAGTGTTGTGATGGAAAATAATATTGAAATCAATCAGATCAGTATGCCGAAATTGAAGGTGTCCCCTTCTGTCGTAGTGACAAATATTCCTAAACTTTCATCCTTCAATATGGAGGCCCTTGAAGAATCAAATTGGGTATATATTGATGGCGGGGTTAGTGGCGCACAGGCACTAACCGCGATAGACCTCCCTCAATTGAAAACCTGTACACACTTTCAACTTCATAATTTAGCGGCTGTCACAAATTTGGATGGGTTTAATAATCTGGTTTCAGTTTCGCCCGGTTTATTTGTGATAAGTAATGCCGATATTGCCGGAGCCGATGTAAAACTTAAAACAATCAATGGTTTCAACAAATTAGCTACTGTTGCCTCCTCCGGGTTTGATCTAAGTGCCGCAGCGGGATCTGGTTTGACCGGGGCACTGACTACAATTCAAGGTTTCCAGCAGTTAACTTCTGTTCACGACATGGCAATAGCAGGAAACAAGCTGGTTGATATTTCAGGTTTTAAAAACCTAACCACAGTAACAGGTATTTTTTCGATCGGCGGCACAGCCTTAAAGGATCTTGGCGGATTACAAAATCTGACTTTTGTTGGAGATCAATTGATAATTTATAACAACCTGTCTTTGAACAACATGAAGGCATTAAGCTCACTGGCCACGCTGAACCGAATCTATTTTTATCAAAATCCTGAATTGATAAGTTTGGAAGGCCTCGAGAAAATTATAACGTTAACAGGCGAGATTGCGATTGGTAATAATATTAAGTTAGCCAATCTGGACGGCTTAATCAATGTTATCGGGGCCAATAGTTTAAGGATCACTGAAAATGCAACACTGAAAGATTTCTGTGGCCTGAATAAGTTATTAACTGGAAGTGGCTTTTTTGGTAATTTATATATTAACAGTAATGGTTATAATCCAACACTTCAGGATTTTCTGGATGGCAACTGTATGAAAAGGTAACGAGACAGACTGTTAGGTTACTGACATAATCTAACAGTCTAATTATTTGCTCTACCTCGCTTATTTCCATATCATTGTACAACAAATATTTTTACTATGTACCGTTTTGTTGTTGCTATATTTTTTCTTACCAGTTTTTTCTGGTCTGCCAGCTCCCAAACCGGGCATATTGACAGCCTGAAACGATTGATCTATCATGCAGGAACCGAACAGGAAAAGCTGAAAGCTATTCTCGCTTTGTGCGACGAATTCCAAAGTCTGAACCGCGATACCTTTGACCGATACACCATTCAGGTAAAGCAACTTGCATACAAATCGGGTGATGAACGGAACATGAACCTTGCAGCCATTGTGGTAGCCAACAATTATTACCGCTGGGGATGGATGGACAGCGCCATGGCAGCGGTTGCACCGGTTTTACTGAAATCATCAGTTGATAAAGATGCCACACGTGACATTTATTTTAAAGCAGGACGGCAAAAGGCTCTGTTTTTAGCAAGCAAATCGAAGTATCCTGAAGCGTTGGCGATGTTTTACCAACTGATAAGCGATGGTGAAAAATATCACGACACGCTGGCGATCGGTTCAAATACGAACTCGATAGGTTCTATTTCACTGCAAAGGGGGGAACCGAAAAAAAGTTTGGAATGGTGCAGAAAAGCGTTGTCATATGTAAAAACATACAAACGTTTTGATGCAGTAAGGGCATCGATTTATGTGAACATGTCGGAGGCATGGCGATTACAAAACCATTTGGATTCCGCTGTTTTTTACAGTGAAAAAGGAGTGGCTCTTTTCCGAAAGGGAAGTAATTTGATGAATCTGGCTCTCGCTTTACAAAGGCAATCGGATATTTTCCTAAAAGCAAAAAATGTCGACAAAGCCGCCAATGCGCTGATTGAAATGATTGCTGTACGTAAGTTATTGAATGACGGTGAAATGTGGACCGACGACAACTTATCGCTAATAAAACTATACACTGAAGCAAACGAAGTTGATAAAGCGATAGACTTTTGCAAGAAACAACTGGTGAGCGGAAATCTTTATCAAAGAACCGACACTGCGCGGGTTTTTGTGAATGATATCGGGCAAAAACTACTTTATTATGAAGCGTTGGCCCGCTGTTACAAACTGAAAGGCGATCAGAATTCTTATCAGAAGATGCTGGAACAGATTATTCAGGCAAAAGATTCGTTCTATACAGCCCGATCAGAGAAAGCAATTGCCGAAGTCCAGACCAAATACGATGTGGAGCAAAAAGAAAATACAATCATGCATCAAAAGGTAACTATTGTACAAAAGAACAACCAAATGTTACTTGCTTTGTGGCTATGCCTGGTGCTTGCCGCTGCTGCCTGGTTCTTGTTCAGAAATTACCACAAAAAACAAAAGATGAAAGTTGCCGATGCAATTGAAAAAGAAAAGGGATTATCGTTGCTGGCTGTTGCCGATGCTGAAGAGAATGAACGCAAACGAATAGCGGCTGACCTGCATGATAACCTCGGTGCATATGCTGCATCCATTGCTTCAAATCTTGATTTATTTAATATCGTAGACTTTGATGAACAACACAAATCTGCCTTGCAGGAATTAAACAAGAATTCTCAGTCAATCGTTTCTCAATTAGGCGATACCATCTGGGCTCTGAACCGGGAAAATTTAAAATTAACCGCCATCAGCGACCGGATTAAATTGTTTATCAACCAATTGGGGAAAAGTCACAGTTCAATTGAAATGATTGTACTTGAAAATATTAATCAGGATATTGAATTAAAATCGACTCAAGCTTTTCATCTTTTTCGTATCATACAGGAAGCCATAACCAATGCAGTAAAACACAGCAGGACCGACCGGTTGGAGATCGTTTTTGAGGAGAATGAAGGCTGGAAGGTTGAAATCAGAGATTTTGGCAAAGG
>CAILJH010000263.1 GCA_903834475.1 uncultured Prolixibacteraceae bacterium | reverse complement strand
TCAAATTCAGGAAAAGAAATTTAATGCTGAAAACTGGCGCGAAGCATCAGGTTATTATGCTGGTGGTGTGAGTAATGACTACTTTCAGGATTGGCAAATAGGCTGGACAGGTGGTATGATCTCCACATTACCTCTGCTGGCTGAAGGAACACCGCAAACGAAGGAGAGAGTGCTGAAAAATTTTGATTGGTTATATGCCAAAGGTATTTCACCATCAGGTTATTACTATGGAACATTGTACAAGGAGAAACCGCAGGGTGATTTCCCCAACAAACCCCTTGGAAAGGACCTTCATCTGGTGCGTAAAAATGCAGATGCAACTTATTATATTTTCAAACAGTTCGACCTGATGCAGAAAATGAACATTCCTGTCAAAGCGCTTTGGAAAGAGGGCAATTTGAAAGCGGTGGAAGCACAGGTTAAAACATGGGAAAAATATGGTCAGTTGGGGCAATTCGTCAATGAACAAACCGGTGAGTTGGTAATTGGCAACACAACCAGTGCGGGCATTTTCCCCGCATCATTGTGTGCGGCCTATAAACAAACGGGCGATGCGAGATACCTGAAAACAGCCGAAACGATTGGCGATTACTATTACCAAAATTTCATATCCAAGGGGCTTTCGTGCGGTGGCCCTGGCGATGCCATGCAAAGTTTCGATAGCGAATCGGCTTATGGTTTACTCGAAGGAATGGTTGAATTGTACGAAGCTACGCTGGACAAAAAATGGCTGACCCGCTCCGAAGAGATGGGTCGGCAGTTTGCCTCCTGGATTGTTGCCTTCGACTTTAAATTTCCCCCAAATACGGCTCATGGAAAACTCGACATCCGTTCAACCGGCGGAGTATACGCCAATACTCAGAACAAGACAGCACCCGGCGGCATCTGTACCCATTCGGGACTGGCTCTCCTGAAACTATACAGGGCAACAAATAATGTGTTCTATATTAATTTATTACGCGATATTGCGCACACGATTCCGCAGTTTATGTCATGGAAAGAACATCCACAACGGGGCTTTCACGAGGGCTGGATTTATGAAAGATGTAACCTGAACGACTGGCTCGAAGGTATCGGAAATACTTCTGCAGGTTCATGCTGGGCCGAAACATCAATGTTGCTGACAGCCGTTGAATTGCCAGGAGTTTATGTGAATCTTGACAGCAAACAGGTTTTTTGTATGGATCACATTAAAGCTTCAATCACGAAATCAGCAAATGGGAAAGTTTCACTTTCGTTAACCAATACAACCATTTATGATGCAAAAGTGAAATTACTTGCCGAGTCGAAAGATCAGGAGCAAAAACCATTGGGATTGAATGCCTTTCTAAAGTGGCCGAAAGTAGGTGTTCCGGCAGGGAAAACAGTGGTGGTAAAATTAAAATGACAGTGCTTGCTTTGCTTGGGTGAGCCTTATATTAATTTAGAAAACCATATTAAGCAAAACTCTCAACCATAAAATTATGAATCGGAATAAATTTCACCTGTTTCTGGCCTTTCTCTTCAGTTTTTCCACCTCTTTTGCCCAATGGCAGCGTTCGATCGATGAACCACTTCCCTCGCGTCAGGTTCACCTCGATTTTCACACTTCAGGTCTTATTCAGGGTGTAGGTGAGAAGTTTAGCAAAAAGCAGTTTCAGGAAGCACTTAGACTGGGTCATGTCAACCAGATTAACATTTTTGCCAAATGTCACCACAGCTGGAGTTACTATCCAACCCAATTAGGGAAGACAAATCCCAACCTGAAATTCGATTTGCTGGGAGCAGAAATCGAAGCCTGCCATGAGATTGGCATAGCTTGCCCGATCTATTACACAGTTGGTTGGAGTGCCCGTGATGCAGAAGAACATCCCGAATGGTGCGCCAGAAAAAAAGATGGCTCCTTTCTGGTTTCAATCTGGGATTTCAACGCTGCACCCGATGCCCAGAAACCGACGTATTCCTGGAAATGGATGTGCATGGCTTCAGGCGGAGCATACAACGAGTTTGTCCTGAAAAATGTTGAAGAAATCTGTAAAAAATACCCGGCCATCGACGGCTTTTGGTTCGACATTTATCATGTTGCCGACATGGGTTGCTATTGTGAATCGTGCGTAAAACGCATGACCAAGGAAGGGGTTGACTTGAACGACAAGCAAGCGGTGATTCGCAGTACCGCGCTGTCCATTAAAAAACACCAGAAAGAACTTCGGGATCTGGTAGCGAAACACCATCCAAAAGCGACCGCTTATTTTAATGCGACTCCACATGTGCGCGAGGCCGCAAGTTTTAAAGAGAGGTTATTCGACCTGAATACTCAACAGGAACTTGAAGATCTTCCTTCAACCTGGGGTGGCTATGATAAATTGCCTTTGGAGGCTAAATATCATTTGGGACAGGGCACTCCGGTTGTGGCTATGAGTGGCAAATTTCATGAAGCCTGGGGTGAATTTGGCGGGTTTAAATATCCCGACGCCTTGAAATATGAAGCTGCAGCGATGATTTCGAATGGCGCATCCTGCAATTTTGGCGACCAGTTACACCCTTCGGGCGAAATGGATATGGATACTTACCGTAACATTGGAGAGGCATACCAATATGTTGAAAGAATCGAAAAATATGGTTTGGGCGGCGTACCGGTATCAAAACTGGGTATGTGGCTGACCCTGAATAATGAGGCCGATCATGGCGTGGTTAATATGCTCCTTGAACTGCACGACGATTTTATCGTGGCTAACGAAAAAAATCTGAACAGTTTAGAACTCCTGGTTATTCCGGGTCATCCATGTCTGACAGAAAAACAGGCATTTCAGATTAACAATTGGGT
>CAILJH010000262.1 GCA_903834475.1 uncultured Prolixibacteraceae bacterium | reverse complement strand
TATGGGCGTTATCCCAAGTATGTTTTCAGTAATTTACTTCTTGAAGTGTGTCTCAAGCGTCGGATAGCTTTTTCTTTAATCTGACGAACACGTTCACGTGTCAGACCAAATCGTTCTCCGATTTCTTCGAGTGTCATTTCCTGACATCCAATTCCGAAGAACATCCGGATAATATCACTTTCGCGTTCAGTCAAAGTGGCCAATGCTCGTTCAATTTCCTTGGCCAATGATTCCATCATTAGAGCGCGGTCGGCATTTGGTGAGTCGTTATTGATTAGAACGTCAAGCAAACTATTATCTTCTCCTTCAACAAAAGGTGCATCAACCGAAATGTGACGGCCGGAAACACGAAGCGTATCAGCTACTTTATCAGCAGGTAAATCCAAGGATTCAGCAAGTTCGTCAGGCGATGGCTTGCGTTCATGCTCCTGTTCAAACTTCGAGAATGCTTTGTTGATTTTATTCAACGATCCAACCTGATTCAAAGGCAGACGAACAATTCGGGATTGCTCGGCTAACGCTTGCAGAATAGATTGACGAATCCACCATACAGCATAGGAAATAAACTTAAAACCTCTGGTTTCGTCAAACTTTTCAGCAGCTTTAATCAGACCAAGATTACCTTCATTAATAAGGTCGGGTAAACTTAATCCCTGATTTTGGTACTGTTTAGCTACAGAAACTACGAAACGAAGATTAGCTCTGGTTAATTTCTCTAAAGCGGCCTGATCACCTTTTTTAATCCGTTGCGCCAACTCCACTTCTTCTTCAACTGTAATAAGTTCTTCCTTTCCAATCTCTTGCAGATACTTGTCAAGTGAAGCGCTTTCACGATTGGTAATCGATTTTGTAATCTTTAATTGTCTCATATACCCTTCAAAAAAATAGCGTGCAAATATAGGCTTTTGAGGTCAATAATTCAAATGGATTTTTTAATACTTTTAATTGTTTTAAAATTAATAGCCAGTTCGTATATTTCATCTGGCATCAATCCCAAAAACATAGTACGCGATTTCTCCACCTGGATAAATTCCTTCGACTAATATTCCACCCTTTGATTTTTTAATAATCCGACTTAACTCGTCAACTTCAGAAACTGCATTTTTGTTCACCTGTGTAATAATAAATCCTTTTTTAATACCGGCATCTTTGAATTTACCACTTCCAAGTTCAGTAATTTTTACTCCATAATGAATCCCTAACTCTTCTTTATCGCGGTCGGAAACCGCAACAAATTTGGCACCAAAAATATCACCGGGAGTTTCACCTTTCACAATTTCCGTATCTCCGTGTTTGTTACGAAGCGTTACGTTAAATGGTTTCTTTTTATTATCCCTTTTTATAATCAACTCGACTTTATCTCCAGGTCGGTGTTTATTAACCTGTTCCTGAAGTTCTGCCGTTGAATTTACAACGATGCCATCAACACTGATAATGACATCATTGTCTTTCAGGCCTGCCAAATCAGAGGCTCCATCCTGTTGAACCTTCCCGACAAATACACCTTCTATTTTATCCAGATTAAATTTCTTTGCAACTTCATCGTTCACGTCCCGGATTTCAACACCAAGAAGAGCTCTTTGTACATCGCCGTATTCCAGAATGTCTCCAACTACTTTTTTTACGATCCCAGATGGAATAGCAAATGAATACCCACTGTATGAACCAGTCTGAGAAGCTATGGCGGTATTGATTCCTATCAATTCACCCCGGGTATTTACCAAAGCACCACCACTGTTTCCCGGATTTACAGCAGCATCAGTCTGAATAAATGCCTCAATTCCTGCAAGGCTCTGATTAATACCAATATTTCTTCCTTTTGCACTAATTATTCCTGCAGTAACGGTAGAAGTCAAATTAAATGGATTCCCGACAGCCAATACCCATTGCCCCAGTTTCAAGTCATCAGAATTTCCAAAACGAAGAAATGGCAGGTCTTTTACATTGATTTTCAGAACAGCAATATCGGTTTGAGGGTCAGTTCCAACCAACTTCGCATCGAATTCGCGTTTGTCATTCAGAATAACTTTGATAACATCAGCCTCATCAATCACATGATTATTGGTAACAATTGTTCCGTCTGCAGAAATAATCACTCCAGACCCAAAGCCCTGCCGCATCGGCATTTCTTGCTGACTGTTTCCACGGTCTCCAAAAAACCATTCGAACATTGGATTTTGAGAATAATACTTTCCCTTTTGAGTTACCATGATATGAACAACAGCATGTACTGAATTTTCAGCCGCAAATGTGAGATCAGGCAAATCATTGGAATCCCCTGAAGGTAAATTGGCATACCGCATGGATTGCCCCTGTTGCACAGTTATAATTTTTGGTGTTTCAAAAAAATGCGTGTAGGTCCAAAGCGCCACGAAACCACCTACCAATGCCACCAACATTGTAAATAATCCTTTTCTGAAATTTTTCATCGCTTTACTTTTATTCGTTATAAAATTGTGTGATTTTGTTATTGATTAATAAAGATAACGAAAAGCTTTTAAAAGTGTTTTACTGTTTGCAATTCATTAAAATTGTTTAACAGATTTTAACAGCGAATCAGCCACACTGATCACTTTTGATTCTCATAAAAACAACTGGTTATCCCTGAACTAAATGTTTGTTAATTAATTATCATAGATCTTGCTGAATTGATTGGCCGAATATCATAAGTGCTATATTTACGATTTATATATCAATATAATTGCCCTATTAAAACTTGATGAATGCTTAAGATATTAATAAGTAAAATAGTCATTCCTTCAAACATTTCTGATTATCTCAGCAGAACTTTGATCGTGATCACTGTGGCAACGACTTTGTTGATTGGAAGTGTTCTGATTATTCAGCAAACCCTTCATTACAATAAAATAAGCAAACAAAAAAGCAACGAATACCTTGAAAATCAGAAAATATACATTCAGGATATTGTTAAAAACGAGTTGGAATACATCCGTATTCAAAACGAAATATTCAAACAGAATATTAACGAAGAAGTCAGGAATAATGTCACTCAGGCCTTTCTAACTGCAGAAACTATCTATCAGAAATATGCCGGAATAAAATCGGACGATGAGATCAAAGCACTGATTATAGCCAGCATTTCATCACTGAGATTCGATATGGAATACGAGGAAGTATTTATCTCAAACCTCAATGGAACAGGAGTTTACTATCCAAGAAGACCGGAATTTACAGGGAAGAATATGTTGCATTTTAAAGATGCCAACGGGTCTCCGGTAGTTCTGGATGAGATCAACTTATTAAAGTCAAAAGACGAAGGGTTTCTAAGTTTCATCATTAATTCTGATTTGGTTTCAGAATCATCTCCCAGTAAAAAAACATCTTTTGTAAAAAAATTCGGTCATTTCAATTGGTATTTTGGATCAAAACAATACGTTGAAGATTATTTCCCGAAATTCAGGAACGAAATTGCACGGAAAATAAGCACCGTAAGGTTCAAATACGGAGGCTACGTGTTTATGAACTGCATGGATGGTTCACCAATCGTTATGGATGGTGCTGTTTACATGGGAGATTTGAATTTGATCAAAAATACGGAAAATATTCGCCACAAAGTTTTTATGCAGGAACTTGAAGTACTAAAGACGAATCCAAACGGAGGATTTTTTTATTACCAGTGGAACAAAATGAACGACTCCATTCCTTCAGAAAAATGTTCTTACGTGCAGCTTTTCAAAGAATACAACTGGTTGATTGGAGCTGGTTTCTATCTTGATGAAATTAATCAAAGCATAAAAGATCAGAAAAATAAACTTTGGGAAGATCAGAAAAGCAGCATTCTGACCATTTTACTGATTCTGATTCTACTCTTGTTTTTCGAAGGTATGATCATTTCCAGGTTCAACAAACGGTACAAATCTGATTTTGAGCGATTTTTCAATTTTTTCTATTCTTCGAAGAACAACTTCAATCAACTGAATATTTCCGAACTGAATTTTGATGAATTCAGGAGAGCCGGCATAGCAGCCAACGAAATGATCACGCTACGCGAAGAAACTGAGAAAAAACTTCTTGAGGAACATAGAAAAGCTATGGAATCAGACCGCCTGAAATCGGCATTTCTGGCAAATATGTCTCACGAAATCCGGACTCCCATGAATTCTATCCTTGGTTTTTCGGAATTACTTGAATCTGACACTCTGAGTGAAAAAGATAAATTGGTTTATTTGAAGCAAATCCGGAAAAACGGCGACATGCTGCTGAATGTGATTCATAATATCATGGATATCTCTAAAATTGAAGCCAATTTGCTTTCAATCAGGAAAAGACCAGTGAAGCTAAGCAAATTCATGGAGGAAATCGGCCACCATTATATGGAATTGCTAAGCACCAGAAATGACAAAGACATTCTATTCAAAATAAACAATGAGGTAAACCGCGAAGTATCGATACAGACAGACGAGACACGGCTTCGGCAAGTAATTGATAATCTCATTGGCAATGCGATTAAATTCGCCTCTTCCGGCTCGATTTTGGTGGATGTGAAACTGGAGTCAGACCTACTTCATTTCGATATAACGGATACAGGGATTGGAATTCCATTAGATCAGCAGGCTGCCATTTTCGAGCGGTTTATGCAGGCTGATCAAGGTGATAAAATAAACAGTGGAGGAACAGGCCTTGGACTGGCAATCTCTAAAAACCTTGTACAATTGCTTGGAGGAAACATTCAGGTAAAATCTGAGTTCGGAAAAGGGTCAACTTTCTCATTTTATATTCCGAAGGGATAAAAAATCGGAACATTTTGGCTTTGACTCTTTCGGGCCGCAGGAAGTTGCAGAGGTTTTAGAAGGCTTTTTGTATTTACCGCTTGGGAACTTCAAACCATTTGTTAACGGATTCTTCAGGCTGGTAGTTGAGTAAATAATTCATTGCCTCAGCTGAATCTTCAGCAACAAAATAGAGCTTTCGGTAACTTTCCTTGGCAAATTTTTCGTCGTAAGATTTCTCGAACTGGCGGAAAAGATCATCGTAAAAACCATTTGTATTGATGAAAACAATGGCTTTGTGGTGGTATCCTAACTGTTTCAGGGTAACTACTTCCAGAATTTCTTCCAATGTTCCGAATCCTCCCGCCAAGGCAATAAAAGCTTCCGACAATTCGCGCATTTTGAATTTCCGGTCCATCATATCGCCTGAAACAATGATTTCGTGGGCATGAATGGAAGCCAGGTTGAAATCCCTAAGTTTTTCAGGAATGATGCCAATGGTTTTTGCACCATGCTTGCCAGCTTCACGCGTGATCACGTCCATGGTGCCCACGTTGGAACCACCATTAATCAAACAGAAATTAGCCTGTCCAATCAGACGCGCCAAATCAATTGCTTCATTCACGTAAACATCCGCAATGGCATTACTCGACGAAGAAAAAACACAAATATTCATTACACGATAGATTTACGATTAAAACATTTACGATTTACTATTTTCGGCTACTTATGCACCCTAAATAGTAAATCGTAAATAAACAAATGGCAGATTGTTTCTAAACATCAATGTTTGCGTACACCGCATGATCTTCGATGAACTGCCTACGTGGTGGAACTTCATCACCCATGAGCATGCTGAAAATATGATCGGCTTCTGCAGCATTTTCAATAGTTACCTGACGTAAAGTCCTGACTTCAGGATTCATGGTTGTTGACCACAATTGTTCGGCGTTCATTTCTCCAAGACCTTTATATCGCTGAACGTGAATACCAGACTCTTTTCCTTCACCCCATTCTTCTATAATACGCAGGCGTTGTTGTTCTGTCCAGCAATACTCTTCGCGTTTTCCTTTCTTTACCAGGTATAGAGGTGGCGTGGCAATGTAAACATAACCCCGTTGAATCAGTTCCTGCATAAAGCGGAAGAAGAATGTCATGATTAAAGTGGCGATATGACTACCATCCACGTCGGCATCGGTCATGATGACAACCTTGTGGTACCTTAGTTTATCAAGATTAATTGCCAATGAATCTTCTTCGGTTCCAATGGTGATTCCGAGTGCGGTATAAATATTCCGGATTTCTTCACTGTCGTAAACACGATGAGCCATAGCTTTCTCAACATTCAGTATCTTTCCACGCAAAGGTAAAATAGCCTGAAAATGGCGGTTACGCCCCTGCTTGGCTGTACCGCCTGCTGAATCTCCTTCGACCAGAAACAATTCGCAAAGTGAGGCATCTTTTTCTGAACAGTCGGCAAGTTTCCCTGGCAATCCTGCTCCTGAAAGTACATTCTTGCGCTGCACCAGTTCCCTGGCCTTGCGGGCTGCATGGCGGGCTGTTGCGGCCAGAATTACCTTGTTCACTATGGCTCGGGCTGAACGTGGATTTTCTTCCAGATAATTAGCCAGCATTTCACTCACTGCCTGATCGACTGGCAAACTGATTTCAGAATTACCCAATTTGGTTTTGGTTTGTCCTTCAAATTGTGGTTCGGCTACTTTCACTGAAACTACTGCAGTTAATCCTTCACGGAAGTCATCGCCACTAATTTCAAATTTTACTTTGGAGAGCATGCCGCTGTTTTCAGCATAGCCTTTCAGCGTACGAGTCAAGCCACGTCGGAACCCGGTTAAATGTGTTCCACCCTCTATCGTATTGATATTGTTTACGTAGGAATGAATATTTTCGGTAAACGAAGTATTGTAATGAAGCGCAATTTCAACCGGAACTCCGGCCTTTTCAGATGTAATATGAATCGTTTCGTCAATCAGGCGTTCACGGGTGCCATCGAGATACTCGACAAACTCTTTCAATCCTTCCTTCGAGAAAAACTCCTCATGTTTATACTCATGGTTTTCATCACCCTCAATCTTCATCCTTTTATCGGTGATATTCAGTTGTAAACCTGCATTCAGAAACGCGAGTTCACGCAAGCGAGCAGCTATTATTTCAAATTTGTATTCTGTAACCAGGAAGATCGAATCATCGGGTCTAAATGTTACAGTGGTGCCGGTGCGGTCGCTTACCCCAACCTCCTTCACATCGTAAAGTGGCTTGCCTTTGCTGTATTCCTGCTGCCAGATTTTACCGTCGCGGTGAACCTGTACTTCAAGCAAAATAGAAAGTGCATTCACGCACGAAACACCTACTCCGTGCAATCCTCCGGAAACTTTATAACTTCCCTTGTCAAATTTTCCTCCGGCATGCAAAACGGTCATAACGACTTCGAGTGCAGAGCGATTTTCTTTGGTATGAAGTTCGGTAGGAATTCCACGACCATCGTCAATTACGGTTATCGAATTATCTTCATTAATGAAAACATCAATATTTTTGCAATAACCTGCCAGTGCTTCATCTATCGAATTATCAACTACCTCATAAACCAAATGGTGCAATCCTTTTTCGTTGACATCGCCAATATACATGGCTGGCCGTTTACGAACTGCTTCCAATCCTTCCAATACCTGAATGCTGTCGGCATCATATCCTCCATTTTCATTCTGTATTCCCCAATCCTGGGTTTCTTCAATTTCTCTCATCATCAAAATTTTTAAATATCCATAAATTCACCCATTTAACCTGAACATGAAAGGTTAAAACCAACAACAGAAAACGGTTATTTTCTGCCTTTTTCGAAAATTGCCTGATTGGGTAATAAAATCGGATGTTTGATTTTCAGTAAATTCTTCACAATAAATATGCTTCAACAAATCAGTCGCAAATATAGTAAAAAAGTGGCAACAACCGAAAGCAAAGCAAGCAATCGAAACCTTAAATTTTCCAACAATTTATCAACTTTTTAAATTCTGAAAATCAATGAATTACAATATTCCTGAAGTACTGCGGAAAGTGTTCTAAACCGATGCGGAAATCTCATCCGGTTTTCAGAAAGAATAACTGGCTCCGGCTAAAAAATTGAATCCCTTATTGGAATAGCCCAGCCATTGTTCATACTTTTGAAAACCAAAATTATTGAGTTTAAGAAAGAAGTTTACCTTGTCGTTGAACCGGTACTCGACTCCTGCATTCAGGTCAATGATCGGATCCATCTTTTTTTCAATGTTTTCAGCTCCTATTTTAACTTGTGGCGAAATTTGCGAACTGTAATTCATAATCAATGCAGTCCGACTTCCAACTACAAAAATATCAGTGGTAAATTTCAATTGATCGGTTGCTTTATAGATTCCCGAAAACATAAAATCTAAATCAGGCATTTGCCATGCATTTGACTGTGTTTTCAAATCGTATGAATAATAGTTCGCCAACAAATGAAGCGAAAAATTGTCGCTGACCGAATGCATCACCTCACCCGACAATTTCAGGATATTGACATCATCGTAAACCCAACTGAACGTATTATTGAGTTTTCGGTCAACCGATGAATAATCTGCAAAATCCGTACTTTCAAGCACATAAAAATGCTGATCTTTCACTGCCGACCAGGATGCTGCTGCCACATAATTGGTTTTAGAACTCAGCTTCCCTTTCAGACCGCCGGAAATAACAGTTTTGTATTCGGTATTTGCCACATCGTGATAAGGGTTGACATAAGGATTCTCTGATGCCATGGACGAATAGGTATTGTGTTGCAAATGGCCATCCAGCCCGGCAAACAAGGTCAGGATTCGCTCTACCGGCGACCATTCGGCTTTAGCCATCGGCCAGATTGTTAAAAGCCCATCCGTATCGTCATCCAAAACCAGTGCAGAATTCACGCCCACCTGAAAACTGGCGGTTTCCGACTTCCATTTGACCGATGGATTTGCCTGATAAATGACCTGATGTTTGGATCCAATCACATTTGTAACTCTGCTTCTGATGCTATCGGCCTGGTAATTTGTAATCGAGAAATTCAGGATACCCAACATATTCCCAAACTTTTTTCTAAGGTCTCCTGAAATGATCGTTTGAAGTTCCTTTTGTCCGGTTTTGCTCGTCAAATAATGCGTGTTTAACCCCAATTCAAAATTCAAAACATCTTTTGACAGCGTTTCGCTTTTCCAATGAACATCCAATGTTCCCTTCGAAAAATATTGTTTATCTCCCTGAGTTGGTATCATCTGTTCCTTTAACAAATCGCTCAGTTGGCTGCCTGTATAACCGTAGTAATTGAATGCTTTCCGGTCGTATGCCAGATTTCCGGAAAGGCTTGATTCGTGGAAAAATTTCTTTCCGGAAATTTCGGCCTGATTGTCTGATTGCGGGATGTCCACTTTGTCTCCGTTCAAAAGACTGATTTTTCCGGAAGAGGAAAGGTGCCTGAAATGCATCCCAAAATTTGATTTTTTATCGGGTTGTGCATTGAAGAAAAGTTCGCCATACGGAGTCAGGTAATTTCCAATTCCGAGTTTCAGTAATCCATTTCCCATTTCAGGCCTCGGGTCGCCAACCATTTTGGCTGCTTCAACCGGAGTCGGTTCAAAAGTCGAAAAAACAGGTTTGCTGTATATCGAATAATCAAACACAGGCGCTTCAGTCTGCTCGGCTTTGATTTTAGGAATATCATTGATTTTGACTGCATCGGTAATTGTGGGCTGGTAGGCTTTGGTAACCTCAACTTCCTGCTTTAGCCGGATGCTGTCTTTTTGAGCTATTGCCGTTCCTGTAAAAAGCAAAAGAGCTAATATTAAGAGATTTACGGCGATATAAATTTGTTTTTTCATATTTGTGTTTTTTCAGCCCCACCCAAACCCTCCCCAAAAGGGAAGGTATAGCAGCGCAAGTTTTAACGTTGCTCTTTTCAAATAATAATTTCCAAATCTTCAAGTCTAAAACTCCCTCTCCTTTGGAGAGGGCTTGGGAGAGGCTTTCTATTTCTTTTCTCCACCAATATTGATTTCGAGTGGTTTGCTCTGGTTTTTGGTTTGAGCGGCTTCTCCGGCTTCAATCAGTTGCAATTTCTGATGGGTGGTCTCCATAATTCCGTCGTTTGGTTCCGGATAGTTTTCCTCAATGCTTTTCAAGGTATGCTTTGCCTGAAATTCATCACCGTTTTTCAGGTAGATGTCAGATAAAAGAATGAAGCTCTTCGCCAGCCAGAACTGATGCGGAGAATTATTATCAATGAAATCCATGATCTCCTTCTCAGCTTCCTTGAGCTATTGCTTTTCATATAAAATTTGTGCTACCAGGAATTTGGATTCGGCACCTTCAGCCGAATTGGTATCCGCTGATAATTTGCTCAATATCGGGAAGGCTTTATCCTGATTTCCAAGTTTATAATACGAAACACCCAGACTGTAATTGGTTTCGCGTTTTAAAATATCGGAAACCTTTTCAGTAGCTAAAACCTGATTTGCAGCCTCGGCACTTGCCTGATAATTGCCAAGTTTGAATTGACACCGCATAATTCCGGTTTGGATATCCTGCAATTTATTTCCTGCATCTGTAGTTTTGGCCAGACGCCCGAAATAGGCCAATGACTGCTTGTAATTTTCAGCATTGTAATGGAGTCCGGCAGCCTTGAGAAGCGAAGTCGGTGTAAAATAATTATCAGGCTGGGCAATAACCAGTTCGTATTCAGCCAGTGCCTTGGCATTTTCGCCCTCATTATAAAGAATTTCAGCCAGGTAAAAGTGCGAATTCAGAACAAAACTCCCGTTTGGAAATTGGTTCAGATAGCGTTCGAATTGCGACCGCGCCTTTTTATCTTTTGCCATATACAATTTTTCGGCAGACTGATACGAAAGCGAATCCTGCTCACTTGCCGAAACCTGGGATCCTGAACCCAGACTTCCGGTATAGGCAAAATAGGCATCCACATCGTTCATTTCCACATAACTGTTTTTCATTCCGGCCAGTGCGGCCTGAGTTTCAGGACTGTTTGGCGAACGATCGACTACCTGTTTATAATACTTAACTGAACTTTGGAAATCGTTTGAATTATAAGAAACCAAACCGAGTTGAACAAGAGCTTTATTCACCAGATTGCTCTGCGGATACTTGCTGATCAGGTCTTTGTAGAAGCCGATTGCAAGTTGCGGCTGATTCATTCGTTCGTAAGTTCTGCCCAATTCAAAAAGGGCATCATCCTGATAGGTGGATTTTGGATAGTTTTGAATCAGTGACTGCAAGGCGCCGATTTTCGCCTGATTATCCCGCTGTATTCCCAAACAGAAGGCTTTCTGGAAAAGTGAATAGTCGGCATCGTACTGGTTCATGATCAAAGCACGGTCGTAATTCGAAATAGCAGCGCCATAATCGCGGTTCAGGAAATTGCAATCGCCCAGGCGGTTGTTGGCATCAGCCACTTTTTCTGAACGCATATCAGCCTCAAGGTTCAGAAATTTCCTGAAATAGTCGGCAGCATTGGAATAATCTTTCAGCTGAAAATAAGCATAAGCCAGGTTGTAGTTTGCTGTATGATATTCAGGAAGAGTATTTGCTCCGGAAGACTTCAGAAAGCTGTTGTACCCTGAAATAGCCTGGTTGAAATCGTTCAGACGGTAGCAGGCTTCCGCTTTCCAGAAAAGCGACAAGGTGCGGTAGCTCTTGTTGAAATCGCCAGCTTCAATCGATTTGTCGAAGTTTTCGATGGCATCTTTGTATTCCAGGTTATTGAAACATTCGAGCGCCCTGAAATAGGCAACCCGCTGATAGGCAGTTTTCACAGAAGGACTTTTCACCTTGATCTTTTCAATCGAAGTCATCGCATCGCGGTAATTGCTGGTGCTCATGTAAACTTTCACCAGGTAATCGTAAGCCGCATCGTTTCGCTCCGAATTGGGATAGGTGGCCACATATTTGTCGAATGCCTTGATGGTTTCGTTGAACGGTGAATAAGACAGTTCATAAGTGATTTTGGCATAATTGAACAAGGCATCCTCTTTAATTTTCGCATCAAAGTCAAATTCTGATGCGGCTTCGAAGGCTTGTCTTGCTTTATTCTTATCGTTGGTTTCCACATAACAATCGGCTAAATGATAACAGGCATTTTGCGCCAGTTCATCCTTCCCTTTCGAAGCGATTTCAAGGTGCGGTATGGCTTTTGCATCTTCATTATTCAGGTAATAGCAATAACCAAGCATGTAATTCTCTGTGCGGCCTTTATTGTTTTTATCTGCCAGGAAAAACTCCAGAAACTGGATGGCTTCTTTGAATTCGCGCAAGTGAAAATACGAATCGCCAAGGATGCGCGCCAATTCCGGCTGCTGATCGGCTGCGACCGAATTGATGATCGGAGCGGTATAATCAACCACTTCGCGGTATTTGGCCTGTTTATAGTAGATTTGGCTGATGTAAAATGGTATTACCTTTTCGAATACCGGGTTTTTCTTCAGTTTCACGAATTCCTGAAGCGCCTGATCGTAATTGCCTTTCAGGTAATGAATGTGCCCGAAATAGTATTGAGCCGGAGCTGCATACATGGAGTTTCCTTCTTTAATTTCAGCAAAATCTGCAGCAGCAGCATCCATCTTTTCCAACTCGAAATTCGAATATCCCCTCAGGTAATAGAAATAAGTAAGTTCATCAGTTGTCAACTCAGCCTTGTTTAATGAATTGAAAGTTTTCAGAACTGCGGAATACTTCTTTTTATCGAACTGGTAAATGGCCTGTTCAAATAAGGCGCGGTTCCTGAACGAACTTTCAGGAAACTGCTTCATGAAATCGGCGATCTCTTCTTCGGCATTCCCGTTGTCAAGTTTCAGCCCGCACAAAGCTTTGTAGAACATGGCTTCTGCCCTTGTATCCGAGTTTTCGGCAGCATTTTCGGCAATCCGGTCAAACTGACTAAGTGCAGAAATATAATTCCGGGCCAGGTACAATTCTTTAGCCTTTTGAATTTCAGGACTTATTGATTGATAATAAACCGTTTGCTGAGCTTCTAGCAGGGCTGGCACAAAAACCAGCAGAAGCATTAGGATTACGAATCGGTTGGTCTTCATTTTATATCTGGATATTTTTTCAGGTATTTCAGTAGTCAATAATTGAACCAAGTTTCAGTATGGACAAAAATCAGGATAAAAAGTTGCTTGGGTAAAAATAACTATTCCATCCGGCACTTTCCTGAAATACAATTTGAATTCTAAACAAAAACTGATATTTCGATTGAATTAGTATCTGGAAGGATAAAAAAAATTAGTTTTGTAACAGACCAATTCGGAATAAAATGTCAGAAGAAAACATCATCGAGCTCGTTCATGCCGACATCGTACAAAGCGATCATCTGGTATTGACCGACATTAGTCTGGAGATTAAAAAGGGCGAATTTGTTTACCTGATCGGAAAAGTTGGAAGCGGAAAATCGAGCATTATCAAAACCCTGAATGCTGAAATCCCTCTCGAAAAAGGTGAAGGTAAAGTGGCCGGATACAATCTTGCTGAG
>CAILJH010000261.1 GCA_903834475.1 uncultured Prolixibacteraceae bacterium | reverse complement strand
CAACCGCGACTACCTGACTGATGTGTATTATGGAGCATCTGCGCGACTGGAATGCTTTAAGGCAACCTATATCTTTGGAAAACAGCTTTCACCCATTAACCAAGGGGTTTACGGATACGGCGAATCGAACAGAACAGCCACTCAGGAAGAATGGACCGACAACGAACAAGTCTGGAAGACACGATTGGCAAGGAAAACAGCTGAATCGATCAGAGAAATTCAATTGCGATACCCTTTGACCTATCTGGAAAAGATGATGGCGTTGATGAAGGCGAAAAACATACCCCTTCTTTTCGTTTACCTGAAAGAATCGGGATCGAAACTCGATAGCCCACTATATGCCGATTACTACCGGAAATTCGCGCCACTGCTCATCATGCCTCCAAGTATGTTAAGCGATCGTTCGTATTGGATGGACGCCAGTCATTTGAACGATAAAGGGGCTGAAATTCTTTCGGAATGGATGGCCTCAAAGCTAAAAGACGAATTGTGCATTAATCCCGAAAGTAAATAAATCGGCATTGCAAGAATTTTCAAATACAAAATTTATCGGTTCTTCATATTCCAGAAAAAGTAGACTATATTCGGCTTACAAAATTCAGAGCAAATTGAACGAACAACAATCCAAATATTACCCAACCATTATGGGAGCCATTCATCTGGTGGTTCTCTATACGTTTATTCAAACCATTATTGATTTTCCGTTGGCACTGTTCGATTATTACAACGGAACTGATTACCTATACAATCCGTTCAAGAAAATCATTATGGGTGTAGGTTCTCCGGTTTTCATATTCTATTATGCCTATAGAAAAGCCGGGGTAAAACTGAGCAAACTTTTCCCATCCAAATCGTTTAACGTTCTGATCCTTATTCCGGTTTTGGTCTTTCTTTGGGCAGTCCAAAACCTGATCGGTGAGGTAAATAATGCTTTGGAAAAAGTGCTACCACCGCCCACCTGGTTCTGGGAGCTGTTTAATAAAATATTTGAAAGCGACTATGGAATTTACGGTGCTATCCTGAAAGTCGTTATTATGGCTCCAATCATCGAAGAACTGATTTTCCGTGGTGTAATTATGCACGGGCTGATGCGCAATTATTCCAAATTTACTGCTGTTTTCGCATCGGCACTCATGTTTGCGCTGTTTCATCTCAATCCGTGGCAATTTCCGGCAACGTTTATCCTCGGACTTTTACTTGGGGTATTAATGGTTCGTACCCGAAATATCTACCTGTGCATTTTGGGCCATGCCTTCAACAATGGATTGGTGTTGATTAGCATTCAATTTTCGAAAGAACTGCAAAACACCTCATTCTTCCAAAGTAGTAAATCGAGCCAGCTCATGATTAGTACTTTAATTGCAGCCGTCGCTTTGGTTTTCATTTTTATAGCTAGCAGCAAAAGCGATTCCGAAGCGAATTAAATCCTTAAGGTTGTTTTCTAAGTTTGAATAAGCACTATATTTACAGTTCAAAATTCCTGAAAACCAAAGCACATGGAACGAGTTGCCATTTTCCCGGGATCATTTGATCCATTTACGGTTGGACACGAAAGCATTGTTAAACGTGCCATCCCTTTGTTCGACAAAATCGTTATCATGATCGGTTACAACTCCAATAAGCGATCATTCTTTCCGGTAGAAAAAAGACTAAAGTGGATCAACGAAGTTTTTAAAAACGAACCAACGGTTACCGTTGAAAGTCATGAAGGGTTAACTGTTGACTTCTGTAAAAAAGTAAATGCACAATATATCCTCAGAGGCTT
>CAILJH010000260.1 GCA_903834475.1 uncultured Prolixibacteraceae bacterium | reverse complement strand
ATAACAAATATATCAAAATTAAAGGAATCTATTTTATGAAGAATCTAACGATTGCTATTGTATTATTAATATGCTCAGTAAATATTTTTGCTGAGAAATTCAGCACTGAAATTAAACCTTTAACGGGTGAAAAATGGTATGGAGCTTTTACGGCAAAAGCCTGGTGTAATACTCCTTTGAAAGATATTCGGTTTCAACCTTTTGAAGCAAATACAGCAAAAAAAGACCTGAATGACAACCTTGGTAATCAGGCTGCACCACTACTTATCTCTAATTTGGGAAGGTATGTTTGGAGTAATGAACCCTTCGCTTTTGAACTGAAAGAAGGAAATTTGATTCTTTATTCAGATGTAGAAAAACTGGACGCAGTTTTGGCGGGTAAAACTTTGCGTGATGCATATTTAGCAGCCAAAGACAAGTATTTTCCGGCTTCGGGAAAAACGCCTAATCCGTTAATGTTCAAAATGCCGCAATACAATACTTGGATTGAATTGGGAAATAATCAGAATCAAAAAGACATTATCAATTATGCCGACAATGTGTTGAAAAACGGTTTCCCCACAGGAGTTTTTATGATCGACGATAACTGGGCAAAATACTATGGTTCTTTTGAGTTTGATGCCAATACTTTTCCCAATCCAAAAGGGATGATGGATTATCTTCATGCAAAGAATTTTAAGGTTATGCTGTGGATTACACCCTTTGTCAGTCCAGATGGTAAAGAGTTTAGAGAATTAGCAAGCAATGGTTGTTTGGTTCTGAAAAAAGGGAGCAAAGAGCCAGCTTTAATTAATTGGTGGGAAGGTTATAGCGCCTGTCTTGATTTAACAAATCCTAAAGCAATAGATTGGTTGAAAGCTCAGTTGAAAAACCTACAAACCAAGTATGGTGTTGATGGTTTCAAGTTCGATGCGGCAGATTTTTTATTTTATAAAAAAGGTACTGGACAATATATTAATGAAGCTACAAATACCACCGGAGAAAAACAGGCCGAAATGTATGGAAAATTAGGAGCTGAATTTGATTTCAATGAATTCCGTGCTTGTTGGAAAAATGGCAATCAGCCTCTGGCTCAACGTCTGCAAGATAAAGGTTTTTCGTGGGATGATTTGAAAATACTTGTTCCCGACATGATTTCTGCCGGTTTAATTGGTCATCCGTTCACTTGTCCGGATATGATTGGTGGTGGTTTATTGTCGGTTTTCGAAAAAATTGATCTCAACACTTTTGATCAGGAATTAATGATTCGTTCTGCACAAATTCAGGCGTTGATGCCCATGATGCAGTTTTCAGTAACACCCTGGAGAGTGCTTGACGAGAAACATTTGGCTATTTGCTGTGAAACCGCATTACTTCATGCTAAAATGGGAGATTATATCTACGAATTAGCCGCAAAAGCCGCTCAGGATGGTGAACCTATTGTTCGTCATTTAGAATATTCATTCCCGAATCAGGGCTTTGAGAGCTGCAACGACCAATATATGCTGGGTGATAAATATTTGGTGGCACCCATGGTTGATAGAGGTGATACAAGAAACGTAAAATTACCCAAAGGCAATTGGATCGACGATTTAGGCAAAAAGTACAAGGGAGGTCAAACGGTAAAAATGAATGTGCCGCTCAATCGGTTGGT
>CAILJH010000259.1 GCA_903834475.1 uncultured Prolixibacteraceae bacterium | reverse complement strand
CAATTTTTATCAAAAGAGAATTGAATTTGGAAATTTCTGATGAAATTGAATATCATTAAAAGGCAATTATGAATGAAGATATTTTAGAACAATTAGTTGACGGTTGGTTCCTAAGGCAAAATGCGACTTTTACCAAGCACAATGTGAAATTTAAACCGAATTCAAAAGATATCTCGCACCTGAGCGTAAAAGAAAGAAGTCTATTCTCTGTTCCTTCAGATATTGATGTAATGGCCGTCCATTTGGACAGGGAGGGGGCAGACAAAGTATCTGTTGTGAGTTGCAAATCTTGGCAAAATGGATTTGATATTGATTTCTTTTATAACAATCTGAGCGGAATAGGTGATCCTAATTCTCGTGTAGGAACTGGTCCTGCCTGGAAAAAATTTCGTGAGTTGTTCGATCCATTTTGGGCCAAAGCTTTTAGGGATAAGGTTTTTCAAGAAACTCATTCACATGATTTTACCTATATAATTGCAATTACAAAATTTAAAAATAAAAACCACAAGTATGAAGAAGATTTTAAAAAAAGTCAACTATTTTTGAATAACCTATCGGATAATAGTAAATACAATGTTAAAATTGAGTTCTTGACTCTAGTTCATATGTTGGAAAAAATTTCGTCCCAAGATTCAAATACAACTTTGGAAGCTACAGAAATAGGCAGGTTTATGCAATTAATCAAAGCTGCTGACCTCAAATTGTCAATAAAATGATCAATATAACTCTAAATTAGCAATATATGAAAAAGATCAATTTTGAAAACGCCTATTACATTAAACTTGGAGAAAAAGGCAGTTGGGCAGAAGACTCAATTGCAAATGGAATTGCACGCATTGGTTGGAGCAAAGTACATATAGATGATATTCAAAAAGATAACTGGGATGGAATTCGAAATGTAATTAAGCAATCCTATAATGAACGAGGTAAAAAGACTGGCTCCACTCAAGATTATGAAGCATTGAAGCGCTTTTGCGATGCAAAGGTAAATGATGTTTTTATTTCATTTTATAAAGAGAAAATGTTTTGGTGCAATTTAAATGATTCGCCTCTAGAGCAGGATACTAAATCAAAATATAGACAAACACAAAATGGTTGGTCATGTTCACCCATAATTGACCCTAGTCGGGTATTCCATTCAAATGAAATTTCGGGCAAAATCTCAAAAACCCAAGCATTTCAGGGAACTCTTTGTATGTACAAACCAGAAGAAGTTGATATTATTAACAGAATTATAAATGGAATTCCAAATCCAAATGTTGCTCACGTTCAAAAGAAGAAGGACGAAATATGCGAATTAATCATAACCATTTTAACTGATTTGCACTGGAAAGACTGTGAAATACTTACAGATCTCATTTTTCAACAAAGCGGTTGGCAAAGAGTTAGTATGGCTGGTGGTAGTATGGAATTTATGGATTTCGAATATGTTGAGCCAATAAATAAAGACAGATACATCGTACAGGTAAAATCAGGTGCCAAAAGGAGCGATTTCTTGAAATATCAAGATAAATTTATTCATGAAGAATATCGTAAGCTGTTCTTTGTGTCATTTAATCCTCATCATGACCTGTTAGGATATAGGTCTGAGCAAGAAAATATCAAGAATCTATGTGGGTACGATTTAGCTACTCTTATATTCGATTTAGGCCTTGTTAAATGGGTTTTAAAAAAATCATTTTAGCTGCGCATATTCTTGATATTAGTCGCCAAAATACAAGGAGAATATTAATCTTTTACCAGATAGATTCTATGCCAGGATAGTACCATATTTATTATTCGAAAACAGAATGGATTGAATGAATTTCTGACCTGACGCCCACCCATGGGCACCCCTGCGTGGGCGTCCGGTCACCATGCAATTGATACCGGTTTCGTCTCCTGAATATACATCCTGCCCAGCATGGGGTGGCCTGTTTTACCCTAGCGTAATCGTCCGATTCAAATTCGCCAACAATGGCAACTTGATCCATTTTAAACATAATCCTGGGACACGTTTTGGCATAGGCTGTAAATACCTTTGTATAACATCAATCCTGCAATTTCAAATATCACCTCAAAATGAACATCCAAGAATTAACCGAGAAATACACAAATGGAGAACTTTCAGATCAAACAGGTGATCCGGAATTGCGCTGCAAAGAATTTTCTCCATTATTCCGGAATCTCTATGAAAATAAAGTTGTCTACCACGAACGCTTTACCTGTATCGTAAAATTAGAGAATATAGAACTTTTGCCAGATAGATTCTCTGCTAAAGCGATACCACATTTATTAATTGAAAAGGGCAACAAAATGGATTCATTTTTCCCAAAAAAACCATGGAGCATTGGATCTAATTGGGAATATTTACGTCTTTCAAAATCAGCGCTAGTACCCTATTCCGGCTGGTTATTGTGGTGTGATCCTGAACTAACCAGACGAGTTGAAGTACTGGTTCTTGAAAAGAAATTCAGGGAGGCATTAGATTTAACATTCAATTTATTCAAAAGATGATATTCAAACATGTTAAAATGATTTTGAAATTTTGATTGGATCGGTCTTGCATGTACATCCGGAAACCAAACGAATATTTGGACCGGACGCCCAAGCAGAGGCGTCCCTGCGTGGGTGTTCTATTCAAAATTCGCCAACAATGGCAACCCGGATCATATAGGAATCAATCCTGGGACACGTTTTGGCATACGCCGCAAATACCTTTGTTCTTTGAAAAAATGATTACCCATTTATGAACAAAGATTATGGAAATTATACATCAGGAATTCAACCTGAATAATCCGGATCCTTCAGAAGAAGACAATCCGACAAGGCAACTTTTCAAAGTCGGAACCATCGATCGGGACACGGTAGAATCTGCAGTTTATAACCGGATTGACTTT
>CAILJH010000258.1 GCA_903834475.1 uncultured Prolixibacteraceae bacterium | reverse complement strand
TTGATCAAAATACAATTATTTTGAAGAATGACTTTCTACGCGTTACATTTGATAATAATAATGGCGCTCTAATAGGCCTTGAGAATACCAAAACCGGATGGAAAATTCAAAACCGGGCAGAACTGGGTCGGTCGTTTCAAATGCTTATTCCTGTTCCCGGTAAACGCGATAACCAGATTTATGGGGAATACCAACAGCTTACTGAATCAAAAGTTTCACCTGACGGCAACCAAATTACATTGGTATGGAATGGATTGACAAGCGAATTTGGAGGGAGGCATGATATTACCTTTACGGCAGTTGTTTCAATCAACGAGAACGGATTGACTTTTGAAAGTACCGTGATAAATCATTCGCCTAATACGGTTGAAGCTGTAAATTATCCAATCATCAATGATCTTTCATCACCCTCTAAAGATATTTTTAAAGTAATGGCAAAAGGATATTCCGGATTGGAAAATACTGAACTTTTGCCGCATTTCACCAACGGGAAAGGTTATTGGGGAACAATGAATCCGACGATTAGTTTTCCGCAGCAATATATTCTGATTGGAAACGACCAACAAGGGTTGTATGTTGGGAATTGTGATTCGAAACAAAAATCGATGGTCGAGTTTAATTTTAAACTTCATCCCGGTTACCAGGTTTCGGCTTTGAATCTGGCTCCTTCCGGAAATGAAATCAGTGGGATTCCCGTTAATATTGAGTTCTCAGCAGTTCAGTTTCCATTTGTTTTGCCTGATGAAACTGTCACCCTTTCACCAACTGTTCTTCAATCATACCAGGGTGAATGGTCTAAAGGAGTTGACATTTACAAAACCTGGCGCAAAACCTGGCACAAGGAATTGCTTACTCCAAAATGGGTTTCTGATGTCAATTCATGGCAGCAAATCCGCATATTTTCGTCGGAAGACCATATTTTGTGCAGCTATAAAGATCTCATAAAGTATGGTCAGGAATGTGCTGTAAACGGAGTTTCAGCTATTCAGTTAACCGGTTGGGATTTGGGAGGGCAAGACCGTTCCGACCCTTCCTGCGATACCGATCCGGCTCTTGGAACCTGGTATGATTTGCATGATGCCATTGAGAAAATTGAGAAAATGGGTGTTCATGTTGTGCTCTTTAACAAATATGTTTGGGGCGACCGAAGTTCCGACTGGTATCGGAAGGAGCTATACAGGTATGCTGCAAAAGATCCATACGGTGATGCATATTTTTATGGAGGATATTCCTACGATACGCAGACCCAATTGTCAGACATTAATACCCGAAGATACTCACCCATGTGTATGCTGAGTTCAGAATATCGAAAGATTGCGGTAGGTGAATTTGAAAAAGTGTTGAAATTAGGCGGATCAGGCATGTTATACGATGAAAATGCCCACCACGGACCGGCAAAATTTTGTTTTGATCCAACACATGGGCACCGCGTTCCTACCTATATTTATGAAGGTGATATGAATTTGGGCGAAGAATTTCATGTTCTTTCCGACCAATACAATAAGGAATTCTTATATGCAGGTGAAACTTTTGGAACCAATCCACTAAGCAATTACTATCATCTGTCATACACCAGGTTCGGAAATTCATATATTCCACTCGAACGGTACGAAGATCCGTTTATGCCCATGATGGCTGCCGTTCATGGTTTCGATGATCGTGAAATGATCAATCTTTGCCTCATGTATCGTTACATCATTAGCTACGAACCATATAATTTTAAAGGACATCTGAGTGATTTTCCACTGACGCTTGAGTACGGGAAAAAAGTGGATGCTTTGCGAAAGAAATACAAGGAATACCTTTGGGATACGGAGTTTGTTTTCCAAAATGAAGCCAGTGTTTCTTCAGGATCAGCACCTTACCCGAAATATTCTGTTTTTAAGAATCCGGTTACTCAAAAGAGATCGGTTGTTATCGCTAATCAATCAACGGGTGAATCTGTAACCGTGACGGTTGCTATCGAAAATGGCAAAAAACCACTTTATTTCACCTCGCCCGAAAATTCAGAACTCATACAACTAAAATCAAATACGCTGACAATTCCGGCACGTTCGCTAATAATAGTTATTGAAAAGTAAAAACCAGATTCAAGCCTAGAAGAAAAATTACCAAATAATAAACCGGCTGGCAGGTTTAGCCATGTTGCTTACTTCATTGCAGCCTGCAACAATTCCGGACTGGAAACCTACAAGGACAACACAGATTTCCGCAGGGAAATTCTGCGCAAAGAATTGGGGTTTAAAGGAATTGTAGTCTCCGATTATTTTGCGATTGAATTACTCACAAAAGGATGGATATGGGAATTTAATATGCACCCGGTGGCAAACGATTCAATTGAGGCCGCTCAGATGGCTTTTACTGCCCGGGTGAATATAGAAATGGTTAATACAAAATATTATTCCGCTTTACCTGGCCTAGTTAAATCAGGTAAAATTCCCGAATCAGTTCTTGATGAAGCTGTAAAAGAAATACTTACCTTGAAATTCAAATTGGGATTGTTCGATAAGCCTTATACCGATGCCAGAAAAATGGTGGAAATCTCCAACGATCCTGCCAGCAAAGAAGTTGCTTTGGAAACTGCCAACAGGCAATTATCTTGTTGAAGTACGAATACAATGTACTGTCGCTTCATACTTCAAAAT
>CAILJH010000257.1 GCA_903834475.1 uncultured Prolixibacteraceae bacterium | reverse complement strand
TAAGGATTAAAGAATCGTCCGATACGTGTATCATTAGTTGCTTTCATCCAATCAATAGCATCTTTTCCTGCATTGTGATAGGTAACACCATCCGGAGCAGTTGAGCCATTTGGCAAGTAATAATTGTTATAGAAAGGATTCATTTTTCCTGCTGTATTCAGATAACCCGGATTGCTCAGAGCACCTTCGCCGGCACCAATATAACCCACTGAAGCGGTAGTAGCAATGGCGGATTTGATGTAAGCATCACGGCCACTCATACCCGATTGGTGAACCAACATTCTCAATTTAATTGTATTGGCGAATTTAGCCCAAAGGTCCATATTTCCGGCAAAAATGATGTCGCTTTCAGCACCGATTTCGGTTGCATCAGCAGGCCTGTTTTGGATTAAACCAATGGCTTCGTCAAGTTTTTTAATCAAATCTTCGTAGATAACTTTTTGGTCATCATACTTAGGTTTCAAAATACCAGCTACAGCGCTGAAAGCTTCCGAGTATGGAACATTTCCCCAGACATCCACCAGATTCTGAAAAATATAAACTTTCATAATCATTGCGATGGCTTTAAAACTGGCATCTTTAGGATCAGTTGAAGATTTCACTATATCGTCGAAGTTCTGACCTGTAGTGTAGCTTTCGTGGAATGCATTTTCATAACTGCTGTTATACAATTTGTATTGTACCAGCGACTGAGGCTGTGAATAACCTGAACTGATAGACCATAGTCCGTACCAAAGGTAAACGAACTCAAATCGATCCGGATTATTCATGGTAGTGGCTGTATTGTTCAAGGCAGCCGGAAGGAGCAGTTTGGCAGGAACCTTCGAAGCGCTGTTCGGATTCACTTCATTCACAGTTAGAAAGTCAGAGCAAGAACTTCCTAAAATTGCCAATGAAACTAAAAGTGTTAATATTTTCTTATTCATCGTATTTTAAATTAAAGTTTTAGAAAGTGAGTTTTACACTAAATCCGTATAACCTGGTAGGAGGAGTCTGATCTTCAGTAGTAAAACCAACGGCATTACTCGACGAAGATGAGTTATTGAACTCAGGATCGGTCCATACGTTTGATTTAGGACGTAACATCAGCAGGTTTCTTCCAATAAGGCCAACTTGTGCCATTTTGATTACTTTGCCACCAAAAAGGTTCTGCACCGGAACGTCGTAAGTTAAAGCAACTTCTCTTAATTTCCAGAAAGCAGCACTTGTTACATAAGCCCGTTGAGTGTTGTGGTAATCTGAGTTTACCCATAACGGACGTGAAGCATTAGTAACCAAAGCAGTTGTATTTGGAGTATAAACACCAGGAGAAGTTTCGATTACAGATCCCGGAATAATAAATGGCTGACGTCCGTTTTGAGCAGAGTGTTCAGATACACCGGTAAAATCAAGTGCATTTCCTACTCCATTGTAAATCATGTTGCCACCACGATACTCAACAACAGCTGACAAGCGGAATCCCTGATAAGCAACATCAGTAGATAAGCCCAGAATTGAATTCGGGTTACCATGACCAACTTGCTGGATAGCGGGTTCTTTAGTTGGAAGACCTGTGACGGCATCAACAATCATGTTGCCTGCAGGAGTTCTTTTTACGTCAGTAACTTTGATTGCAGGGAACTGCTGTCCGACTACTGCATAAGAAACATAGGCAGTAGTACCATCACTGTTTGGAATTGGAATTTCGTTTAAGCCAGGCAGAATGGAAATAACTTTTGATTCCATGTAAGCATAGTTAATAGATGCATTCCAAACGACTTTACCTAAATCCAGAATTGGAGTGAATTTTAAGTCTGCTTCGATACCTCTGTTTTCCAATTCACCAGCATTGATTAAAGCGCTATAGAATCCGGTTGCTGCAGAAATAGTTGCAGGAATGGTCTGATCCATTGTATTGGATTTGTAGGCATTGGTTTCTAAGTGAATTTTGTTTTTCAGGAAACTAAATTCAGCACCAATTTCAATTTCGTTGGTTTTTTCTGGTTTAAGCAACGGGTTGCTCAAAGTTGTGCTGTATGAAAATCCAGCGGTGCTTCCATATGGGAATCCAGCTGCTGCAGGAAATGAAGGAAGAGTTCCGTACCAGTTGTCCAAAGAAATTTGTCCGGTTTGTGAATAGCCTCCTCTTACTTTCAGGAACGAAAGAACCGGGTTGCTAATCAGTGATGGGAACATTTCAGATAAAACCAAACTGGCGTCAACTGCTGGATAGAAGAAAGAGCGGTTATCTTTAGTCAACCTGGAATCCCAGTCGTTACGACCAGAGAAGTGAAGGAAGGCATATGATTTATAACCGATAGTTGCATCTGCAAATACACCAATTGAATTGCGTTGCAAGGTAGACTGTGAAACTGTAGGCTCACCCACGCGGTTGCTGATGTTATAAACACCAGGAATTACAAGAGCACTCGCTGCATCAAAAATAGTTTCATACTTTTGAGAATAGAGCGAATTACCAATAATTGCTTTCAAAGTGAAATCTTCGTATTTGGTATCAAATGCTGCCAGGAAGTCATTGGTAACAATGAATGTCTGCCTCATCTGATCGCTTGAATTTCCAGCATAGGTTTTTGTTGTTTTTCCATTGTCAGCAGGGGCTCCCATGTGGCCTTGGCTCCATGGATCGGTTGCTGAATAAGAATTGTACACCGCTTCATCCTTGTAGTTGTGATTGTTCGTCGTATTGAAGGTAAGACCGGTACGGTTAGACAATTCGAGCCATTTGGTAGCTTTTAAGGATAAATTCACCGAACCCAACACATCGTTGCGTTTTTGGTTCTGGCGTGAATGAGCAATCTGCCAGTATGGGTTTGGATAGTAAGCATTAAAATATCCGTCTAACTGTGCGAATGGATTATTTACGATATCCTTGTATTTCGTGATTGGAACTTCAGGAGGTGTATTTAATACATTCCAGTATACTCCACGGTTCTGGTTCATGTCACCACCCGACTGGCTGGTGTTTGTCTGTGTAAAACCGATGGTATAATCAGCAGTGAATTTTCCGTATTTTCTGCTGGCTGCCATACGTGCACCCGACCTGCGGTTGGTATCATCCATAATCGTTCCGGTTGTATTCACATCCTGAGCCGAAAGATAGAAGCTTCCGTTGTCATCTCCACCGCTTACAGAAATGTCGTTTTGCGACGAAATACCTGTCTGGAAGAAGTTTCTTTTCTGGTTTGCAACAGCACTGTAAGGAATCATTTGGTAAGAACCATCAACCAGTTTACCACCAAGGATTACCATCTGACCATTGAATTCAGATCCAAAAGTTTGGTTTTCATACGAAGTGTGAGGGTCTGTGTTACGGCCTGGTCCTACAAAGAACGTGTAGTTAGGATCAGAATTACTTGTTGTTTCACTGGAACCTCCACCGAAACGAGTCTGTAGATTAGGCAAATACGAGACTTGTTCAAATGTAGTGGTGTTGCTGACTTTTACAGTTAATTTACCTTTGTCACCTTTTTTGGTGGTCACAATCAATACCCCGTTTGAAGCGTCGTTTCCATAAAGAGCAGCTGCCGAAGCACCTTTCAATACGTTAACGTTTTCAATGTCGTTAGGGTTGATTGAATTCAGGTAAGTAGCACTTACAGGGACTCCATCCAGAACAACCAATGCCTGGTTAGAGGCCAGAAAGTGACGGTTACCACGAAGTGTGATTTTGGTATCAGGGTTTACACCATTATTAATAGTGTTGATCTGAAGACCAGAAACTTTACCAGCCATACCGTTCATTACGTTGGATGGTGAAGCCTGAACCAACTCCTGGTTGTCAACTTTTGCAGTTGCAACCCCCATTTCCTTAGGTTTTCTTTTAATACCAAAGGCAGTAACAATTACTTCATCGACTGAGATGTTTTCAGAAGCAAGTTTTACATTTACCGTTGATTGATTGCCAATGGCAATTTCCTGAGTGGTCATTCCAACAAAAGAAAATACCATTGTTTTGGCATCTTGAGGAACTTTTAACTTGAACTTACCGTCCATGTCGGTAACTGTTCCCAAAGTTGTTCCTTTTACTGACACAGTAACCCCAGGAATGCCACCTCCATCATCGGAGGAAGATACCTTCCCTGTGATCTCCTTGGTTTGGGCCATCAGGACCTGCAAACCAATTGCAAAAAATGCAAGTAATAACACGATTTTTTTCATAGAGAATTATTTTAAATTAAACAGCTTCAACAAAAAACACTATTTTGACCAGAATAAGTCTGGTGGATTTTCCATCTGTTTCAAAAGCTTTTCCGAACTGCTATTTGTGAATTACCAGAATCGCAGAAAAGATC
>CAILJH010000256.1 GCA_903834475.1 uncultured Prolixibacteraceae bacterium | reverse complement strand
TAACAGAAACACACATTCAGGACAGCCTGACAAAAGAAATATTTGTCTTTCGATCTCCCACAAAAGAAATATTGAAAAGCCAGCTTGCAAACCTTATAACTAATTGGAATTTGCTACCGCACTAAACGTCAGAAGTCAGGAGTCGGGGTTACAGGATGAACGCAAAAAACCTCGGCTAAGTGACCAGGGTTTTCAATTTCCACCTCTATAACAACAAGAAAAGCTGCATTAATTCTTTTACTGTGATAAAAAATCCAAGCTATATTTACGATAATATTTTACAAGTGCAGTTAAATATTTTATCAATTTGTAATCAGCCAAATAACACATTCTCTAAAACGGAGACCATCTCCTTATGTTTTCTGGGATTATCGTGTTTTAATCTTTCAATATTCTGCAATTTCCATTGAACTGCTGGTAATTCTCTGGCATTTTTGACGGATAATTTTCCCCAATTAGGGTTGCCATCTTTGAAACTCATTAAAAATTGCCGGTCACTGTTTGTTAGTTTTGATTGAACTTGTTCAACTAACTGAATTCGGGTTTGTTCATAATCGTCATAGCTAAATGGTATATCTGCCATACCTGAAAACTGAGTTTCAAAGGCTTGTCGCTGATCAATAAACATCGGGCTGATTACCTCGCTGATTGGTCGCATGTGAGAAATAAGCGCTACAAGGAAACCGTCTTTCACATCATCCGTGAAACCCTCATTATTCAAAAGAAGCCTGACGTCAAACAAATCGCGGGGATGCTGCCGGTCTAATGCCGCGCAAATCTTTCCTCCATAAAGTTCAGCCATAGAAACAACATGAATGGCAGCAAATCTGCCGAATTCAGATTCAACAGAATCATGAACCCGCATAAATCTGGTTGGATGAATACTCCCCCGGGTTGTGGTATTTACCTCGATCTTAATTTGAGCGCCAGGTAACTGGCAATTGATTTTAACATCCTGTCCCTCGCGTGATGCTGCTGTTACACTAATTCTTGGGATAGATTGTTCCAGGTCGAATTTGATTCGTGCCAGTCCATCTGAAATATTTTTCAATGCAGTTTCCCGGTCATCAATTGGAAGATAAGTTAAATCAATATCGACTGATAACCTGGGCATACTTCGTATAAAAAGGTTAATTGCAGTCCCGCCTTTGAGCCCAAATATTGTTTCTTTTGCAACATACGGGAGCGTTTGCAACAATAAATCAACCTGTGCTTTATATTTTGGATCGATCATAGTTGAGCCAATTCTTTGGATATTGTTATACGAAATTCAGAATCATACGAACCATTACTGACAATACTGCGATCTCCATGTCCAAGATTGACCGAAGATAAATCAAGAAATTGGAACCATTGATGATTTGCTTTTTTCGCCATGTATAAAAATATGCGTTTAACTTTTACAGAATTACATCCTTCCAAAAGCTTCTGCAACAGTCCAGGCCTGAGATTTACCAAGCCAGACATGATTTGATAAACCTCCATTATATCCAGCTTTTCCGGAGTTAGATATAGACATTCGAATATTGCCCGCTCGGCTGATGCTATCATTAACGGAAATTGTGTTTCCTGATATTCATCCATCCCAATTCCTTCAGGTAGAAATGAAGTCTTGACGTGGCATACCGTTTCATTCCATGAATATTGTTTAAACCATGCTGGCAATCTCGTATTCAATAGAGAGAATAAATAAACAGTCTCGGCACCGGTGCGGATATAATGCGAAAATCCCAACATGGATAAAGCTGTTGGGCCACCAATGTAAACAGGCAGATTAGCTTGTTTTTGCAGAGAATAAAGTGCGCCTTGCCAACCTACAGTTTCATTTGGGCGTTTGAATGCACCAACACCAATTGATTCGAGCCAGCCACTTTTTCGGTACCTTTGCTGAAGGTCATATGAGAATCCGTTTGCATCAAGCCATGAAGCAAGCAATATGGTTCCCGGAACATGCAAATCCAGAAGTTTCTTTAATTTTATTTCATTATTCGTACTCACAGTACAAATATCGTATTTTTTTTAAAGAAACAAACGATATCGAGATTATTTTAAAGTCCTACATTGTTATTAACCTACTCCACAATCCAGATAATCCGGTCTTTATCTTCATTTTCAGAAAGACCAAATATTCCGTGGTCATTAATATCAGTAAATGGTGGTTGGGCTAGCTGTAATAATTCGAGTATCCCGTTATTCTTTAATTGATTGACTATGTTCCGGATAAACTTTATCTGATCTGCTCTTAATTACCAAAATCAATAAATTCAAAAAAGGCAGTTTGTGTTGCCTCTAAGTCCCTCCCCAATATGGAAAAGTTTTGGATTAACTTATTCGGTTCATCCCACTAATGCGTACCTGGTATTGTGAAGGTCTAAGATTTTTATACTTAAAAAAGGTTCACATATTTTCGATAAAATCTGATCGAAAAACGAGTCAAAATCAATCAAAACTGATTAATCGATATGATTGTAATTCATTGCAATACATGAAGTTACATCAACACTCGTGAACCAAATATAAAAACTAAAAAAGGTCACCGGTTAGTTCACATACAAAGCGAAATAAGATCGTATATTTTGATATGGTCTAAAAACAAAAAGACCACTAAATCAATGATTTGTGGTCTTTCATTTGGGTTTGGCTCCCAATTTTGTCGGGGTAGCCGGATTTGAACCGACGACTTCGTCGTCCCGAACGACGCGCGCTACCAAGCTGCGCTATACCCCGAAAAATAAAACTTATTAAGCAAATCTAAAGCTTTCTTTACAAAAAGAAAAGTGGTTTCATGCCTGAAATTACATTCCTGATGTTAATTTTAGAATGAATTCAAACCCAATAAAGTACAAAAAAGAAGAAACCGTTTCAAATTTGCATTTGAAACGGTTCTTCTAATCCACACAATCAATCCAAACTAAAAAACCAATCACCACCTATTACCGCAAAACGACCTGTTTTTACTATCTTCCAAATTTGTGTCTTCAAAACAGATCAAATTCACTTTTCACCTTTCTCTATCTATTTACTAATCGAAAATTGTGTGTTTCTTATTATTCAAGGTACATTTTCTTAAACGTAATTTCCTGAAATTAGTTCTGAAATCAGAAGTGTTATTCAAACTAAATTTGCAATCACAAATAGTCTAATAATGAGCATTTTGTAATACAGAAATTGATTGACCTGAGTTACCGAAAATAAAAAATCCGGCACATAACTGAACCGGATTTTTCAAGTAGAATATCGTATTTTAATCTTTCAGACTTAAACGTGTACCTCTTGCCATTGAGATCAGGTTTGGATTGGTGATCAGAACCTGACTAACCCCGTTTTTCATCGCACTGAATCCGTTTTCGAGTTTCGGAATCATTCCTTCTGTAATTACTCCTTCTTCCTGTAGTATTCTGAAGCGATCAAAACTCAATTCCGAAATTACTGAATTCTCATCATTAGCATTCAGCAATACACCTTTCTTCTCGAAGCAATAAAAAAGATTGACAGTGAAATAATTCGATAATTCGATAGCCAGATCGGCAGCGATGGTATCGGCATTGGTATTGAGCAACTGTCCACGGCCATCGTGCGTAATTGGAGCCATTACCGGAACAACCTCTTCATTAAGCAACAAACGCAGTTCCGACGTATTTACACCCATAATATCGCCAACAAAGCCATAGTCGATAGTTTTCACTGGCCGTTTCACCGCACGGATCACATTCAGGTCAGCTCCGGTCAGTCCAATTGAATTACATCCCCTGGCCTGCAATCCGGCCACTATATTTTTGTTGACCAGACCGGCATAAACCATCGTGACAAGTTCCAAAGTTGACGCATCAGTTATCCGGCGGCCTTCTACCATCTGAGTTTCAATACCCAATTTTTCGGCTAAACTGGTTGCCAGGTTTCCACCTCCGTGAACCAAAATCCGTTTTCCTCTGATTTGAGAAAACTGATCGAGCAACAAGCCAAGAGATATTTTATCTTCAACTACTTTTCCACCAACTTTTACAATGGTTAATCTTTCCATAACAATTATTTACAATTCTTTTATTTTCAATTTACTATTATCCAGTGCGTTAAAATCGTAAATCATCAAATAGTCAATCGTTTTATTTTAATTCGTCCAAGATCATTTTCAAAACAGCCTGTGCGGAATACAAGCGGTTTTCTGCTTCCTGAATAACAATTGAATTCGGGCCGTCAATCACCTCATCGGTAACAATCATATTTCGTCGAACAGGCAAACAATGCATAAACTTAGCATCATTGGTTACCGCCATCTGCCGGTCAGAGACTGTCCAGGAGCGGTCTTTCGACAAAATCTTTCCGTAGTCGGTATAAGAAGCCCAGTTTTTGGCATAGATGAAATCAGCTCCTTCAAATGCTTTCATTTGATCGTATTCAGGTTTCACGTCACCCATAAATTCAGGTGCCAATTCATAACCTTCCGGATGGGTAACTACCAATTCATAATCGGTTTGGCGCATCCATTCGACAAAAGAGTTGGGAACAGCCTGCGGTAATGCCCGGGGGTGCGGAGCCCAGCTTAAAACGACCTTCGGCCGTGCTTTGGTTTTGAATTCTTCAATAGTCAAAAGGTCGGCAAAAGATTGCAGCGGATGACGGGTCGCCGATTCCAAACTCACGACCGGAACTCCAGAATAATCAACAAATTGCTGAATGATTTTATCCTGATAATCGTCGTCTTTATTTTCGAATTTGGCGAAGGATCGAACACCAATGATATCGCAATAACGACCGATTACAGGCACTGCTTCGCGGATATGTTCAGGTTTATCGCCATCCATAATCACGCCCAATTCAGTTTCAAGTTTCCATCCGCCTTCGTTAATGTCGAAAACTATCACATTCATTCCAAGGTTCAGTCCTGCTTTTTGGGTGCTCAATCGGGTCCGCAGACTTGAATTAAAAAATACCAGCAAAAGTGTTTTATTCTTCCCAAGATCCTGAAATTTATAGGGCGATTGTTTAATCTCAAAAGCCAGTTTTAAAGCTTCATCCAGATTTTTTATGTCGTGAACCGATGTGAAATGTTTCATTTTTAAGTTGTTTTATCTTCTGAAGATATTGCATTTTAATATTTTACCGGAATAGCATTTCCTGAATAAATATACGGTGATTTTATTTCTGAAACGAACTTTCTATATCATTTTGAACATTCGCGAAATGACATATTCCTCATGCCATTTTTGCTATTCCCACTCGATGGTTGCTGGTGGTTTTGAACTGATGTCATAAACTACGCGGTTAATTCCCGGAACTTTATTGATGATTTCGTTCGACATTTTGGCTAAAAACTCGTAAGGCAAATGAACCCAGTCAGCGGTCATTCCATCAGTTGAAGCTACCGCACGCAAGGCAACTACATTTTCGTAGGTACGTTCATCACCCATTACACCAACCGACTGAACCGGCAGAAGCATCACACCGGCCTGCCAAACTTTATCATACAAGCCCCATTCTTTCAGACCATTGATAAAAATGGCATCGGCTTCCTGAAGAACACGGACTTTTTCAGGAGTCACATCACTTAAAATACGGATTCCAAGACCAGGTCCGGGAAATGGATGACGGCCCAGCAATTCAGGATAAATACCCAAAGCCTTCCCCACCCTGCGCACTTCATCTTTGAAAAGCAATTTCAATGGTTCAACCACTTTCAGGTGCATTTTCTCCGGAAGTCCACCCACATTGTGGTGCGATTTAATGGTTGCCGACGGTCCGTTAACCGAAACCGATTCGATAACGTCGGGATAAATAGTTCCCTGAGCCAGCCATTTAACTTCTTTTATTTTGTGCGCTTCCACATCGAATACTTCGATGAAGTCGCGGCCAATTGCTTTACGTTTTAGTTCAGGATCGGTAATTCCGGCCAGATCGTCCCAGAATTTTTGCCGTGCATCCACGCCAATCACATTCAGACCCATGTGCTGGTATGAATCAAGCACTTGCTGGAATTCATCTTTTCGAAGAAGACCATTATCAACAAAAATACAAGTCAGGTTTTTGCCAATTGCACGGTGCAAAAGAACTCCGGCAACCGTTGAATCCACGCCTCCTGAAAGGCCAAGCACGACCCTGTCATCACCCAATTTGGCTTTCAATTCATTCACTGTTGTTTCGATGAATGAATCGGCAGTCCAGTCCTGCTTACAGCCACAAATATCAACCACGAAATTTTGCAGAAGCTGAGTTCCTTCCGTGGTATGATAAACTTCAGGATGAAATTGTATGCCGAATGTTTGTTCGCCTTCGATTTGAAATGCAGCTTTGCTGACATCTGCGGTACTGGCAATGACTTTATAATTTTCAGGAATGCGTTCGATCGTATCGCCATGCGACATCCAAACCTGTGTATGCTCACTTATATTTTTAAACAATGGATTTAACGAATCGACATAACCCAAATTGGCACGTCCATATTCACGCGAATTGGATGGCATCACTTCGCCTCCAAAATAATGCGCCAAATACTGAGCACCATAGCAAACTCCAAGCAATGGAATTTCGCCCTTGATCAATGACAGGTCAGGCTTTGGAGCATTGGCATCGCGCACAGAAAACGGACTTCCGGATAAAATGACACCTTTTACGGTTTTATCAATAGCTGGATAATGGTTATATGGATAGATTTCGCAATAAACATTCAATTCCCTCACACGGCGGCCAATCAATTGCGTGTACTGTGAACCAAAATCAAGGATTACTATTTTTTCCTGCATCAGACTTGTTTTTTGAATTGGCCCAAAGATATACAAAATTCATTCTGAAGAATGAAGTGGTCAACCAGTGGAAATAGAAGTAAGGAAAAGGTAAAGTTGATTTTTATATTAGCTTGAAATTTTCTAATTGATTTTCATAATCTTTTCAGTCACCAGGATTTGTTCGTTGCGAGTAATGCGGACCATGTAAAGTCCCGGATTCAACGAATTCATTCCTGAAAATCCAAGATTAATCTGACCGTTCTCAATACTAATCCGTTTCTTTTGAAGCAGCGAACCATCTGTGCTGAAAATCTCAGTAAGCACATCTCCGGATATAGCTGAGCTAAGTTGAATGGTCAACTTTTCATTAAACGGATTTGGAAAGATTTTGTGCGAATTGGCTACCAGAAGGCCTTTTGTTTCTGTAAAATTATACGGCCATTGCTGATCTAAAAACACCAGGCGCTTTTTTATCCAGTCTTTCATCCAGTTCACTTCCGAGGTATAATTGGCTCCAACAAAATAGTTAGGCCAGACGTAGGTTCCAAGAATTGGCCATCGTTGATAATTGCGAACCTGAGCCTCAGAGATAAGATTGATCAGGCTATCAGTAAGGAAATTAATCCTCAGATCAGAAAATTCTTTTTTACGGAGCGTGGCCCATCGTTTTTTCAGTTTCGTAGTATATGCC
>CAILJH010000255.1 GCA_903834475.1 uncultured Prolixibacteraceae bacterium | reverse complement strand
TTTACAAGCGATTTTCAATCAACGGAAAAAGTAAATATACAACTTTGTGAAGGACGAGGAAATCAAGTCGTTTGAAATATTAAAGCAAAAGATTGCAGCGCAGATGGTGCAATCATTTCCGGGTTTAAATCCTGTCGTATCGGAGTGGAAAGGTCAGGATATTGTCGATTTTCAGGAAGAATTGCTGCACAAGGTAAATGCCCATATCAGCGAGAAATGGTTTTACACCCACCTTAAATCGGGAAAAGAGACATTGCCACGGATCGACATTCTCAACCTGTTGAGCAAATATGTGGGATATTCCAATTGGGATGATTTCAGATTTAAAAATACAAGTAAGGAAATTCATATTGATGATCCGAAAAAAGCGAGCCGGTATTTTATATATGTTCCTTTGCTGGTAATTGGTATACTTGGCATTTTCGTCGTTCTGTTTAAAATGATGAGTTCAGGAGATTATCAGTTTCAATTTTATGACGCGGATACCCGGCTACCGGTTGTCAACAGCATTATTGAAGTCAAAGTTCTCCATGAAGGCGAATCGCCGGTGAATTACCTGTGCGGTTCGGATGGAAGTTTCAATGTTAAAACGGATAAGGCAAACATTCATTTTGTGGTGAAATCGCCGTATTATCAAACCGATACGATTGTCCGGCTCCTGGATAAATTCAACCGGAAGGAGAACGTTCAGCTTCGGCCCGATAATTATGCCATGATGATACAATATTTTTCAGGCATGAATGTGAAAGACTGGCAGAAAAGACGAAACCAGCTTAATCGTATCATCGCCGACAGTGCCATGATTTACCAGGTTTTTGATCATGAAAAAATAGGTGTGGAACTATTTAATAAGGCGGAGTTTATTAATAAACTGACTTTCCCGTCAACAGGTTTGAAGCGGATTGAAATACTGGATACGCAATACCGAAAAGATCAGATTTCGATGATTCGTTTCAGACAAAAGGAGACCGATAAATGAGAGGATTTTTATACATATTGACAGCTTGTTTGCTTTATTTGCTGCTGAGTTCTGAATCGTGCAATTCCAGACAGGATAGTGCTGCCTCTCAGGATGCTGAACTGACAAAGGATTTGTCGGTTTTGAAAAGCGAATTTGAATCGGATGAACTTTCAGAAAAATCGTTGCACGCTTTTGAAATTAAGGCGAAACAAAAGCTCGTTGACTTTTCGGATTACCTCAATATTTATGCAGTCAGACCTACCGATGAATCTTTCAGAAACCAGGCAAGACAAATGATTCAGAATTTATTTGTTTCCGAAAAAGTCAGGATAAATAACCGGTTGCTGAATGAACCGGATCGGAACGATTTGACGGTAAACGATTTTCTGAATGAAAAATTTGGATATGATTTCCTGAATTTAAAATTCGATTCCATCAGAATAAGCCAGCCCTTGCACCTCAAAAATGGATTGAATTACTCCGGAAGCCTAAAATTTTCCAGAATCCTTAAAGCCAATACTTCAGCAGATACCTTGATGACAAGTCCGGCGAGAATGGAGGTTGAGATTTTCGTTTCAAAAGTCAAAAAAGCATTTGGAAACGACACACTTCAGGTTTGGAATGTGTCACTTGGAAATATTCATTAAATTTTCCATAGGGCGAAGCCGTTCGACTGAGCTCACGTCGAAGCCCTGTGCTATCATTTGTCGCCCCTTCAGGGCTGAAATCCAACGAAAACCGATATCCCCGACAACAATTACAACAGTTTCAACTCTGACAACTCTTTTACCCAATCACCCCTTCCTCGCGACAGATTTCCAAAATCGCCTTCAGGCTGACTTCAATGTTGTTGTCAATTCCTACTGAAAACCGCACCAGTCCCTGCGATAAGCCCATTTCATGCTGCACCGAATCAGGAATTTCGGACGAAGTGCTTTTTCCGGAGCAACTGAAAAGCGTTTTAAAATAGCCCAAACTAACAGCCAGATAACCTACATCGGCCTGTTGCATTTTTTGCATTACCTGATTGGCTTTGGCAACCGTTCCAAAATCGATAGCCAGCATTCCGCCATAGCCGAAATCTTCGTTCATCATTTTCTGGTGAAGTACATGTTGAGGGTGATTTTCAAGGCCAGGATAGGAAAGTTTCAGTCCAGCCTTTGTTAATTCCTCTGCCAGAAACAGTGCGTTTTTGCTGTGCTGTTTGATTCGTAAATGTAAGGTGTGAAGGTTTTTGAGAATGGAAGAAGATCGGAGCGGATCGAGTACCGGCCCGAGCAGCATCGCCGTTCCATTGTTCACATTCGACAGATCTTCTATAAATTGTTTGGTTCCGCAAATAGCGCCGGCCACACAGTCATTTTTCCCGTTGATAAACTTGGTCATGCTATACACCACAATGTCAGCGCCCATCCTGGCCGGCGACATAATCATCGGAGTGAAGGTGTTGTCAACCATCAGCAAAGTTTGGTGACGATGAGCCATTTCTGCCAGTTTGGGAATATCTGAAACCTGTAACAGCGGATTGGTCACGCTTTCGGTATAAATTACCTTCGTGTTTGGTTTTAGGGCGGCCTCAACTTGTTCCAGATGAGTGATGTCCACAAAGCTGACTTCGATGTTGAATTTCGGAAGGTAATTTTTCAGGAAAGCATAGGTTCCGCCATAGGTAGTCACACTGGTTACGATGTGATCGCCGGCACTGCAAACCTGAAGAATGGCGCAGGTAATGGCTGCCATTCCTGATGCAGTAATCCAGGCTGACTCGGTATCTTCCATAGCCGCCAAAGCATCAGCCAGGTATTTGTTGGTTGGATTCCAATGACGTGAATATAGAAAGCAGCCTTCGGTATGCCCCAGAAAGGTTTCTTCCATGTCGTCGGCATGCAAAAAAGTATAAGTTGACGAATCGGTTATCGAAGGATTGACATCTCCAAATTCACCAAATTGTTTCAAATGCTGGAGGTTTGAGGCGGGATCGAATTTCATGGGATCATGTTTTAGTTTCTGCGGAAAGTTAGACTTCCAGAAACTATAAATCCATGACTTTATTCAAGTGACGGGAGATTGTTTGATTTCAGGGATTCTGTGACAGCTATTCTATCAGCACTCCCATCTTTCCCATTTGGTAATCACGCATGGCTTCCATTATCTCAGTCGAAGTATTCATTACAAATGGTCCGTGCTGAACCACTTTTTCATGAATCGGTGCACCCGCGAGCAGCAAAAACTGGGTGCTCGAATCGGCTGTCAACTCTATATTCGCTTCATGATCATCAAAAATGACCAGATTCTCTTTTTCAACTTTTCCATAACCTGTTAAAATCATCTCTCCTTTAATGACATACAATAAGGTGTTGAACTCTTGGGGAATGCTTAATGTTTGAGTGCCGCCAGGTTGTGATTCGCTCCATATGATCAATAATTGACTTTCTGTTCGTATTTTGCTTTGCAAACCATCGTATTTACCGGCTATCAATTTATTTGTAATCAGTTTGTCTTCCGATCGGAAAACAGGAATTTCTGTTTCTGAAATAAACTGATAATTGGGTTCCTGCATTTTTTTATTCGCCGGCGAATTAATCCAAAGCTGAATGACTTCCTGTGTGCCGTTTCTGTCAGCCAAATCTTTTGAAGGGCGCTCACTGTGAATAATTCCGGCGCCGGCGTGCATCCATTGAACTTCACCATTTTTAGCAATTTGATTATTGCCCCGGCTGTCGCGGTGATGCACTTCACCTTCGATAACAAAAGACACAGGTGAAAATCCCCTGTGCGGGTGTGGCCCAAGACCTTGTTGAATGGCAGGAGCATCCCCGGTAGATGTAAACTTGCCATGATGCAAGAGTAAAAATGGATCGACCCGGGTTATATTGTTTGCAGGAAGTGCTTGCTTGAGCCTAATTCCGCCCATATTAACTTCATGGGCGGGTATTAAGTGTCTGACATTTTTATACATATCATTTTTTTTTCTTCTGATGATTGATGCCTGATATTTTCGAATTTTAGTTTAATTCCGCAATGATTGTTTTCAGATTATCCAGTAGTTCCGGATTTGTTATTCCTGTTTCATCATCGAAATTTTGGTAAAAGGAAGGCAATGAAAAAGTGTTTTTTATAACTGCAGCCTGGTATGGAAATATATTTTTGGCAATGTCCAGAACTGAAGACCCACCTCTTGGTCCCGGCGATGTTGCCATTAATAGCATGGGTTTGTCGGCAAAGGTTTTTCTGCCTTTTATTCGTGAAGTCCAGTCCAATAAGTTTTTAAACCCGGCATTCAAATAGCCATTGTTTTCGGCTAAGGAAAGAACTAATAAATCAGCTTCGTCCATTTGTGTTGCGAAATCGATAACCAAATCCGGAATTCCACTGGCCTCCTCTAGTTGAACACTATAAATGGGTATATCAACCAGGCTCAAATCATATAATTTCACCGAAGCATCATTGAATAATAGTGCTGCAGAATTGGCTAATTTTCTGTTGATGGAAATCCTGCTGTTACTTCCACCAATTGCTAATATTTTTTTCATTTTTTTTAAAAAGTGAGAAACTGAAGTTTGAATTCAGACCTTCGATTCTTAATTTCATTTTCAATAATTTTAAATTAATTAGATACCTAATCCTGATAAAGAAGGTTTTCTGAGCATTGTACCAACATAAATAAATGTGGAAACCATTATGCCTCCCATTGGTACTTTACCCATTACCATTTCTGCCAATATGCAGGCACCACCGAATGAACATAGCAGAAAAAATCCTAAATTGCTCGTCTTGGGAATCCAATACAAAGTAAGAAGTATAAGTTCCAATGCCCCAATAAAATACATCATATTTCCGAAGTTTGGAAGGCTATTCATTGTTTTTACCATATCTTCCGTACCAATTAATTTCGATATTGCTGCCATGAATATTATTGCAGATACTAAAATCGAAATGCTGTAGCCTGCAATTTTTCGTGTTTTACCAATTTCAAATTCTGTTTTCATAATTTTTGCTTTTAAATTTTCGGGTATATTCCCTTTTAAGTATGCGGCAAAATTAGAATGAATCTAAATAGCAAAACTTGAACTAGTTTAAGAAATTGAAAGTGATCTATTTTTTTCTTGTCGTTTTAGCAATAATTTTGCTTAAAAATTCAGGGCTAATGCCAAGATAGGCAGCTATATGATATTGAGGTAAGCGCTGTATCAGGTCAGGATATTTCTGCTTAAATTCCAGATAATTTTCTTCAGCTGTTTTTTTCATAATGTGGATATGGCAATGGGGCCGAAATGCTGTCAGGGTGGCATATAAAACATATGGAGGAAGGAAATCACTTAGTTGGTATATTGATTTAAAAAGAAAACTTGAA
>CAILJH010000254.1 GCA_903834475.1 uncultured Prolixibacteraceae bacterium | reverse complement strand
GCACAAAAAGCTGCGTTTCTGTTTGATCTGTTCGAAAAGTTGTTGTTTATTCATGAAGTAGCCCCCTTTAATTCCCCCAAAGGGGGAAAATGATTCTATATTATTACAATTTACGTTTATTCGAAGCGCCTTTTTCTCCTCCCCCTCCGGGGAAGGTTGGGATGGGGCTTTTCTAAATTTCCGCTTCTTTCAGTCGTTCTGCATTTTCTTCAACCTGCAGTTTGTCTATGATTTCGTCCAGGTCACCACCAACTACTGCCTGAAGATTATAAATAGTCAGGTTGATGCGATGATCGGTAATACGTCCTTGTGGCCAATTGTAGGTGCGGATTTTGGCCGAACGGTCGCCGGTAGAAACCATGGTTTTACGTTTAGAAGCAATGGCATCCAGATATTTCTGATGCTCCTGGTTGTAAATACGGGTGCGCAACTCAATCATCGCTTTGGCCAGGTTCTTGATCTGCGATTTCTGATCCTGACAGGTTACCACAATTCCGGTTGGAATATGAGTCAAACGGATTGCTGAATAAGTGGTATTGACCGACTGTCCGCCAGGTCCTGAGGAACAGTAGGTGTCTTTCCGGATATCGCTGTCGCGCAGGTCAATATCAAATTCCTCGGCTTCCGGTAAAACCGCAACAGTGGCTGCAGAAGTATGCACCCGCCCGGCAGTTTCGGTTTGCGGTACGCGCTGTACACGGTGAACGCCCGATTCGTATTTCATAATTCCATATACACCTTCTCCTGAAATGGTGGCCACGATTTCTTTAAATCCGCCCGAAGTACCTTCGCTGGTATTCGTGACTTCAAGCCGCCAGCCCCTGCGCTCGCAGAATTTGCTGTACATGCGGAATAAATCTCCGGCGAAAATACTGGCTTCGTCGCCACCAGTTCCGGCACGGATTTCCAGGATGGCATTTTTACCATCTTCCGGATCGGCCGGAATCAAAAGTAATTTGATATTCTGTTCTTTTTCCGGAATCAGGGCTTCCGAAATTTCAATTTCTTCGCGGGCCATTTGACGCAATTCTTCGTCGGTCTCCTCGGCCAGCATTTGCTTGCCCGATTCAATGTTGTCGATCATTGCTTTAAATTCCTTGAAAGCATTGGTCAGCAACTCCAACCGTTTGTATTCCTGATTGAGTTTGATGTAACGTTTCATGTCGCTCATCACCGAGGGATCGGTAATTTGTGAGCCTACTTCTTCGAACCGATACCTGATCGATTCGTATTTTTCCATGAGTGAATAATCTGCCATATTGTTGAGGTACTTGATTTTAGATAAAAGATATTAGACAAAGACGGGCAATCGGGAATGCCCAAGCTAATATTCGAATTCGCCAAACTGCGATTGGATGGTGAGCTTTTTGCCTTCAGCGGCTTCAACACGACCTACAATGCGTGCTTCAATGTTGTATTTTTCAGAAATAGCAATGACTTCTGCAGCAAATTCAGGAGCAATGTAAATCTCGAAACGGTGTCCCATGTTGAAAACCTTGTACATTTCGTGCCAGCTGGTTCCCGATTCTTCCTGAATCATCTGAAACAGCGGTGGAACATCAAACAGGTTATCTTTGATTACATGAACGTTGTCCACAAAATGCAGCACTTTGGTTTGTGCTCCGCCTGAGCAATGGATCATTCCATGAATATTTTTCCGGAGTGCTTCCAGTAAATCTTTCACAACCGGCGCATAGGTGCGGGTAGGAGAGAGTAGCAGTTTCCCGGCATCCAAACCAATATCTGCAATAGAATCAGTTAGTTTCTTAGTTCCTGAATAAATGAGTTCTGCCGGGACTTCCGGATCGAAACTTTCAGGATATTTTTGTGCCAGATAATTGCCAAATACATCGTGGCGCGCGGATGTCAGGCCATTGCTACCCATGCCGCCGTTGTATTCTTTTTCATAAGTTGCCTGTCCGAATGAAGCCAAACCAACAATCACATCTCCGGCCTGAATGTTATCAGCCGAAATCACATCTTCGCGTTTCATGCGGCAAGTTACAGTTGAATCGACAATGATGGTTCGCACCACGTCGCCCACATCGGCAGTTTCGCCGCCGGTTGGGTAAATGTTGACACCCATTTCGCGCAATTCGGCACACAATTCTTCGGTTCCGTTAATAATTGCGGCGATGACTTCGCCCGGAATCCGGTTTTTGTTGCGCCCAATGGTCGACGATAATAAAATGTTATCAGTTGCACCCACGCAAAGCAAATCGTCGAGATTCATGATAATGGCATCCTGTGCAATACCTTTCCACACCGAAATATCGCCGGTTTCTTTCCAGTACAGGTATGCCAGCGATGATTTGGTGCCAGCTCCATCAGCATGCATGATGTTACACCAGGCCGGATCACCACCCAAAATATCGGGGATGATCTTGCAAAAGGCTTTTGGATACAAGCCTTTGTCGATGTTTTTTATGGCATTGTGCACGTCTTCTTTCGAAGCCGATACACCACGCGCCATATACCTGTTCTCTGCTGACATATCAACTAAATTTTGGGGGCAAAGGTAATATTTTTGAGGAAATAATTTGGAAGTGAAGTTTGGTATATCCCTGACAGGATTTTAAACCCTGTCAGGGATAAGGAAATGAAAGATTCTTTTTATTATGCATCTCAGACGTAAAACCAACAATCCCTCGTTACCGCTAACGTTCAAACTAGGGGAAGATTAGTTAAATGATGAAAGTGATAAAATATTTTATTTAATTGATTAATCCTGCATTACTTTTTGGATGAATCTACCCAATCCTGTTGCACAGAGCGCTAACAAAAAACCTGGGATCCAACCGCCAATGACTTCAAATGGAAATAGATTATGGCTGGTTGGGTCAACAATTACCTCGGCAATAAACCCAATCGGCAAAGGGAGAATCATTCCGAGAGCTATTAGAAACGGATTAGTTTTCAGGTACGACAAGGCTACTCCTGAAAGAATAAAACAACCCATAAAGACGGGATGGATGCATTCTGTTATTGGTCGGGTAATGAAATAGCCATCCATTCTTTGCGGATAAGTCCATTGGAATAGTTGGAATACCAGAACAAGGAGTGTCGAAGTCCCGAAACCTGAACCAATTCCAAGGAGAATTTTCTTTGTTTTCATCTTGTCGCTATTATTTTGAGTTAGTAATTTTCTTCTTTATCTCAAAGATACTTTTCTGCTGATTCAATTGATTCCCTAAAGTCGAACAGATACTTTTTAATCTCAAGCTGCTTAAAGTAAAGTCTTTGTTTGATTCGTCGAATCGAAAAATATGGACTGGATAAGGTTTTATCGATTACCAAAAGTCCTTTCTACCTTTCATTGTGCCCCAAAAGCAGGAAATTATGGGCAGACCAATCATTGCAAGCCAGCTTAGCATGTCTAATCCAAGCAAAAAAAATAAAAGTGTAGAAGCGTTACTTAAAAATGGTACATACCAGACACTTTTAGGATCATGCTTACAAATGAAATAGCCTGAAATTGATTGTATGACAGTATAAATAAAGGCAAAAACTATAACAATTGCGGATTCAGAAATACGAAAAAATTCGGCCAATAGGGAGCTTGAAAGAAATAAGAAAATCAGAATAACGAATCCAAAGATAGCTGATACCCAAGTCCAAAGTATGGTTCTGGCTTGGTCTAAAAAAGAATTTATACCTGACTGTTCCATGTTAGTTGCTTTGTAGTATTGTTGAATTATAGCCAAGTCGTTACTGATTATTATACTAAAAAAATAAAAAATATAAACATATCAAAATATTCTGGCGGTTTATTGTTTTGGAAACAAGCCCTGACAGGTTTCCAAAATCTGACAGAACTAAGATTCGACTCAATAAACGAACTTCACAATTTTAACAAAATCGCATTGCTATTTAGAACGATTCTAAACAAAAACTTTGTCTGGTTGTTATCAAAACTAAATCATTCAATTTTTACTCATTTAAAACTTCAAAACTATGAAAACAAGAATTCTATTTGTGATTGTTTTACTTGTAGTTGTAATCATTACTGGCAGTATGGCTCAGGAAAGAACTTATAAGGATGGCTCGGCCTGGACCGTATCTTTTGTTCAGCTTAAAAATGGTCAGGGAGTGGATTATCTGAATAGTTTAAAAACGACATGGAAAGCAGTTCAAGATGAAGCGATTAAACAAGGATTAATTGTTTCGTATAAAATTCTGGAAGGAACAGCATCTAATCCAGACGATTGGCAGATTATGCTGATGGTGGAGTATAAAAACCTTGCCGGCATGGAAGGAAATGAAGATAAGTGGGATGCAATTCAAAAGAAAGTTGTTGGCAATGAGGAAGATCAGAAAAAACTCCGCGAAATTCGGGTGAATATGCGTACCATGTATGGCACAAAATTGCTGAGAGAAGTTAACTATAAGTAACTCAGGATTTTTTATACCAATAGTTTGTCACAAAAAAGCCGGACTGCAAGACATGCAGCCCGGCTTTTAATTTTACTTTCTGGTTTAATTCCTGATAACCAGCTTCTGATAATACGGTTTGTTGTTGCTCATCAGTTTTACGAAATACAAGCCATTTGGGATTCCGTTGAGGTTCAACACTGAAACCTGCTTTCCGGCCTGATACTTTTGTTTCTCAATTGTTATGATTCTTTTTCCTGAAATATCTACAAGAGAAATACTTACCTCTGTCGGATTCGGAAAGTTAAACATCACGCTGCATTGCTTTTCTGCCGGATTTGGAAATACCTGCATGAGTTCTCCATTTGCATTGACCGGATTGATCCCGACTTTTACATCTAAGGTGGTTGTTGCTTCAGGGCTTAATTTCCTGGTTTCTGTAAATCCGATGCTATCTGTTGCAAGCGAGTAAAATTTGTAAGTACTTCCATTTTTTCCTATAAAATCGGCTGCCGACGGTGCCGACGCCACTTTCCAAAGCTTGTATTCGCTGTTATTGGTTGAAACGAAAATGCTGTATTTGGAAATTTCACTTCCCAAATCGTTTCCCGACCACGAAACTACAAAAGTGCTGTCGTACTGAGTCTGATATAGCGGGGTAACGGTACTCACAGGAATCCGGTCGTCAATCCGGTTAGTATAGGTATTGGTCAGGATTGGTGCGTTAAAATCGAACACAATCGATGCACGATTGCTGATTAAATCGTCATGTACAACTGTGTTTTTCAATTTGCAACTGTAGGTCACATTGCCTTCGCCTTCAGGACCGGTGACATTGGGTGGAAGAAAGCCCAGATCGGGATCTTCGGTGAGTTCCATGGTGACGCGGTCGAGCGAATGGAAATCCCATGAAACGATGCCTTTGATGGTGTCGAGCGCTCCATGTACCTGGACAATAATATCCTTTTTTGGATACAAGTCAACCAGAATTTTGAACTCTTTGGCAAATTCCTGAACTTTGGCGGTGGTTTCACCAAATGTTACAGATGAAAAGCTGAAGGTTTTGAAATCAAATTTTGTAATATCAAGGGTGTCTTTTACAAATACTTCAAGAGCTGAAGCTCCGGCAGTACTTTTATTTTCAAAGAAAATGGTGTAATTCAGGTTTCCTTCTTTCGAAATGTAATGTTCGGGAGTAAATCCCCGTGGCCCGACTTTTTCATTCGGATCAAACGAGGTGACCCCGCGGCTGTTCAGTTTGCCCTGCGATTTCTTCCTGAATTTGCGCCAGCAACCTTCCGTGGCATCGTATCCATCCTTCATATCGATAGCCATGTTTACCAGTCCTATTCCTAAGCTCACGCCTGTGCCAAGACCCGGGACGAAACTTGCACCACACTGAACTGCTGAGGCCATTATTGAAACTCCATTCCAGAGATAGCTGCCCCAGGTCTCTGTTCCGTCAGCATAGGTTTCTCCCTCAGGTAACTCATCTTTAGTCACAAAATATTCTGCCGGTTTCACTGTTTTATCAATAACACCCCAACAAGCTGCTCCCGGAACAATACCTTCGAGCAGTCCGGCTGCCCCATTAGAAAATGCACGCATGGCGGATACTGTAATGCAAAGTCTGACTTCGTTAGGTATGTCGGCCGATTTCAGATCATAATCAATTTTTTCGAAGAGCGGATCCAAAAGCCAGGAATCCATTTTTAAAGTTCCGGTTCCGTTCAACCTGACTCTTACCCTTACATTTTTTGACGATCCGGCAGCGATGTATGGAATATAAAACGGATATACTCTCATCTTTTGACCTTCGTATCCGGTAAGAGTTTCGGAAGGATAATAAAGGCCAATACTTTTGAACCTCGTGAAGTCTGGACCCATATCCGCTATCGCTTTGGGTAGTACTACATTAATATCCGGGAATTCAACTTCCAGACCGGGAAGATCATTCACAACATAAACGAGGAT
>CAILJH010000253.1 GCA_903834475.1 uncultured Prolixibacteraceae bacterium | reverse complement strand
TACTTCCCGGAACAGAAATTTTTGGTCATTCATTTGAGCATTTAATCATTCAGGAATTAATTGCCTATTTAGGTTATACACAGTCAATTGAAAATATCACCTATTGGCGAACAAGTTCAGGATACGAGGTGGACGCGATTATTGGGAATGGACGTATTGCTATTGAAATAAAATCAACCGACGAAGTAAAATCACGTCATCGTAAGGGATTGAAAGCATTTACAGAAGATTTTCCGCAAGCCAGATCTATTGTGGTTTCTTTAGATAAATATGCAAGAATGATGAATGGGGTGGAAATTATTCCAGCAGAGCAGTTTCTAAAGGCTTTGTGGAATTCAGAGATTATTTAGTCGTTATCAAACTAAGGTTTTGATTGGATTAGATCTTGGGAAACGCTGACTTATATCCCTTTTCTTTGTCCTTTTTTCTGATATATTTGCCCGAGGAAAAATCAAATCAAAATACCAAACATGATTAAAAAGCTCCAACGAATTGTTTTACTATCTTTACTGACAGTTGTTTTAGGCATTCCGGTTTCACTGGCCTGCACTAATTTTCTGATTTCCAAAGGTGCTACGGTTGATGGTTCAACCATGATTACCTATGCAGCCGATTCGCATACCTTGTATGGTGAGTTATATTACCAGCCTGCTCAGGATTATGCGGCAGGTACTTTGCGAGATATTTATGAGTGGGATACCGGCAAGTTTTTGGGACGCATACCTCAGGCTGCGCACACTTACAGTGTTGTTGGTAACATGAACGAAAATCAGGTCTCGATTGGCGAAACTACCTATGGCGGACGTGAAATCCTTTTCAAACAGGCCGATGCAATAATGGATTATGGGAGTCTGATTTATATAGCCTTACAACGCTCCAAATCTGCCCGCGAAGCCATCAGTGTGATGACTGATCTGGTTGAAAAATACGGATACGCCAGTGAGGGCGAATCATTTTCGATATCTGATGCAAATGAAGTCTGGATTATGGAAATGATCGGCAAAGGTGAAGGTGAAAAAGGTGCTGTCTGGGTTGCCCAGCGTGTTCCGGATGGCTATATCTGTGGTCATGCTAACCAGGCACGCATTACGACTTTTCCGATGAATGATGAGGCGAATTGCTTATTTGCAAAAGACGTCATTTCCTTTGCCCGTGAGAAAGGATGGTTCGACGGGAAAAATAAGGATTTCAGTTTCTCCGATATTTATGCTCCGGTTGATTTCAGTGGTGCCCGTTTTAGCGATGCCCGCGTATATTCAGGTTTCAATAAAGTTTTTTCAGGAATGAAACAATACGAAGATTACATTCTTGGGAATGTAAAACATGATGGCGAAAATAAGTTTCCATCCAACCGAATGCCTCTTTGGGTAAAACCTGATAAGAAGCTTACTGTTCAGGATGTGATGGGTATGATGCGTGATCATTATGAAGGAACTCCGCTGGATATGACTAAAGATATTGGTGCCGGTCCGTTTAAATTACCATACCGCTGGAGACCATTATCCTGGAAAGTTGATTCGATAAGCTATGTTAATGAAAGGGCTATCTCGACCCAGCAAACCGGTTTCTCTTTTGTTGCGCAGTCGCGTTCGTGGTTGCCTAATCCAATTGGTGGAATCCTCTGGTTTGGAGTTGACGATACCTACAGCACTTGTTATGTTCCGATGTACTGCGGCATTACCCAAATTCCTGAATGTTTTAAGGTTGGAAACGGCGACATGCTAACTTATTCTGAAACTTCAGCCTTTTGGACATTTAATCTGGTTTCTAATTTTACCTACCTGCGTTACGATGCGATGATTCCTGATGTTTTGAAGGTTCAGAAAAATCTGGAAAATAAATTTGTGGCATACACACCAAGCGTCGATCTTGCAGCACAGAATCTGTGGAACAGTGGCAAAAAGCAGGAAACGCTTCAGTTCTTAACAGACTATTCGGTGAGTCAGGCCAATGGAATGACTCAGGAATGGAAGAAATTATCCCAGTTTCTGATCGTGAAATTCATGGACGGAAATATAAAAAAGGAAAAGGACGGAGTTTTTGAACGCACCGATACCGGAATGTCACCAATGCCCAACCAGCCAGGGTATCCTGATTGGTGGAAGAAGGTGATTGTTGAAGGTACTGGTGATCATTTGAAGATGGTTGGTTCGCCAGGTCATTGAGCAGGTTGTGAGTTTGTTTGCGTAAATCAGCAATAATCCTTCGCATGCTGTTTGTGAAACGAATATTTTTATTATTTTTGCGCCACATTTCAGCAATCTCTTACTCATTGATTTGATGTAATATTGCCACTAAAACTTAAGAAAATGGATTTAATTAAAGTAGCACAAAACGCGTTTCTTGTTGAAACGAAAGAACAACCGCAATTTAAAGCCGGTGATACCATCACCGTTCATTACAAGATCCGTGAGGGTAACAAAGAACGTATCCAGAATTATCGTGGTGTTGTTATTCAGGTAAAAGGATCAGATGTAACCAAAACATTCACTGTTCGCAAAATGTCTGGAAGCATCGGTGTTGAACGAATTTTTCCTCTTTTTTCACCATTCATCGATCTGATTGAAGTGAACAAAAAAGGTCGTGTACGCCGGGCGAAATTGTATTATTTACGTGCTCTTACAGGCAAAAAAGCCCGTATCAAAGAAAAACGTATCTAAGAAAAATATTTGTTTTGCAAAGAGGTTGGTCCGAAAGTTCCAGCCTCTTTTTTTGATCTAAATCGCAGATTGTTTTGCGTTTCTTTCGCCAAAAATAGTACTTCCGATCCGGACCATTGTGCTTCCTTCTTCAACAGCAATCCGGTAATCGCCCGACATTCCCATTGAAATCTCTTTAAAATGAGCATTTCCGGCAAAGAATTCCGATTTCAGCTTTTCGAAGATTTTTTTCAGGTTGGCAAATTCCTTTCTGACCTGATTTTCATTGTCGGTGTAAGTGGCCATTCCCATCACTCCTGAAATTGCTACATTTTCCAATGATTTGAAATCGGTGGAATTCAACATTTCAAGTGCTTCTTCCATCGAGAATCCAAATTTCGTTTCCTCTTCCGCAATATGGAATTGAATCAAACAAGGGATGATCCGGCTCACTTTTTTTGCTTCAGCATCAATAGTTTTCAGGAGTTTGAACGAATCAACGCCATGAATAAGCTGAACGAAATGCGCAATGTATTTTACTTTG
>CAILJH010000252.1 GCA_903834475.1 uncultured Prolixibacteraceae bacterium | reverse complement strand
ATGTATTAGCGGCCTAAAACGAGAATAACTTTTTATGGCATTTGAAGCCAAAAGTTATTTCCCGTTTTATCCGACACAAATTGCAGCATGAAAATATCTTAACTCGCTGCATTTATTGTCCGAACAATTGGGTGTAGTATACAGTTGAAGAATATCATTCATGGGAATGCATGTCAATCCAAGAGTTTATTCAATTGCAGGCCAATCTGGATTTATTAAACAAACCATTGCACTTCTCTGGCATGAAAGTGCAAGACAGCAATAGCCCGAGGCAAAGTTACTGATGAACAACACCCCTAGTTTGAATTTGACCCGATCAACTTGTCCGCAAGATCACTTTGATTTAGGATCACTTCCTCCCACTCCCACCCCTGGTCTCATTTTTTGTCACACTTTTTGCGTCCCATCGCACCAATAGCACATTGTCTTTTCGTTCCTCAAATCCAAAGAGCTATGCCAACCCACAAGGCAAAAAGACGCTTCACTCCAACCACCTCCACCGTTCCGCTTGTGCCAAAAAATTCAACCCCCAAAGCTATTGATACATAACGCGCTATTCTATAACAGGAAATCCCCCAGCCGAACACCGGAAAAACGGCTGGACTGTCATAGAATCACGCTATGTACAATAGCCGCACACCCCCCCCACACCCGGTATTCGATCAGCATCTTTTCAATTAACACTGTCGCCGGAAAAAACCACAAAAAGCCCCACCACCCGTCTAAGGTGCAGTCTATGAATTGTTTTAGGGCCAAAGCCTGCGGCAGGTAGCTTCCGCTTCTCTCCATTACACTCCAGGGCTACACTTCGTTCCGCCACCTTTCGTTACATTCCGTTCATTGTCAGCCCCCAGCCTCGGCTACCCACGCAAGAGTGCTTCCATTCTTTCCATTCCGCTCAGGCCAACCCGCCGTTTCATTCCGCTCTCCTTTGGCTTTACAACCCACAATCCGGAACTCAAAGCCAAAACGGGAAGCTCCATTTCACTCAATCCCAATTCGCTACATTGCATTCAGTCACCTCCCTTGCTTTTCCCCATGCCAACCAGCGGTATGTCCTGCGATGTGTTCACCCCTGAAACCCAAAGACCTCAAAATTCCCCACCGCCCTTTAATGGTGCAGGTAAAAATAAAGAGCATTCGCGCATGGCCTTTGTGCTTGCAGCCGGTTCGTCTCACTCATTCAACCGTTCGCTGGGACGCTCGTACCTCGCGACACCACTCACTATTTCATTTCGTTCACCTCACCAACTTCAGCACCCCACAGGTGCGTGTTTCGTACCTCACACCCACCCTTTCCCCACCCACGCCAACAGCATTTCCACTTATTTTTACCCGCGAATTGTTTGCCCCATAAAACCGGTTCCCGATCATTGTCGCTTTGCTCAACCTGCATTGATCATTTCATCATGCTATTGAAATGAGAATAACTCCCCTCCCACCTCCCGGTGCCAGTTATTTCCCATTTCAACCGCACATCATCATCATACCCGAAATTTGTCATTTCTTTTTTTTGAAAAAGGGTTTTTAAGGGTTTATTCTAAACTGATTGCCGGGAAACAATCAAACATGACCGTAGTAATAATGTCACTGCAAACGAACGCATCTCAACGCATAAACCCCTAATCATCAGGCATTGCCTAATTATTGATATACCTTGTTTCAGATAAGGACAAGGTCGGGTTTGGTTCGTATCAAGTCCATACCAAGTCCAAGTAGAAACAATTAAAAATTACCGTCATGGGTACAATTAAAAAAGGAATCCTCGGTGGATTCTCCGGCAAAGTCGGAACTGTTATTGGAGGCAACTGGAAAGGCATTGATTATATGCGTGGAAAAGCGGCCAGTGTATCAAACCCTAAAACAGAAGCACAACTGGACCAACGAGCCCGGTTTGGTGCTGCTCTCAAATTCTTACAACCATTAACCCCATTTTTGAGAATTGGCTTTAAGAATTACGCTGTGAAAATGACAGCTTTCAACAGCGCGATGTCCTACAACCTGAACAATGCACTTGTAGGTAGTTACCCTGAATATTTCATCGACTACGCAAGCGCACTGGTATCTCGCGGTTCTCTTCCTGGAGCTATGAATCCCCAGATTCAATCCTCAAATCCTGGTCAGATTGATTTTACTTGGGAAGATAATTCTCAGGACTCAACTGCAAACACCTTCGATAAGGTTATTTTGGTTGTTCTCAATCCTGCCAAACAGAAAGCGATCACGGTTATTGGTGGAAATGAAAGGTCTGCATGCGCCCAGACAATTGAAGTTCCTTCTTCGTTTGCTGGTGATCAGGTGGAGTGCTTTATTGCATTCCAGAATTTAAACCAGTCGATTTTATCGAACAGTGTTTATGCTGGTCCAATCAACGTCTTCATTGATTAATCAGTTAAGGCTAAATGCTTAAAACCGCTTTCTTTCAGGGAGCGGTTTTTTTATTGCTTAAATTTGACTCAACAGATAAATCAAAAACAATGGAAAAGCTAATATTTACAAGAGAAGAACTTTACAACTTGGTTTGGTCGGAGCCAATGTCAAGGTTGGCGAAAAAGTATAATATTTCGGATAATGGACTTCGCAAGATTTGTAAAAAACATTCAATTCCACTGCCTCAATTAGGATATTGGCAAAAAATCCAATATGGATATAAAGTCATAAAAATAAAACTACCTCCCATCACTAAAGATCAAGGAATTATAAATCTTCGTTATCGGGATGAAGATGGTAATTATGTCGAAATTGAAAAATCGCCAAAATCTATTCTGAAAGAGTATTTAAACAATCAAAAATTACCATTAAAAGTTTCGGAAAGACTAACAAATCCAGATACTTTGGTAGTCCAGGCACAAAATTCACTTCAATCAAAAAAGAATGAGCGCTTTATTTATAATGGTTTTATTGAGACAAAATCAAGTGAATTGAAAATAAAAGTTGCCCCATCCAATATTCCTCGGGCATTACGTTTCATGGATGCTTTTATTAAACTCTTGTATGCAAGAGGCCATAAAATTGAATATAAACATAGCCGGGTTAACGGGTTGATATATGGTGTTCATTTTGAATTTGGCTTGAGGGAGAAATCGACGGTCACAATAATATCAGATCCTTATCCAAATCGAGTATACTCACCATCAGGAATATTTGTATTCTCATCAAACCCATATAGTACTAAAGATTGGTCTGATGGCAAAGGATTAATTGAAGAAAAATTGCTGGACATTCTGATTTACATTGAATTGAGTTGTAAAAGATTAAGTGACATATGGGCAGAGAATGATCGCAAACGTCAAATTGAATTAGAGGCAGAACAAAAAAGAAAGGAATTATTAGCACGTAAGCAGGCAGAGTTAAATGCAGTTGCTGACTTACTTAATCAGGCAATCCGATTACAACAGGCTAAATTTATGAGAGATTACGTAGCCTTTGTGTCGCAAAATGGGAAGAATAATTTAAACCTAAATGCTGATCTCAACGATTGGATAAGTTGGGCTAAACACAAAATTGATTGGTATGATCCATTAATCCAGGTTGAAGATGACCTGCTGGATGATGATGACAGAAAAGCCTTAGTTGAAAGGTTAATAAAAAAATAAATGTCACGTTTTTACCGGTAGAAACGTGACATTTCATATATTTGCAAAAGGAAGATTAAGCCATGAAAGTAACTGAATTACTTAGAGATAAAATTGAAAGATTTCCTGAAGGATTTGTATTCACTTACGATGAATTTGGAATTGATGCAGATAAAGAAGATGCATTCAAGAAGGCTATGTCTCGTTTGGTGAAATCAGGAACTATTGAAAGATTGTCAAAAGGTAGATTTTACAAACCAAAGAAGGGAATCATTAATAACCTCAGACCCGACGAATACGAAATTGTAAAAGACCTGCTGTTTGAGGATCGAAAACCTGTTGGATATATAACCGGGCTGGGAATATTTAACCGGTTGGGATTAACTACCCAAATGTCAAATATCATTCAGATTGGGGCTCCCTTTGATAAAAAACAGCTTCAACGCGGTAAATATGCCATCAAATTTATCCGGCAATGGAATAATATAACCAGGAATAATATCTACTATTTGCAGTTGCTCGACAGCATCCGTTTTATAAAAAACATTCCTGATACAACAGTTAATCAATCTTTTGATCGTTTGGTGTTTTTAGTAGGAGAACTGCCAGAAAAAGAACTATCCACACTTACCGAACTGGCTTTAAAATACCCTCCATCGGTCCGTGCAATGACTGGCGCGATACTTGAAAAATTAGAATATAACAATCTTTCTGACAGACTATTAAAAAGCCTTAAATCAACTACCAATTTCAATGTCAATATTTCAGATGAACGGATAAAAGACAAACAAAAATGGAAAATTCAATAATGCTTCATCATCATCCGGAGATATTCAACAGTGCTGTTAAAGAAACCTCCGACAGCCTGAATATACGAGACTTCTTTATCGAAAAGGACTATTGGATCTCCCTTGTTTTAAAGCGTTTGTCTGAAAGCGAATATGTAGATTCTGTTGTTTTCAAAGGTGGCACCTCATTGTCAAAAGCATTTGGCTTGATTGATCGGTTTTCCGAGGATATCGATTTAGCTGTGGTCAATAACATGGTATCATCCGGCAATCAAATTAAAAACTTAATCAGGGATATTGAGAAAGAAATTGCAGGCGACCTGAAAGAAATAGAAACTCCAGGTGTTACCAGCAAGGGTTCAAGGTTTCGGAAATCGGTATTTCACTACCCTTCGATTTTTAAGAACGCTGTGGTAACGGCCATTTCTGACAAGTTTATTGTTGAAATTAACTCATTTGCGAATCCATATCCATACCAAAAAGTTGAAGTACAAAGCATTATTGGAAAATTCTATCAGTCACACAATGCAACAGAACTGGTTGAGAAATACAATCTTCATCCATTCCAATTGAATGTCTTGGATAAAAGGCAAACGATGCTTGAAAAAGTGGTTTCCTTAGTTCGCTTTTCCTTTGACGAAAACCCGGTTAAAAGTATCACTGGGAAAATTCGTCACTTCTATGACCTTTTTTATCTGCTATCAGATAAAGATTGCAAAAAGTATGTAGAGTCTGAAAACTTCAAGGAAGACTTTCTCAACCTGATTGAGCATGATAAAATCATTTTTAATGATCCGGCAGGTTGGAGCCAAAAAGATTTCAATCAATCGGTTTTAATCACTAATTTTGATGAATTATGGGACAATTTGAAGGCCTCTTACCGATCTAAACTGCTCCAGGTAGCATTCAGCAAAATGCCGAACGAAAAAGAAATCAACAATAGAGTTAAAATACTGACCTACACGTTATAAAATCGAATTAACATTTCCTTTAGTTGCTTTTACACTGAATATTGTTGGATATTTGTTGCCGAAATCCACGAAAAATCAATAAAATAAAACATTTTTACTTTCTGTAACAGCAAGTAATCGCACATGGCACTTAGATAAAAAAAGTCCCTGGAACATTAGCAATTTGGGATTTTAGATCTGACCAGATTTATTTAGTAATGATCAGCTTCTGAGTCGTTACAATAGAACCAAAAGTTGATTTGATGAAATACATACCCTTAGGTTGATTCGACAGATTAAATTCTTCAGACAAACCTGAAAACATTCGCGATGCAACTTTTCTTCCTGAAATATCAAGGATTTCAATACTGCCATTGGCTTCAGGAATTTGAGACATGCGAACAGTGAATCTACCGGTGGAAGGATTAGGGAAAATATCTATTTCAGCCAAATTTTCAATGCTTTTTGTAGTTGTTGAAACTGATTTCAATGATACCAGAATAGTGGCATTCTTTTCATATTTCATTTGCCCGTTGACAATTTCACCCTCCACTATTAATTCGTCACCAGTAACATGTTTCCAGGCTTTTAATTCAATTGTATTTCCATCGATAAATCCATCCGGCATTTTGTCGCTGCTTGATGAAGATGCAATTAAGCTTGCTGTTCCACTTGATAAAACATCTTCTGAAATCTTTAGAGTTCCAACACAAATATCACCGTCAAAGGCAGCTAATTCGTCGCCGGCAACAAGACCAGATTCACCGATTCCAAGCAAATTAATATTCATATGGTCAGAGCTGTTTGGTGCGGAGACTGTTGAGAAAAATCCGGAATAGGATGAAATTTCCACAACTGCAGTTGCCTCCGAAATAAATTTCCCGGTTGTAATCCACGTTGCTACATCATTTCTAAAGGTAACAGAATTTGCACGAATTTCTTTCTGATTTTTATTATCCCAAATTTTAAAAATAATGGTATCGTTATTGGTAAAACCGTTATTTGTCCCATCATTTTGTGAGGCCGGAATATTAAGAAAAGTAGTATTTACGGCAATGTTAATGGGTTGAGTCAATTTCTTGGCACCAACGCAAAGGGAGCCACTAAAGACAGCTATTTCATCATCAACAGCAAGAGAAATATTTTCAAGATTTGCGGAAACTACTACGAAATTCATATGATTCTGGCCATTTTCACCTTGCCATACCGTAGTAAAATGTGTTTGTGCATTCGCCTGCTGTATATTTATTGAAGCAAAGCCCAATAAAAGACAAAAAACAATGCACGAAAAATACTTTACTCTTTTTTCAATATTCGGGTAAAATCGCATCATAACAAGTGTTTTATAAAATCGACAGCATAACAAATCTGTCTTTTCCGATTTGGATAACATATGTTATCCAAACGGCATACCAAGGAGTTCAAAAGCTTTCAATAAAGTCTTTAGCTATAATATAAAATACTGGATGTATGTGATTTAGATAAATAAAAATAATATCTACTGAACGATATTTTTCACATTATGAATATTTGGATGGCATTTTTGCTCCATATTATCGCACAATTGTGCGGCAAATTGCAATCTCCTAATAACCAACGCCTTCTCATTTTTCTCTATTTCAGACTATGTTGATTTTAAGTTAATTAATGTTATAGTTTATTAAATAAACCCATATATACTGGCTTAAAGTTTATATTTGTTTTTTTATAAAACTTTTCAGGAATTTACACGTTAATTGTAGCACAAAGGCACTATAAGACTTTAATATAAAGTGATTTCAATAATTGAAAGGAAAACAAGATGTTCGAAAAAAAACAGCATGATTTTAAAACACCGGATTTAACCAAATTACAGGAAGTGATCATTGATGTAAAGACAAGAATCTACATTGCAGTTGGTGCTGATCCAAAAGAGGCCAGAATTCGATATTTTTCACGGCTCGAGAATAAGAAACTTTAGGAGTTTTCTATTCCAGTTAACTTTTCAAGAATGCAATCTTAGCGGAGTGCATTCTTGAAATTTCAAAATAAAACTTCATTTTACTTCAGAAACGATATTTCCCATAAATATCGATCGACTTTAATTTCCGGAAATTTTTCCTCCTAATTTAAAACTTTAACGTAATCGCTTGCCTGCAGGTAGGAGATTGATTCGTTTAATCTATAATAAAACAACGATTGGGCTTTGCCGCGAAGTTTCGTTTCTGAATTTTACTTTGGGGTAACCAACCAACAGCGAAGCATAAACCTGATGGTTTGCTGGCACTTTAAACTGCGGATTTAGTTTACTTTTCTTTCCCATCGCTTTCACAATAAACCCGTTAAAACAAGTACCCAAGCCAAGTGTATTGGCAAAAATAGATGTATAGGTTGCCCAGATGTTGGCATCGGCTTCAGCCATCCCGGTTTTTGAAGATTCGCCATGAAACAGCAAAACTGCCGGTGCATGGTGGCAAATCTGCGAATCGTTTGTTTTCTGGCGTTCAATGAACAATTCTTTATAGCGTTTGAGCTTTTTAATATTTATCGAAGGAGCAAAAATCCGGATGAATGGACTAATCCATGGCGAACAGACCAGGCTAAATAAACGAATCAAAGCCTCAGCAGTTAAATCATTGAGCAGTTTGACTTTTTCTTTCGAGCGGACAATTGAAATCTGCAGCGGACGGGCATTGCTTGCCGACGGATAATGTTTCATGTTCTCAACCAACTGAAGCAAAACGGCATCCGGAACATCCTTAGACAGATAACTCCGGCAAGACCGGATACCTGAAGTTAAATTCCTGAAATCTTTCGGAGTCACTGTATGCGGCTGAAGAAGAAAGACATCCCCAAAATCGGGTCGCACAGCCATTTCGGGGCAAATAGCCACGCAATGCCCGCAATGAATGCAGCTATTGGAAATTTCGCCTGTTTCGATGGTGATGGCATTCGAAGGACAATCCTTCTCACATTTTAAACATTTGGTACATCTTTCGAGATTGATTACAGGCATAACGATGGATTTTTCTGTCACCCAAAAGTAGAATTTTTGCTTGAATTACCAGTAACAGACTCTCCTACTCTTTTACTTTCCTCCGGAATTTTCTATACTTCGCTTCAATTCACGGATTTCTTCGGTCAGTAACTTTAATTGTTGCCCCACCTGATTGTCCGTCAGGGTTGGTTCAGCCACGTCCCTACTGATGTAATGCACAAATTTCCAGACTTCACGAATTTCACTTGCTCCCATCTGATAAGTCTTGTATGCAGGATTGAGTGAAATCAGCTCAATATGCCCATGTTCTGACAGTTCATTTTTCAGTTGTTTAAAAACCAGACCTTCGTTCAGGGTGAGCACTACATACAAATCGCCGGTTTTAATTTCGCTCCAGTCCTGAACAAATTCCCCGGTAATCCAGGCGCCATCGGGAATGGGCAGCATCGAGTCACCACTGATCTGGAAAGTCCTGTATTTTCGCTCGGCCGATAAAAATGGAAGTTGAAATACAGGAAGTTCCGAAATGTACTCCGGATCAGCAAATCCATTGGTATATCCAGCCTTTGCTTTCTCCGAAACGAGTTCAATATTGTCGCGATTCAGCCGGTCAACCGTGGTGGCCATCACACGCAGGTTGCTGCCTTTCAGGAAAACATCCTGTCCGTGTTCAAGTTCGTAAAGTTGACTTTCACGCAACTTGACCAGATCAACCCGTAGCAGCGTATCAATCGCAACATGAAAATAATCCGACAGCAAAACCAGAGACTGAATGCTTGGGCCTGAAATTCCGTTCTCGTAATTATTCAGAGTTGATCGGTTGATATCCAGTGTTATTGCCAGCTGATCCTGTGTCAGTTTCTTGCGGTTTCGCAAAAATTTAATGTTCGAATCGAAATACATATTTGGAAGTTTTAAATAATTGATTAATTTACAATCGTATATTTTGATTAAAAAACAATCAAATATACAAACTTGAAATTGATATACAAGAATTGAAGGATTTTTCTTGATTTGATTTTACCGCGTATGCGGTTGAAGTATTGTAGTAGGATAATGTGATGATGTCAGGCGCATTTGATCATGAAGATTGAAAATTGAAAGTTCAATGCGCCGCATGTAAAAATCAATGAAGAGCGTATTAAGTTTAACCGCTACGCGGTATAGAATATTTCCTCATTCCTCATTTCTACAATACCTAAATCGCTACGCGATATTCGAATGGAAAAATGCTAATTCAGAAAAACCAGAAACGCAGGGAGGATAAAACAATGAACTTTCAAAACAACACCATCGTACATCTCGATCTTGATACGTTTTTCGTGTCGGTCGAGCGGCTTCAGAACTCCGGATTAATCGGGAAACCCGTTATTATTGGCGGACTTTCGGACCGTGGCGTGGTAGCCAGTTGCAGCTATGAAGCGCGAAAATACGGCGTTCATTCGGCCATGCCCATGCGAATGGCGCTAAACCTGTGCCGCGACGCCACCGTGATTCGTGGAGATATGGATTTATACAGCAAGTATTCGCGGCTGGTCACCGATGTGATTGCCGATCGGGCGCCGGTGTACGAAAAAGCCTCGATCGACGAGCATTACATCGATATTTCGGGAATGGACCGTTTTTTTGGTTCGTACAAATGGTCACACGAGTTGCGCAACAGAATTATCAACGAAACCGGACTGCCCATTTCGTTCGGCTTGTCGGTAAATAAAACCGTATCAAAAATTGCTACCGGAGAAGCCAAACCGAATGGTGAAAAAGAGGTACCGCGCGATCTGGTGCAGCCTTTTCTGAATCCGCTTTCGATCAAAAAAATACCGGGAGTGGGCGATAAAACCTACCATTTGCTGCGGTCGATGGGCGTGGTTACCATTCATACGCTGAGTGGCATTCCGCCTGAAATGATGCAAAATGTGCTCGGAAAATCAGGAATCGATATCTGGAGAAAAGCGAACGGCATAGATTTCACTCCGGTAATATCCTATTCGGAAGAGAAATCAATCAGTGCTGAACGAACATTTGAAACGGATACCATTGACATACAAATGCTTGAACGATTACTGATTCACATGGTCGAAAAAATAGCTTTCAAGATGCGAAAAAAGCAAAAACTGGCCTCGGTGGTGACGGTTAAAATCCGTTACGCCAATTACGACACGCACACGCTGCAAAAGAAAATTGCCTACACCTCGTTCGACCACACGCTCATGTCCACCACACTCGAACTGTTTCGGCGATTGTACGAACGGCGCATGTTGATCCGGCTCATCGGCGTCAAACTGGGCGGACTGATCGGTGGTGTACAACAACTCGATCTGTTCGACAACAACGAAAAAATGATCAAACTCTACCTCTCAATGGACAAAATCAGGCTTCGGTATGGTGCTGGAGCCATTCACCGCGCTTCGGGAGTCGAGAAGAGCGACCAGATAAAGAAAAGCCCCTCTCCCAGCCTCTCCCCGAAAAAGACTACTCTTTATACCTAATCTTTTTTCAGGGAATAATGGTCAGGAGACAAAAAGACGGCCTGAAAGGCCAGCTTAATCTAGCCCAGGGCATCGCCCTGGGTTGCAGAGCGAATAAAAAAGTTGTCCGCGAGAAAACGTTTTTCTGGGGGATGTTGTTGATTCGGACGAAAAGACGAGAATCTAAATGTCTGCCCGAAAATAATGAATTACGACTCCGTCCGCAGGAAATTTTATTCCTTGATTATCATACTACCGCGGACGGTTTTCTTGACATTCTTCTTACCCCAGGGCGATGCCCTGGGCTGAATTATACTGGCCTTTCAGGCCGTAACAACCGATACTTCACCAACCCGAAACCTGGAACTCTTAAAAAATGTACCTCAATACCCATTCATATTACTCCCTTCGTTACGGCACGCTGAGCATCGATGAACTGCTTGACCTGGCCATTCATAACGGTGTGGAAACGGTTGCGCTGACCGATATCAATACTACCATGGGTATTCCGGAACTGGTGAAAAAGGCGCAACAGAAAGGTATTCGGCCTGTTGCCGGATGCGAATTCAGGAAGGAAGATGAACTGCTTTACATTGGTCTGGCTAAAAACCGCGAAGGACTGAAAGAGCTGAACGACTGGCAAACCGAACACAACCTGGAAAAGAAGCCTTATCCGGATAATGCACCTGAATTTCAGGAAGTGTTTGTTGTTTATCCTTTCGGTAGAAAACATTCCGGCGAATTGCGCGAAAATGAGTTTACCGGCATCCGCGCCGAAGACCTCAATAAACTGCTGACCTCGAAATACCGAAACCATCCGGATAAATTAGTGGTCTGGCAACCGGTTACCTTTAAAGACCGCGCCGGATGGTTCCTTCACAAAACGCTGCGGGCCATCGATCACAACGTGCTGATCAGCAAATTACAGGAGAATCAGTTTGCCAATCCGCTGGAAACAATGGATTTCAGGAGTTTAAAACAGCAATTTGAAAGATTCCCTGAAATCATAAAGAATACTGAAAACCTTCTGGCAACTTGTAGCATCAGCTTCGACTTCACGACTTCCAAGAATAAAAAGGTTTTTGGTCAATCGGCCTACGACGACAAGCTTTTGCTACGAAAACTGGCACTCGACGGCATGCTTTACCGCTACGGAAAGAACAATCCGGAAGCAAAGAAACGAATCGCGCACGAGCTTGAAATCATCGATAACATGGGATTTTCGTCGTATTTCCTGATTACCTGGGACATTATCCGCTACAGCATGTCGCGTGGCTTTTACCATGTCGGACGAGGAAGCGGTGCCAACAGCATTGTGGCTTATTGCCTGAAAATCACAGATGTTGACCCGATTAAGCTAAACCTTTACTTTGAGCGTTTTCTGAATCCAAGGCGATCTTCCCCACCCGATTTCGACATCGATTATTCGTGGCGCGACCGTGATCAGGTTCAGGATTATATTTTCAAACGGTATGGCCGCCATCACACGGCTTTGCTGGGCGCCACCTCCACTTTTAAAGATCGCTCGATTTACCGCGAACTGGGCAAGGTTTTCGGACTTCCGAAAGAGGAAATCGATTTGCTGGTGCTCGATCCTGAAAGCGATCAGAACAAGAATCAGATCACCATGCTCATCAACACGATGGTGAAGCAAATCGTTGATTTTCCGAATCTCCGGAGTATTCATGCCGGTGGAATTCTGATTACGGATGAGCCGATTACCTATTACACTGCGCTGGATATGCCACCCAAAGGTTTTCCAACCACCCAGTGGGACATGTATATGGCCGAAGACATGGCCTTCGAAAAACTGGATATCCTGAGTCAGCGCGGCATCGGGCATATCAAGGAGGCGGTTGATATTATCCGCGAAAATCGCGGCGAAGTTGTGGACGTGCATCAGGTGGAACGTTTTTTTCAGGACGAGCAGGTGAAATTACAGTTGCGGACTGCCGAAACCATTGGCTGTTTCTACATCGAAAGTCCTGCCATGCGCGGATTACTCACCAAGCTGCATTGCGATAATTACCTCACTTTGGTGGCTGCCAGTTCCATCATACGTCCGGGCGTGGCGAAATCGGGAATGATGAAACAGTACATTCAGCGGTTTCACCGGCCGGAAACCATTCAGTATCTGCATCCGGTGATGAAGGAACAACTCGAGGAAACTTATGGTGTGATGGTTTACCAGGAAGATGTGATCAAGGTGGCACATCATTTTGCCGGGCTCGACCTGGCCGAAGCTGACGTGCTGCGCCGCGCCATGAGCGGAAAATTTCGCTCACGGATCGAGTTTCAGCGCATCGAAGACAAATATTTCAGCAATTGCAAAGAGAAAGGTTATACCGACGAAATTGCCCGTGAAGTGTGGCGTCAAATTGAATCGTTTGCCGGATATTCGTTTTCGAAGGCACATTCGGCTTCGTATGCTGTCGAAAGTTTCCAGAGTTTATTCCTGAAAGCGCATTTTTCGCTTGAATTCATGGTGGCCGTGATTAATAATTTTGGTGGATTTTACCGAACCTGGGTTTACTTCAACGAGGCGCAACGCTGCGGTGCGCACATCGAACTGCCCTGCGTAAACACGAGCCGGAACGAAACCCGAATCATCGGGAAGAACATATACATGGGTTTTGTGCACGTGCAAAACCTTGAAAGTGGAGTAATTGCTGAAATTGTAAATGAACGGAACTGCAACGGTCCATTCCTTTCACTGTCTGATTTTATTCAGCGGACGCCCGCAACCAAAGAGCAACTGGTGATTCTGATTCGTTTAGGTGCCTTTCGCTTCACCGGAATTCCCAAAGCACAACTGCTCTGGGAAGCACACATGCTGTTGAATAAGACCGTTCCTGTAGCCAGAACCCGTACGATGTTTGAAACTAAACCGCGGGAATTTTCACTTCCAAAACTCGATCACTCGGTGCTGGGTGATGCCTGGGACGAAATTGAGTTGCTGGGTTTTCCCATTTCTATGACCACTTTCGAACTGCTTCAAACCAACTTCCGGGGCGAACTAATGGCTAAAAACATGATGAGCCATTTGGGACTAAAAGTACGGATGCTGGGGCGTTTGGTAACGATCAAATACGTTCGGACTGTTCGCAAAGAAATTATGCACTTCGGAACATTCATCGATGTGCGGGGCGAATTTTTCGACACGGTGCATTTCCCGCCATCACTCAAATTCTACCCATTCCGGGGCGATGGCATGTACCTGATTCTGGGCAAAGTGGTTGAAGAATTTGGTTTCCCAAGCATTGAGGTTGAAAAAATGGCAAAGTTGCCGTTTCAGGCAAATCCGAAAGCGTGAAGCAAGCTATTGCTCCCATGGATTTATGATTTTCAAATCAGAAATATTCTTAAAGTCTTCCGTATTTCTGGATACCAGAGTGAGCTCATAAACGAGTGCTGTAGCTGCAATAATGGCATCGGGGAGTTTAATTCGATAAGTCTTACGAATTTCAGCAGTTTTTAATTTGACTTGTTGTTCCAATTCTATCACCAAAGAATCGTTAATAAAATCATTCAACACCTCTAAATCTTTTTCGGTGGCAGTCTTCCAGCAAAGCAATTCTATTTCAGTAATAGCTGAAATAATTGGCGATTCTTCTTTCAATAAATCATCAATAAACTTTTCTGCGGAAAGAGAAAACTGTTGTTGCAGATAATAGATAGCAGTATTTGTATCCCAAAGGTATTTCATTCCCATGCGTTACGAAGGTCATTCAATTGGTTCTCAATTTCAATTAATGATTGTTTTTGCATCGCACCTTTGTATTTGGAGGCTTTCCAATTGGGTTCAACAACTGACTGTTGCTTTTCCTTATGCACATGTATTAACTGCAAAAGTTCCAAATCCTGTAAAAGCTTTATTGCTTTATCATTAATAATATCAATTGTTACTGTCTTTATCATGATCAATATTTTAGCTTCTGTACGAAACGTCCAAAGCAAAGATAAAAATATTCATTGGAATATTCCGGCTTTCGCTTAAGACAAACTTTCCCCGCAATTTTTGCAAAACTTTTTAGATTTCTTCAGCTTAGGTTCATTTTGCTATACTTCAATAATCAGTTTACCCAGGTTTTTCCCTTCAAAAAGAGCAATAAAAGCTTCCGGAAGCTGATCAAAACCACGATAGGTCGTTTGTGTGTACTTCAGCTGGCCACTCACGACCCAATTAACCAATGCTTTGAATCCTTCAGGAAAACGGGAGGCATAATCGCTCACTATAAAGCCCTGCATCAATGAACTTCGTTTTAAAAGGGTTGGCTGAATGCGCGGTCCGACCGGCAGACGAGTGGCATTGTAAAGCGAAATCTGACCACAGATAATTATCCGGGCACCATTGTTGATCTGTGCATTTACTGCATCCGAAATTTCACCACCCACATTGTCGAAATAAACATCCACTCCTGAAGGACATGCTGTGGCAATTGCAGCATCCAGGTTTTCAACCGTTTTGTAATTGATGACCGCATCAAAATTTAACTCTTTCATCAGGTAGTCATTTTTAGCATCGTCGCCGGCAATACCTACAACCCGACAGCCCTGAATTTTGGCAATTTGGCCAACAACCAACCCCACTGCTCCGGCTGCCCCAGAAACCACCACTGTTTCACCTTGCTGAGGTTTCCCTATATCCAGTAAACCAAAATATGCTGTAAGTCCCGGCATTCCCAGAATACCAAGGTAATAACTCAGAGGAGCTATCTTTTCATCCACCTTCTGCAATCCGGCAGCTGGAACCACCAATTCTTCCTGCCATGAAAGCCGGTCCATCACATAATCGCCAACTTTGAGGTTAGCTGCTTTACTCTCTGAAACACAGGCAACCAGTCCACTCACAATTGGTTCTCCAACCTGAAAAGGTGCAATATATGATTTGGCATCGCTCATCCGGCCACGTAAATACGGATCAACTGAAAAGGTATGGGCAACTAATCTGACTTCACCATCAGCCAATGCTGGAAGTTCGATGAATTTAGTTTCAAAATTAGCCGCAGTTGGTGTACCAAATGGTCTCGATTTTAATACGATTTGTTTAATCATTTTTTCTGAATTAGTATTTTCTCTTATGTAACTATATTTCTCGACGCGATTTCAATTCCGTCCGAAAGAAGATTAATTCCTTGAAAAACATATTCGCTCGGACGGCTTCCTTTTGTTCTTTCCTACCCAAGGCGACACTCCTTCGTCGTTTGCCCTGGGCTACCAATATTACGCCCATACTGGGCTAAACCCCAATCTCGTTCTCATTTTCCCACTTATTGTTTATTGGCTGTATGCCAACATACTGAGGGACTATTTATTATGAGTGAATTGCTGTTTTTTTTCATAAAATCAAAATAACGTTCCCTGCTGTTCCGGTGTATTTGGTTTACGTTTGCCGCTTCCCATGCCTTCCAGCCGAAGGTCTTTTTTTACTGTAACATCGAATTCAGTCACCTTGTTCTCGTCAATCGGAATAATCAGGTCGCGACTTTTATTCTTCGGATCTTTTACCTGAATGGATACTGCTTCCGTTTTCAACAGATCACCCGGAAATGGTTTTAATAAGTTGAGAACTTTTTCGATTGGTAAATCTAAATCGAGCCATCGTTTTTCGTCCTTTTTATCCAGAATAACCGGCGATCTCGGATGCCCAATCTGCTGAGTTGCTTCATTGGCAACTGTTGTAATAACCGAAAAAGTATTCGAGATTTCACCTGTTTTGTCGTTGACCCAGGTATCCCAGATTCCGGCGAAAGAAAACACCTCCTCATCATTTCTTCGGATCAGGTATGGTTTACTCAGCTTTTCCTTTGCAGGTCCTTCATAAAACGCATTGGCAATCACCAAACATCGCTGTGAGCGGATAGCTGTCCGGAAAGCAGGCTTCCTTGCAATTCCATTCTCGCCGGAATAATTCATATCATTCTGAGAATTCAAATCCCCTTCGGCCCTCGCATTGATCAGGTACATCGGTTTTTTTGCCCAGGATGGAGTCAGCCCAAACTGAAAGCTTTGTAATTCATTTGGTTTATCGCCTGTAATCACATAAGCATGATCACCGGGAGCTACATTATAGTTGGATTCTATGAAGCTACCAGCCGGACGATTCACGCCAAACCGTTTTACAAAAACTTCAATGTCAATAATTTGAACAAACCGGCCACACATGGGTTTCAGGTTAAAAGTTGAACAGTAAAATTTGTAGAATTTCTGGTTTCAAACCCGTTTCAATCGTTATAAACGAATATTAACTGACAATTGTTTTATTGGATTATTTTCCGGCGAATTCATTTGCTTTCAAACTTTTCTATTTATTTTGCATCAGAAACAGGTAACTGACATTTAATCATTTGGAAACTTGCTTCCTATGCTGTAAGAATAGCAGAACTTAAAGCACTTGATTTGATTTATGGGAAATTTTGCATTGAATATCAGAAGTCTAATTATTCAATTTATTGATTATTTCTATGTTCCCTTCCGGAAGTATATTCCGCTTGAAACATTCAGGTACGCCGCAACCGGCGGATTCAACACGACTTTAGATATTACTCTTTATTTTATTTGCTACAACTTTGTTCTGGATAAAAACATTGTTGATTTGAAAATTGTGGCAATTAGTCCTTACATCGCAGCATTTCTGATCGTTTTCCCAATAACTTTTCTGACCGGATTTCTTTTGGCCAAATACATCACATTCACCAATTCCGAAATTCGCGGTCGCGTTCAATTGATACGTTACATGCTTTCTGTAACCGGATCGGTGTTGCTTAACTATGTCTTCCTGAAGTTTCTGGTCGAATTTGGCGGTTTATGGCCGACACTTGCCAAACTTATCACGACAGGTATTGTGGTAATTTACAGTTTCTTTGTTCAGAAATTCTATACTTTCAAAACCTCAAAAATGGCTACTGCATCTTAAAGTTATCAACTGAATTTACTTCATGTTGATAATTTTGCGGCATTTTTTCCTTGCCTGACTGATCCTGAAATTGATTTTGCTGTATCTTAGACGACGAATTGGTGATGCCCGTTTGGGTATCAAGAGGGAATCCGGTTAAATTCCGGAGCTGTACCCGCAGCTGTAAACTCTGAATAATTTTTGCACTTCGTGCCACTGCCCCGAGGACTCGGGGTGGGAAGGCTGCAAAAATGGAGTGAGCCAGAAGACCTGCCATTCGTGATACAATATTCAAAGCTTTCGGGAGAAAAAGCTTGGAGTAACCAACATCCTTGATTAATCGGTTATTTCAGCAGTTTTGCGTATTGTAATTGTTTTGAAACCATTCAAAATTATTACATATGAGACTATTTTACCTGGCAATTTTTGCCTTATTCCTTACTTTTAATTCGATGGCACAATCAGTTGCCAAGTTCGATGATCGTACTTTAGCTCCTGAGAGTTTCTGGAATGGATCCGATCAATCAGGAAGTTTTAAAAGTTCTGATGTCACTTTCTTAAACTTGTATAATACATCCTGGCAAAGTTGGAGCGGTTTTGCCTTGTCAAACATGACTGATATGACTACTGCAGGCTATGGGAATCAATATAGCGCAATTACCGGGAAAGGATTTGATCAAAGTGCCAATTACGCAGTATGTTATCCTTCACCTTCCGCTGAACTTGGAATTACTTTACCAGGCAAAATCACCGGATTCTACGTCACGAACTCTACCTACGCCTATTTATCGATGAAAAACGGGGATGCATTTGCGAAAAAATTTGGTGGAGAAACCGGCAACGATCCCGATTATTTCAAACTTATGATTGAAACTATTGATGCTACTGGTCAACCAGTGGATACACTTGATTTCTATCTGGCTGACTTCCGGTCTGCCGACAATTCAAAAGACTACATCCTTAATAATTGGACCTGGGTTGATTTGAGTGAGATGAAATTAACAGGAAACCTTCGATTCAGCCTGAGTTCGAGCGACAATAGTTTTGGCTTTATGAATACTCCCGGATATTTCTGCATGGATGACTTAAAATATGCAGTAATGGTTTCTGCTCCTGAAGTTCAACAAATTCAGGCCGCAGTTTTCCCAAATCCATTTGTTGATGGTATAACAATTTCAGGATTAAAAGGCATGGCAAGAGTGATTATTTATGACGCGTCAGGCAGGAAAGTTGCAGAATACGACAATATATCGACCAACCAGAAGATTAACAATTTGGAAGGTTTGAATTCCGGAGTTTATTTTGTTCAGATTTCCGAAGGTAATAATCAGTTTAACAGCAAGTTGATCAAAAATTAGCAATTTGTCTATTCCGGCTTTCAGCCATTTAACAACAGAAACTCTTTTGACTGTTTAAACCAAACCCTGTTTCTGATGTTATCCTTAATAATTCAAGCGGAAAACGCGGATCCTATTTTTATTATCCGCGAATTTTATTTCTTTGTACGATTATAAAAAAACAATTAAAACAAAAGTTTATGAAAATTGGAAAAAACAAAATGGTTTCCCTAACATACGATCTGCACTATGATGATGCTCAGGGAGAAATGATTGAACAGGCGACCAGCGAGAAACCATTGAGTTTTGTGTTTGGTTCAGGATTAATGCTTCCCAAATTTGAATCCTATCTGGAAGGTCTTCAGGCAGGAAATCCATTTGAGATCAGTTTACTGGATGTTGATGCTTATGGCGAATTGGACGAAAATGCAATTGTAGATCTTCCTAAACATATTTTCTTCATTGATGGAGAATTTGATGAAGAAATGATTGCTGAAGGAAACTCGGTTCCTATGATGAGTACCAGCGGTCAGAAACTAAACGGTTTGGTGCTTGAAATCACAGATGACATTGTTAAAATGGATTTTAATCATCCTTTGGCCGGCGAAAGTTTGTTCTTTAAAGGTGACATTCTGGAAGTGAGAGAAGCTACTGATGCCGAAATCGCTGCTACCTTAGGCGGTGGTGGATGTGGATGTGGCAGCGGTGGCGGAAGCTGTGGAAGTGGCGGTTGCGGTTGTGACGACGGAGAATACGCAGAAGGCAGTTGCAGCACCGAAGGAAAAGGTGGTTGCGGAAGCGGCTGCGGTTGTTAATCTGTTTTATCAGATAAATTTCGGATGTTGTCTCAGAATTTCGTATTTTGGGACAACATTTTTTATTACATCAATTATTAAACACAAAGACACAAAGGCACAAAGTATTTAAAACTGTTTTCTCCGAAGTATTACAGAGCCAGTCTTGACTTTTTCCTTTTTCCTCTTTATTCTTTTCTATAATTATGAACAGCTTTGGACAAATTTTCAGGTTAACTTCTTTTGGTGAATCTCACGGGAAAGCCATTGGTGGTATTATTGACGGCTGCCCAGCCGGGTTGGAAATTGATCTGGATTTTATCCAGAATGAGCTGAACCGTCGGAAACCAGGACAATCCAAAATCACGACCCAACGTGATGAAAGTGATCAGGTGGAATTTTTGTCCGGAATATTTGAAGGTATAACTCAGGGAACTCCCATTGCTTTTCAAATCCGGAATAAAGATCAGCATTCATCCGATTACAACGACCTGAAAGATGTCTTTCGTCCGTCGCACGCTGATTATACCTACATTCAGAAATACGGAACCCGAGATCATCGTGGCGGTGGCCGCTCATCGGCCCGCGAAACCATTGCCCGTGTGGTAGCTGGTGCTGTAGCCAAATTACTACTGAAAAGAGTTGGCGTTTCGATTCAGGCCTATGTTTCCAGAGTTGGTGAAATTCAACTCAACAAACGCTATTCCGAACTTGATTTAAGCCAAACCGAATCGAATATTGTTCGTTGTCCGGATGCTGAAACTGCTGAACGAATGATTGCCCGAATTGAAGAAGCCGGCCGCGATCATGATACCGTTGGTGGCGTGGTAACAGGAGTAATTCAGGGTGTACCTGCCGGCTGGGGCGAACCGGTTTTCAATAAGCTGCATGCCGACCTTGGGTTTGCAATGCTTGGAATCAATGCAGTAAAGGGATTTGAATACGGTTCAGGCTTCGATGGCACCCGTTTGTCAGGTTCAGAACACAACGATGTTTTTATCAAAACTGAAAAAGGAGTGCGAACCAAAACAAATAATTCCGGTGGAATTCAGGGTGGCATTTCGAACGGCGAAGATATTTACTTCAATGTCGCATTTAAGCCAATCGCCACCCTGCTGAAAGAACAAAATACGGTCGATCGTGCTGAAAAAGAAGTAACTATAAATCCGAAAGGCCGTCACGATCCATGTGTACTTCCACGCGCTGTTCCGATTGTTGAATCGATGGCTGCTATTGTCCTGGCCGATCATTATTTGCTGAGCAGAATCAGCCAACTATAAAAATAAAGCAGCAGAATCTATGCTGATCAGCTAAAGGATTATATCGCATAATTTCTTAAATTTGGTATAGTTTAGATACAGATAAGTAATCGATGTTAATAAATTTAATTCCTATGAAAGCTGCAAGAATCCTCATTATTATTCTAATCTGTTTTCCTGTCTTTACTTTTGCAGGAGAGATTTATGGAACTTTAAAAGGTGACGATGGTAAACCATTGACCAAGCAGGTTGTTCAAATCATTCAGAATGACAAAGTCGTTGCCTCCAATACTACAGATGAAAACGGCTACTTCACGCTAAAAATTAAGGAAGTTGGGAAACTCAAATTTGAAGTTGTTGGGTATAAAGGAGCAAGTTTAGATGTTTTTTCAACAAACAATGCTACCCGTTACAATCTAACATTGAATAAATCTGGCGACAAATGGATACTGAAGACCCTGTAGCTCAAAAAAAAGAAAAGCGGGACAAATGGGATAAAATTGGAATCCTTATGCAACCTATCGGTGGAATTGTTGCTGCCTTAACGATCGCTTTGGTAAGCTATTTTGGTTCAGTTTATCTGAATAACAAACAGAATAATGAATCGAAAAATCGTCTTTACACCGAATTAATGAGCACCCGGGAACAAGCTGAAAGTGCCCTTCGGAAAGATATGTTCAACTCAATTCTTGGCACCATTCTTAAAGATTCGTCGAGTACATTAGACGAAAATATTCTGCAACTCGAACTTCTGGCATACAACTTCCATCAGTCGCTTAATCTTATGCCACTTTTTGATTACCTGAACAGGAAAATTGCACTTGAAAAGAATAAGGACTTCCGGAAAGAATACCGGAAACGCTTGTATAAGATGGCCAAAGATGTGACTTCTAAACAGATCTCGAGCCTCGAAGGTGCTACTGCAAAAGAAATGATGTTTATTACTTTCCCGGGTGATACAACGGCCTATAAACCTGGATTTTCACAGGAATTACCCATTGATTGGAAAGATTCAAAGACATTTTATGATACCATTAAAACAGGAAGCACTTCGGATGTTTATAAAAGAGTGGTATATCTAAAGGCTACGAAATACAATGTGGATGAAAAATCGGTCAATGTGAGGCTGGATATTGAGAACTCCATAAACGAAAAGTTTGTCAACATGGTAACCCAGGAATTTACCATTGATTATTTCCAGTTCCCTATGATTGACAATACCAGGCTTTCCAATGATATGCGATGTGCTGTGGTCATGCGAGACTTCGACTTTCCCAATTATATTGAGGTTGATCTTCTTTATTTTCCAGGATCACATTCGAGTCTGAATGAAAAGCCATATTATGACGAGGTCATGAAAAGGCTTTTGCTGGATAAATAAAAGTATCTCGACGGATGCCGTTGGAAATTGACTCCTCCTTGTTCGACTCTAAAAATCTGGTCCGATGTCGATTAAGTCATCGGACCAGCTTTCTGCTAATTCTAATTCAGCTCAAGGTGTATTTCATTATCCTTTGGAGGCAAATCTGTCCAGAGAGTCATTACAGCCCCGTATAGTTCTTGCGATACTCCCAAAAGTTCATATACCTTCACTTGCTCATCATCAGTGATTTGCTCATCGCCTGCATAATGCGCCATGATGGCATTTCTGAAACGTGGAGCAAAGTAGGAAGCATAAGGTTCAGGCATTAGATATTTGTTTTTTAGTACGTAGTCAAAATAGGCATCAAAGTGTTGCTGATGGAAAACGGTTGAATAATCAACAAAACTTAACCCATTTGGAATTCTTGCATGAATAGATACAACATGCTCAGTACTTATATTCAGTGAATTTCCCGAATATTTTATCAAACGATAAGGACTCGGGGTACTCACCAATGAGCCGGTTTGAATGTCGTACAAAGTTTTTCCGTTCGATTGTAATTCTGTAATATCATTGGCATGATAGTGACCGGTGAAAAATACCTGAATACCGGCTTCCATCAGTTCCGGTGCAACAGTTTCCCAATTATCAACCACAAAGCCTGGATCAAGTTGATTCTGGCCTGTATAATGTTCCATTATTCCATGATGCATCATGGCCAAAACTGTCACCTTTTCTTTTTTGGCATTTTTCATTTTGTCCTTAATCCAACGCAAAGTTTCCGGTCTGATTTTTCCTGAAATTACCGGTTCGGTTGCTCCAATGTTCTGATCGTATTTGCAATCGTCAATTCCCAATATCCATAAATCGCTCTTAACCTGACAAATATAGCTTAGTGAATGAGGATCCCGGTATTTTGCATTCCGGTAGCCAAAGTCATCGTATATATCTGCAAACCTTTCAGGAGAAACTGTTTCTGTTTCATACGAGTTTTGGCCGCGATAACCTTTCGATTGCGGGTTATTGATGTCATGATTGCCTGGAATGACAAAAACCATGATTCCTTGGCTTGCAAGTCGGTGAAGGATTTTAGCCACGGCAATGTGGCTTAATTTTTCACCATCTTTTGTCAAGTCGCCCGGAATCAGGAGAATATCCGGTTTTTCTTTTTCAAGCTTAGATACAACTTCATCAAGAATGGGAATGCTGTATTCAATAAGTTTAGGATCAAATGCCAGGTAGGTCTGAAATGCAGCACCATTTACTGCATCATTTCTCAAAAGCGAGGCTGCAAGGTAATGGATGTCAGAAACAACTGCAATATCCAGTGATAGTTTCCCGGATTTCAGGAGTTCGCCAGATATAGAAGAACCTTCATTCTGAGGTTCAAATATCGCATCTTTTGAACAGGAATTAATCAGGCAGACTACTGCCAAAAAAATCAGCAATTTTAAATACTTCATGGTTGAAAATTTAAATAATTTCATAAATATAGAATTTAGCTAACAGCAAAATATTTTGCTCGTTTGGACAATTTTGGAATGAAAGTAGAATTAGTATCTCAGTCGTAAATAGTAAAGATGTATCATTCACCTTTTGCATGCATTTATAGAATTTGCATGAGAAGAATTTGATGAACAAGCGATTATCATTAAATATACAAAATTTGAATGAATTGTCACACAATTTTTTCTCATTTCAACTTTCATAAACCTGTTCACCAACATTTCAGATTTTGAAAAAAAGTATTTACTTAGCAGCACAGTACAGGACAATAAAATATCAGCAAAAAACGCGAATAATTATTTCAAAAAATCTTTATAAAATGACTTCAAACACAAGACTTATTGGTCGTTTGCCCAAAGTTGGCATCCGCCCTGTGATCGATGGCAGAGAAATGGGTGTACGCGAGTCGCTCGAAGTACAAACCATGAATATGGCTAAAGCTGCAGCCAAATTCATTGAAGAAAACCTTCGCTTTCCTGGCGGCGAAAAAGTGGAATGTGTCATTGCCGACACCACCATTGGCGGTGTGGCTGATGCTGCACGATGTGCCGACAAATTTGAAATCGAGGGCGTTGGCGTATCACTAACAGTTACTCCTTGCTGGTGTTACGGAACCGAAGTAATGGACACCACTCCCCTGCTGCCAAAGGCTGTCTGGGGTTTCAACGGAACTGAGCGTCCGGGAGCAGTGTACCTCGCTGCAGCACTTGCCGGATATTCGCAAAAAGGACTTCCTGCATTTGGAATTTATGGACGCGATGTTCAGGATTCTGGTGACAAAAGCATTCCTGCCGATGTTCAGGAAAAACTGCTTCGATTTACAAAAGCTGCTTTGGCTTCAGCACAAATGAAAGGAAAATCATATTTATCGATTGGCTATTCCTCCATGGGCATTGCCGGTTCGATGGTTGATCCTGATTTCTTTCAGGAATATCTGGGGATTCGGACTGAATTTGTCGAATCGGTTGAGTTTTTACGCCGGATTGACCACTGCATTTTTGATCAGGAAGAATATACCAAAGCATTGGCATGGACTAAAGCCAATTGCATTGAAGGTGAGGACCACAACCGTGAAGCCAAACAATCTTCGCGCGAACGAAAAGACTGGGAATGGGAAATTGTAGTAAAAATGACACTGATTGCCCGTGACCTGATGATCGGAAATCCAAAACTGAAAGAACTGGGATTTGGTGAAGAAGCAAAAGGCCGGAATGCAATTTTAGGAGGATTCCAGGGACAACGTCAGTGGACGGATTATTATCCAAATGCTGATTTTACTGAAGCTATTCTGAATTCTTCTTTCGACTGGAACGGAATTCGTCAGGCATTTGTTTTTGCCACTGAGAATGACAGTCTGAATGGTGCTTCCATGTTGTTTGGCCATTTGCTGACCAATACTGCCCAGATTTTCTCTGATGTTCGTACCTACTGGAGTCCTGATGCAGTAAAACGTGTAACAGGCAAAGAATTAACCGGAACTGCAGCAAACGGGGTTATCCACCTGATTAATTCGGGTTCGACAACTTTGGATGCAACAGCCCAACAGCGCGATTCAGATGGAAATCCTGCCATGAAAGCATTCTGGCAAATTTCGGAAGAAGAAGCTACAGCCTGTTTGGAAAACACACGCTGGTGTCCGGCTGATTTGGGCTATTTCCGTGGTGGTGGTTATTCCTCGCAATTCAAAACTGCCGCTGAAATGCCGGTTACCATGTCAAGAATAAATCTGGTGAAAGGAATTGGCCCGGTTTTGCAAATTGCCGAAGGCTGGACCGTTGAATTACCTGACGAAATCCATACCGTTTTAGATAAACGCACCAATCCGACCTGGCCAACAACTTGGTTTGTTCCACGCCTGGCCGATAATGATGCTTTTAAAGATGTTTACAGCGTCATGGCTAACTGGGGTGCCAATCATGGAGCCATTTCATACGGACATATTGGAGCGGACCTGATTACACTGGCTTCAATTTTGCGTATTCCGGTCAATATGCACAATGTGAGCGACGATCAGATTTTCAGGCCAAGTGCCTGGTCTGCTTTCGGAACGGATAAAGAAAGTGCTGATTTTCGTGCCTGTGCCACCTATGGACCGTTGTACAAATAAAAGTGACTAAAGTAAACTAAAGTCCGGAGTGACTGAAGTTCAAATCTCTTATACTTAAAAGCCTGGATTGGAAATACAATCCAGGCTTTTCACACAACTCTTACGATGGAAAAATTTGCTTTTACATTCGATGAAGCTTCCTCACAAACAAAGATGCAGCAGTTAATTCATGCTGTTAGCGAAGCGATAAATCTGGGAAGACTAAAAGAAGGCGATTTTTTACCCTCGGTAAATCAGCTGAACAAACAAAGTGGTATTTCGCGCGATACCATTTTCAAAGCCTACTCGATTTTAAAACAGCGAAGCATCATCGCTTCAACACCAACCAAAGGGTATTTCGTGGCATCCGAATCCTACCGGGTATTTATTTTACTCGACGATTTCAGCGCTTTTAAGGAACAACTTTACAAGTCAATCCGCGCTAATCTTCCTGATAACTATTCAGTTGACCTTTTATTTCATCATTACAATCCTGAAGTTTTTAATCAGCTGATATTGAATAGTCTAGGGCGATACAGCATGTATATTGTGATGAACATCAACAACAAAAGTGTTGAAGATGTGGTTCGCAAAATCGATCCCAAAAAGCTTTTGATTCTTGACATGGGATTTGATATCCGGAATGAAGTCTCCTATCTGACCCAGAACTTTAATCAGGCAGTTTATGATTGTTTAAATTCAGGATTGAAACTTATTCAGAAATACAAGGAATTCATTCTCGTTTTCCCGGAAAACACCCCGCATCCGGCTGAAACCATTGATGCCTTTAACCATTTCTGTGACGATAATGAACTGCCGCATGCCGTTTTAGACCAAATTGAAAACCGTGAAGTTCAGCAAGGTCAGGCTTACTTTGTCATTAAAGATTCCGATCTGGTTAAAATTGTAAAAGACTGCAAAAAAAACGCATACAAAATTGGGGCTGATATTGGAATTATTTCATACAACGATGCTCCGATGAAAGAAATTGTAGGCTCCGGAATTACTGTTATTTCAACCGATTTTGTGAGGATGGGAAAGGATTGTGCACTGTTTATAGTTGACAAAAAAAACATTGCTGAAGTAATTCCAACCAATTTAATTATTCGTGGATCATTATAAAATCTAATTTGTAACTTGGGCATTTTATTCCTAAACTACAAACCATGATGACTCCAAAAAAAACGTTTTCACTACTAATTGTATTTCTGACAATTAACCTGATGACACAAGCACAAAAATCATTTTTTCCGGAATCAATAAATGTTGGCAATCCGGCAATTTCAGGCAAAATGCTGTTCAATTCTGAAGATCAAACCTACAACATCACCGGTGCCGGAAAAAATATCTGGGCTGAAAAGGATGAATTCTTCTTTGCTGCCCGAAAAGTAAGCAGCGACTTTATATTAACTGCAAAAGTTGAAATCCTGACAAAAACAGGTGATGCACATCGTAAAATTGGTTTAATGATCAGACAAACTTTGGATCCGGGTTCGCCCTATGCCGACATTATTCATCATTCCGATGGTTTACTTTCGCTGCAGTATCGCTCCAAGCAAGACGGAATCACTGAAGAAGTGAAATTCAAGGAAGTTGGGGCACAATACCTTCAACTCGAGAAAAAAGGCACAAAAATTCTGGCCCGAATTGCCCAGACAGAAAAAGAACTGACCGCGGCCAATGAAATTGAACTTCCGATTGAAGCTTCCTTTTTTGTTGGACTGGTCGCCTGCTCCCATAATCCTGAAAACTCGGTTAATGGAGAATTTTCGAATGTCCGTTTTGATGTTGCTGCCGCTGATGGCGTAGATGGTTATAAAACTCCATCTGCCAGCCGGCTCGAAATTCTGGACACAGAAACCGGCCTCCGGAAAGTTCTCTATACAACAGCGACGCATATCGAAGCACCAAACTGGTCACGCGATGGCAAGTTTCTGATTTATAATTCAGGAGGCAAACTATACAAATTTGATCTGGCAAGCGGAAAACCGGAAGTCATTGAATCGGGCATTGCCATTAACAACAATAACGACCATGGAATTTCATTCGATGGCAAAATGCTTGCAATCAGTAATCATGTCGAAGAGAATGGAAAAACCAGTTCGATTGTTTTTACACTTCCGATTGAAGGAGGAAAACCATTCCGGGTAACTGAAAAAGGACCTTCCTACTGGCATGGCTGGTCACCCGATGGAAAAATGCTGGTATATTGTGCCGAGCGGAATGGCGAATACGATGTTTACCAGAGTCCGGCAAAAGGTGGTCAGGAAAAACAACTGACGAACACCAAGGGTCTGGATGATGGTCCTGAATATTCTCCCGACGGAAAATACATTTATTTTAATTCGACCAGAACCGGAACCATGCAAATCTGGAGAATGAAACCGGATGGAACCGATCAGGAACAGGTAACTTCCGACAACCACAACAATTGGTTTGCCCATCCATCTCCAAATGGTAAATCACTGATTTACATCTCATACCCAACTGAAGTTCCGGCAACCAGCCACCCTCACAACCAGAGGGTCATGCTGAGATTGCAGGCTGTTGATGGTAAAGAACCGAGAGTTTTGGCTCATATTTATGGCGGTCAGGGAACTTTCAATGTTCCGGCATGGAGTCCAGACAGTAAGAAAGTGGCCTTTGTTTCCTATACTTATGGCGATCTGGAGTAAAAACCATTTTTTGTTGGTGTGCGAAAAAGGCAATATGAATGAACAATAGAAGTATTTTATAAACGTTTAATAAATAAATTGGATATGAAAAAGCTTAGTATTCTATTGATATTAGTTGGATTCGCTCTTTCAGGAAAAGCTCAGGGAGCCTTTGACTTTGGATTAAAAGCCGGAATTAATACGTCCAAAATTTCGACAAACATGGCTGATTATACTCCTAAAACAATTGCCAGTTATCAGTTTGGTGCATTTGCACGAATTAATCTCGGCAGGTTTTATATTCAACCTGAAGCTTATTCCAATTCGAAAAAGGGGGAAGTTGTTCGTGTTGATAATGTTGGTTTGTCAACTATTAATTCGTTCAATTTAAAAACTATTGATGTTCCGGCTCTGATTGGATTTAAAATCCTTGATCAAAAAGCATTTAACCTTAGAGTTCTGGCTGGTCCGGTATTCTCATTCTTAACCGACAAAAGTGCCAAAGGCCAGCTTACAGAAGATAATCTGAAAAACAGCTTCTTTGGTTGGCAATATGGCGTGGGTCTTGATTTTCTTATTCTATCTCTGGATATTCGAAAGGAGCAATTCAGCAGCAACATATACGATACTCCTAACTTTGATTTTGACACCAAAAATGGCACTTTTGTCATCAGTTTGGGTGTGAAATTCTAATATTTCGATATGAAACGGTTTGTTTTATTAATCATTTCCTCCTGTGCAATGCTTATAGCCTCTGCACAGGAGGAAATTGTTTTAGACAGTATTCAGAAGTCTCAAATTGAACTTATTGCTGCACCATCGAATATGGTTATGCCTGTTCTCTTTGGTGATTCCTATTCTACAAATAAAATCAGCTTGATTGATCCATTCCTGTTTCATCAACCCCTTCTGACCGACTATAGAAAAAATCTCGGTTTTTTGAAATCATTGAATACTCCCAATGTCTCTTCTGAAGCATTCTCAATCAGTGGGTTTGGATTTTCGCCTTTATATTCTGGTGGTGTTGTTTTTAATCAGTCAAGTTATCGAATGAATGATCGCCTCACATTTGGCGGTAACAGTTTTGGAGCTCAGTCGGTCTTTGATCAACCACGCATGAATTCCTCCATGCAGAATATGAGTACCAAAGGGGCTTCGGTGTTTATGCAATATAAGGTTTCCAAAAATTTTAAGGTCGAAACCCGTGTAAGTATTTCCAACCATCAATCGCCGTGGGAACCTTAAAAAAACTAATTTTGCCGCACGTTTACACGAGGTATATTTATGCTTGATAAAATCAGGAAAATTGAACGCGTTTTCAACCAATTAGATAAGGAAACCACCAAATTTGGCAACCAATCAGGCCTTAAATGCCTGACAAATTGCGATTTATGTTGCCGAAAAAAAGGATTGGAAGCCAATGTGCTCGAGTTTCTTCCGTTTGCTTACTATTTGGTAAAAAATAATCTGCATGAAGCTGCGCTTGATTTGTTGGAAACCAACCCGGAACATTGCATTAATTTAGCCAAGACTCAGGTTCCCGGGCAAACAGCAGGTTGTTCAATTTATGCTCACCGGGGATTAATCTGCCGGCTTTTTGGATTTTCAGGCGTTCGAGATAAAAATGCCAAACTCGCCGTTTACACCTGCTCACTCATGAAAAATGAATTCGCAGCTGAATATAAACAAACCATGCTGCGAATCAATTCGGACATGCATATTCCGGTGGTTTCAGATTTCTACTATCAGATCTATTATATTGATCCTCAATTGGCTAACGACTATAATCTGATTAATGTAAGTATCCGAAAAGCCATTGAAAAAGTAGCTTATTACTATGCCAATAAGCCGGTAAGAAAACCCAGAACAAAAAAGAATCCGTCGATTGAGAAAGACTTGTAACCAATGGAACCAATACTAAATATTCCTGATTTATCGTCTGAATTTCAGTTTCTTACTTCCAGAAGCAGTGGCCCCGGCGGTCAGAATGTAAACAAAGTGAATTCGAAAGTCGAACTTCGGTTCGAAATTCAGAATTCCATGCTGCTTACTGATGAACAGAAGGAAATACTTCAAAGAAAACTTGCAAAAAAGATTAGTATTGATGGCATTTTCAGCGTGGTTTCGCAAATTGACCGGTCGCAACTGAGCAACAAGGAAGATGCAATCCGAAAGTTCTATTTGCTCATTTCAAAAGCATTGCAGCCCGTTAAACGAAGAAAACGGACAAAACCTACACATACTTCAATCGAAAAGAGATTAACTGGCAAACGTATCAAATCAGAGATCAAGCAAAAACGGCAAAAAATTGATGATTGACGAAAATTCATTACGATTAATTCGTTTGACACATTCATCTGAATTAACTCATGAATTCAGAACTATTTATGAAGAAGCTTTTCCTTCGGATGAGCGGCGTGAATGGTCGCAAACAATTGATTTACTGTCAAATCCTTCTTTTAATTTTCTTGGAATTTATGACCTGAAAAGGATAATCGGTCTGCTTTCGGTTTGGAATCTGAATGAATTCCATTTTGTTGAACATTTTGCAATTCAGAATACTGATCGTGGAAAAGGATTTGGAAATCAGGTAATCCAACAATTGCAAGGTCAAATATTAACTCCGATCATTCTTGAGGTGGAAGAACCGATTACCGAAATGGCTCAAAAACGAGTTGCTTTCTATGAACGACTGAATTTTCATGTGTGTGACCTGGAATACTACCAACCACCCTACTCCATCAGTAAAACAAATGTTAAAATGCTGTTAATGAGTTTTCCGGTGGAATTATCTCATGATTCATTGATCCAGATAAAAGCCAGGATTTACGATTCTGTATATCATTTCACGGCAAAATCATGACTGCGGCCAAGCTTTCGGCGGACTTGAATGACCAATAATTTAATATGGTAATTTTAATGCTTTTTATAATTTTGAGGCTTCTAATACGAATAAAATATTTATCCCATGCGATCACTTTATTTGCTTCTGAATGAGATTTTTCTGGATTTGGATTTTCTGGAATTGTATGCGAGGCTTACCGCTGTACTTTTAACATTTGCGGCCATCATCATTGTAGCCGTTATCGTTCACTGGGTTACAAAAATGATTACTATCCGGATTATCCACCGGTTAGTCGAAAAATCGAAAACCGAGTGGGACGATTTCCTGCTGAAACGGAAAGTTTTTCAGTCAGCATCGCATCTGACTTCTGCCTTGGTATTGTATTATTCCGGCAATTTTTCTGAAATACCTGAGGTAACAAGCTTCATAGCTATGATTACCAATATTTATTTCGTGATCATTTTTGTGAAGGTAGTTTCAGGCGTTTTACATGCATCGAACGATATTTACCTTACAACTCCATTTGCTGCAACGCGTTCCATAAAGGGATATATCCAACTGGTCATGATCCTTGTTTACTTTGTTGCCGCAATTTTCATTATCGCGGTCATCTTAAACAAATCGCCATTGGTTTTATTGGGTGGACTGAGTGCAATTGCTGCAGTACTGCTGTTAATTTTTAAAGACACCATTCTGGGTTTGGTTGCAAGTATTCAATTATCAGCCAATAAAATGCTGAAACCCGGCGATTGGATTGAAGTTCCAAAGCATGGTGCCAATGGAAACGTGATCGACATTTCGTTGAATACTGTAAAAGTTCAGAATGGCGATAAAACTATCGTGACCATACCAACCTATTCCCTGGTTACCGATTCATTTATGAATTGGTCAGGTATGGAGGAATCTGATGGCCGGAGAATCAAACGTTCGATAAACATCGATATGAAAAGTGTCCGGTTTTGTGATGATCAGATGCTGGATAAGTTTCAGAAATTTAGACTCCTTAGCAATTATGTGACTGAAAAGCAAAATGAAATATCCGAACACAATAGAAACCTTGGTATCGAAGATCTTTCGGTTCCTAACGGCAGGAGACAAACCAATTTAGGTATATTCAGAAAATATCTGGAAGAATATCTGAAAGACAATGCCAATATAAATCTTGATATGACTTTCCTTGTCAGGCATTTACAGCCTTCAGAAACAGGTTTGCCAATAGAAATCTATGCCTTTTGCAAGGAAAAACAACTGACGAATTATGAAAGCATCCAGGCCGATATTTTCGACCATATTTTGGCTGTAATTCCGGAATTTGATTTGAAAGTTTTTCAATCTCCTTCAGGAAATGACATCACAGATTTTTCAGAGAAACTGACAATCGGGACAATCCTGAAATAAGAATTTCCGGGTTCCAAAGACGCTTAAAATTTTAACTATCCACTTTCAAACTGAGCATTCCAATTGTTTGGATTTATTAAGCTTTGCTTTCAAATCGTTACAAACATGATGTTTTTCAGTGAGAATATTTAATATTTGTCAATTATTTATACTTTTACGTTTCAAATCTTCAAACGACAGTTATAACTAAACATTATGAATGAACTGCACATAGAACCACTGCCAAATATCGACGAACTGGATGAAAAAATCCTTAAACTGATCACTAAGAATGCGAGAATTCCATTTCTGGAAGTTGCCCGCGAATGTGGCGTTTCAGGAGCAGCCATTCATCAGCGGGTTCAGCGTTTACTGAATCTGGGAGTTGTATCTGGAAGTGAATTTATAGTTAATCCTCAAAAATTAGGCTATTTTACTTGTGCCTATATGGGCATTCACCTCGAAAAAGCTAAATTTCATCAGCAAGTTGTTGAGGCATTAATCAATATTCCTGAAATTGTTGAATGTCATTATACGACAGGCTCTTATGCCATTTTTATTAAAGTTCAGACCAAGACGAATAAGCATTTGAAAAAGCTTATTGACGAAGATCTTCAGGAAATTGAAGGAATCGCCCGGACTGAAACATTTATTTCACTTGAAATGGAGTTTAAACGACAGGTTCCGATTAAATAAACCGGTTAAAATATTTATACGAAAAGGGTGCTATTCAAAAATGGCACCCTTTTCAATTTTATTTACAAATTGAAATATTTTACTCTATTTATAATCAAAATCATCGTTATTTAGCTAATTTTGAATCATTGTAATCTAATTCATACAAAATACAATCATGACCTTACGAAATCTGCTGGACGATATTGACATGAAAATTCTGGATATTATATCCAAAAATGCACGTATCCCATTTAAAGATGTTGCTTCTGAGGTTGGAGTTTCCAGAGCCGCAGTGCATCAACGGGTTAACCGCATGATTGATATGAATGTGATTGTCGGTTCAGGTTATCACATCGATCCAAAGAAAATAGACTTTAAAACATGTACTTATATCGGAGTATTTCTTGAAAAAGGAAATCTATATTCAGTTGTTGCTGAGAATCTTAAACAAATTCCTGAGATCGTGGAATGTCATTATACAACCGGTCAATATGCCATATTTGTGAAGGTTTATGCAAAAGATAACGAGCATTTAAAAGATATTTTGAGCGATAAGATTCAGAAAATAAGCGGAATAGCAAGTACCGAAACATTCATTTCGCTCGACGAAACCTTTAAGCGCGAAGTTCCCATTTTTTGATGCTGGATTTACTCGGTTTTGAATCCAAAATCTCCGGGAGAAATCCCGGCTTTAAATTGATCAATTATCTTTCCGGAAGCAGAATAGCGGTAAATAATTCCGTATTGCCTGTGATCTATGGCATCTCCTACATAGACTTCTGAATTTAGCGGATCAATTCCCAAACTATAAAATCCACCATAGTAATCGGTATGTTCCGAAGCAATAAATGGCTTTTCCGGTAGTCGCTTGTCGGTAACCGCCATTTTCCAGACGTGTTTGTTCAGGAAGAAAATAGTGTCTTTCGTTGGATTCACAGATAAATTAAAAGGATGATTGCCGGCTGGAAACCGAAACGTCCGTTCAATTTCATGGGTTTCAGCATCAATTTTCAATAAACCAGGTTGCTCATTGCCATACAGACTTCCCTCAAAACCTCCGTCAGTTAAAACCCAAATTTTGTTATTCTTATCAAGTATCAGACTATTTGGTTGTTTGAAAACTTCAATTGAATCTATTAATTGATCTGTATCCGAGTTAATTACGAGAATTTTATTATCATTCGACCAGCAGTTGGTAAATATTCTGTTTTTATATTGGATCATCTGCTCGGTAGAATGTTGATTAAAGTCCGCTTGTGAATTACCAACCAGAATACTGCCTATGACCTGAAGTGTCTGAGGATTAAAAACAGTTATCTTTCGGGAATATAAATCAGTAACATAAGCCTTTTCCGAATTGATTACATGAACATACCTTGGTGAACTCAATCCTGAAATACTTCCTTTAAATTCAGCTGTATGACTGTCGATTACATAGATTTTGCCTGAGTTATTAACAACTATAAAACCAATTCCATTCCAAAGGCAAATTGATTGCGCCACATCGCCCAAAGGCACTCCATTTCGGGCCTGAAATATCTGATTATAAACCCGTTTTGCTGCAGGATCATAAAATGACAACGACGAATTGCCGTACATGAAATTGCCTTCATTGACGATATATACTCCCCGGTTACCGGAAAAATCAAAGAAGACCGTATCAACAGGGCTTTTAGAACAAGACGAGAGCAACAATCCGAGAAAAGTTAAAGTTAAAATAGCCTGACGAATGCCATTCATTTGATTTCCAACAAGGCCTGAATTTCCTTTTTCCATTTTCCTTTTTCCTTGATTATCTCTCATTTTCGGTAATTAAACATTAAGGTTAACGAATAGTACCGTCCGGGCATTGGGCGCCACAAAATAGCCATGTAATCAGCATTGGCCAGATTTTCAATATTCAGCGAAGCATCTACCTTGAAAACATTTAAATTAAACTGTTTTCCACAACTCAAATTGACCAAGCAATATGGATTCAGAACCTTTTCATAGTCGGATTCCACATTATTGCTTGATGTATATCGTTTCCCGGTAAACGGAGCATTGATCTTCAGGTAATAATTTCTAAAATCAGCTTCTGCAAATATATTCGCTTTGTGTTTTGGTATGTAAATCAGCTGCTTACCTCTCGATCCATCGACTGATGGAACAGCATCAACATTTGAAGTGGCCGTGTACGAATAATTACCCTTCAGATTAATCAATACGGCATTCGCTATCTCAGATTGAAATGATGTCTGAAACTCTGCTCCGCGGGCAAACACTTTACGAAGATTACTTGCTTCCCAATAGTATGCACCGTTTGAAGCAGGTTGCCAAACAATCCAATCGTTAATCATTGAAGCAAAACCAGTAATCTGAGCGGAAATTGTTGTTTTTTCGTGCCTTGCAGAAAGCGAATAACTTAAATCACCTTCATATCCATTCTCCGGCTTCAGATCAGGATTTCCTCCCGGAATCCAGTACAAATCATTCAATCCCGGTTGATGATAATTGCGTGACAGGTTCATTTTTAATGAACTTTCCTTTTTCTCATTCAGGTAATATTCTATACCTAAAGTCGGAATTAAAATTATTAACTTACTGTTATAGATTTCACTGCGAAATAATAACGAAAGTGATACTTCAGGTGCTAACTGGAAATGTCCGGCATTAAGAAGTGACATGGCCAATTGATTCTTGTCGTATCCTGATTTTTGAACCCGATCAAAAACAGATACCTGGTCAAACGTTGTATTCAACGACCAGTTAAAACTCAAAGTCTCCTTCGGATTCCAATCAAAGTTGACTTGGCTGGTATAACTTTTCTCCTTGCTTTGGCTGTTGAAATTAACAAACCCTGATTCAGTACTTGACCTGAAATAGTCTAATTCATTGAGACTTGCCCCACCAATCCATTCCAGTTTACTTTTCTCAGTAATATATTTCCATGAAAAAATGGCACGATAATTCTGATCATTTTGTGTTTCCTTTCGGGCATCGCCTTCAAAAGACATGAGTTGCGGCAAATCGCGATCGCTCTGGTAAGCCCAGATTTTAGCCGACAACGTTTGATTATTGAGCCGCAAATAAACTTCCTGAAGTATTCCTGATTTTTTGTAAGCTGCATTTTTCTGTTTCGTTTCATGCATAGGCAGAACCCCATAATTGAAATAAGGAAAATCGTTTTTACTTCGATCAGAAAATAGCCGTGTTTTGAACTGAACCTTCCCATTTCCAAATCCGAAGTTGATATATTCTTTGACTGTTGAGTAACTTTCGACGGTTTGAACATACCCGATACTCAGCTTATTGGTCCAGTCAGGTTTGTTGTTTATTAAAACACTGCCTCCCAATGCACCAGAACCCGACTGCAGGGAACTACCTCCGTGTAAAAGACTAATATTATCGATGAAATAAACCGGAAACAAGGAGAAATCGACATCTCCTCGCATCGATGAGTTTAGTTTGATTCCGTTCCAGTACAGTTGCGTGTGCGAAGGTGCTGTCCCACGAAACGAAGCTGTTGCCGCTGAGCCTCTTCCATACGATTTCAAAAAAACCGGTGAAAAGGATGACAACAATTCGGAAACGGTTTGAGCTTTCATCATCTGAAATTCCAGCGTGTCGATATGCGTAACCAACATGCCGGCTTCTTCGATAGTTCGTTTCCCAAAAACCTGAACCTCCTGAATTGGAATGGTATCTGTGAGTTTCTGTGCTTCAATTTTTTCAGCTATAAACACAAGAACCAAAAGACAAAGAATTACTTTGAATTTCATTTCTGAAAGGATTCTTTTTTCTGGTTTCAATGGACTAATTTTTTATAATTTTTTGCTGAAAAAGCTGAGATCCGCAAATCAACCGCAATAAATAGATACCTGAAGGAATCGAACTCAGATTTACTTCCGGTAATGGATTGTTTTGACAGAAAACTAACTTTCCAAGGATATTGTAAATTTGTATTGATTCGATTGGAGAATTGCAATCAATTCGGATCGTTTCAGAAAAAGGATTTGGAAAAACACCGAAATCGATTGAATTAGTATGATTTAACCGGAAACCCGTAATGGGTTCGGCAACCAATTTTGCGGCATCAATTCCGGAAGTAATCAAATATTCTCCTGTATTTTCAGGTTTAAAAGAAGCTTTTCCAAATTCATCGGTGATTAAATCAGAAGTGAATTGATTATTTTGCCTGATTTGAATGGTTTGATTGGCAACAACTTCCAGCGAATTAATGGTCACATTCCGGTTAATATCCATGTCACACGAATATTTTTTTAGCTGAACATCAATCATTTGATTTGTTTTAACTGAGTCGGCTCCGGAAGTCAGCTGGGTTACTGTCCATGGCAATGCATTATCAATAATTTGATATACAAGTATTTCGTCCTCATTATTCACTTTAATCCGATCAAATCCTGAAATAATTGGTTGTTGATTCAATACCACGATCCAGGTCTTTCGGAAGGCTTCAGACGTTCGCGATCCACCATAGCCGAAATTGTAGCTTGTTGATTCCTCATCGGTTTGCGGGACCTTCCACAGATACAGTGACGATCCGCCTTCAGCATCATCCCTGAAAGCCCAATCCATTTCCAACCCATTATTTTTGAATACCGCTGCGATGGCGTGTGCCAGCGAGACAAAACCAATCTCAGGTAAACCGTACAATTTTTGATGACGGTCAACTTTCGAGGTCAGATCGACCTGATCGACCCAAACCGATTGCCGTGGAAAAATAGTTTTTTCGCTCGTTTTAACGGTGATAAGAACCTTCTTCTTCATGGATTCAGGAAATACTTCAATCTGAACAGAATCTCGAATTGATTTGAAATCAGTTGATTCCAGATACAACCAGCATTTACCAAGCTGTTTGCCTTTCAGAAAATATTTTCCGTCAACTGATAAAATTTCTCCAATTGATGCATTTTCAATTCTCCATGATGTGGAAATTCCACTCAGAGTATTATTATTCTGATCGGTCAGTTTTCCGGTCAATTCCAGTTTGTCGTTCACCTTCAAACTCTTTAAGGGAAGCGTAATTACAGCTTTTCCAACCGAAAATATTTCGATTTGCTTTTCAGAAAAAATAACTGGATTGGAAACGGAAGATGCCCGAAGCTGAAAAACACCAGACTTTTTAGCAATTAACTGACTATTTTCAATGATAGCCAATTCCGGATTACTGATGCTCCAGTTGATGCCGGTATTTTGCTTAATTCCACTTTCAAATGCAAAAGCATTCAGATTGACGGTTTCGCCAACTTTTATTTTGCTGGGTAAATCCTGAATAACAACCGTAGAATGAATTCCGGAAACTGTTGCAGGTTCTACATCCCGGATTCCGGTAATTTCAGTCGATATTTCGCCCAACCAGCCGGCTAATGTATTCATACCGGTATAAATGCGAATAAAATGAATCTCATCAAGATATACTGGATTTCTGTTCGAATCAACAGCCCAACCTATATCGATGGCATCGCCTCCACTTCCTTCAATTTCAGGAGTGTATGGATTATCCGGCATTTTTTCGGTAAATGAAAGTACCGGAGTATTATCGGCATATCCAAAAGTCCTTCGGTATGAATTCACCACTCCCGGATTCGACAAATCGATTTGACCGCTAATTTTGGTGCCCTTCAAAGTATATTGATCGGCTGAAACAACTGGGAAAAGCTGAGCTTTCGGATAGTAGGTCTGCTGATGAAAACTGTTTTCAGGAATAATTCCTGAATTTCCCTGATTATCCGTCCAATGAATATCGGTTGCGGTGTTTAATCTACTGTTCAGATAGGTAACTTCATAGTTTGCTCTGGTCGAATTCCAGTAATGATCACTTCCGCCAATTTCGTACCAGATGTCGTCAGGCAAGCCATTGTGATTTTCATCTTTCATCACCTGAATAATCCCGGGTTCAGACCAGGTCGGAGTCGAATTTCCGTAGATGGTAAAGTCAACTCCATATGGATTTGCGGAATCGTTTTGAATTCCGTTTTCAAAATAAACGGTAATTGATCCGCCATATGCACCCAGACTGACCATCCCTTTGTTTGTTCCAACGATTGAATTTGCAGCGTCAGGAGTTCCAATAAATTCGGCATTGGTATATTGACCTGGAGCAGGTAAAAAATCAAGTATTTTAGTCACAAATTGTGCATCCGAGTTTATGCATATAAACATCAGCACACTAATTATGAATAATTTAAATGTATTTTTTCGTTGGTTCATTAGCTGTAAAATCTAAAAAATATTGGTTGGATTTTGCAGCTTTTCAGGTATGAAAAATGAAAAGTTAACATGGTTTTCTGCCTTTTCTCCGAAAGCGTCAAAATCCAGATGTGATCAGGCAGGTCTTCTGACTTATCCCCTCTGAAGCCCCTTCCCGCCCCGATCAGATCGGAGCAGTGGTAAATTGCAGCAGAGTTATAAAGGAATTACAGCAGCGGGAACTGTACAGGAATCGCCGGATCGCCCGGTTCACCTGTTTCCCTTTTAATCCAAAAAATTCGGAACCTATTCGATGACAAATGTATGTAAAAGATCGGAAAAGTGCTTATTTTTGCATGGCATAAAAAGCTGTATTCGTCTATGTTTGAAAAGTTAATTCATCTCGAAGGTATTGATCCGCTGGAATTTTTCGGCGTGAACAATGCCAAAATGAACCTCATTAAGTCATTCTTTCCAAAATTAATCATTGTATATCGTGGTAACGATGTGATCATCAAAGGAGACGATGAAGAAATAATCCGTTTCGAATCGAAGTTCCATTTGATTACCGATCATTACAACCAATTCAATGTTTTGCCTAACGATGTCATTAATCAGGTCTTTTTGAATGAATCTGAAGAAGTTGCAGAATCACTGGACGAAGAGAAAGATATTTTGTTGTTTGGAATTAACGGCAAAGCAATCCGCGCCAGAACACCAAATCAGCGTGTACTGGTGGATGTTTCTAAAACTTCAGATCTCATTTTTGCCATTGGACCGGCCGGAACCGGTAAAACCTATACAGCCATTGCTTTGGCCGTCAGAGCTCTGAAAAACCGCGAGATCAAACGAATTATCCTCAGCCGTCCTGCAGTGGAAGCTGGTGAAAGGCTTGGATTTCTACCGGGCGACTTAAAAGAGAAAATTGATCCGTATCTTCAACCCTTGTACGATGCACTTTTGGACATGATTCCGGCGAAAAAACTGGAAGAATTTATGAAAGACGGCACCATCCAGATCGCCCCATTGGCATTTATGCGCGGACGAACGCTCAGCAATGCATTTGTAATTCTCGATGAAGCGCAGAATACGACGATCAATCAGATGAAAATGTTTCTGACACGCATGGGACTGAATACTAAGTTTGTGGTTACCGGCGACGAAACGCAGATTGATCTGCCTTACCAGAGCCCGTCAGGCCTGATTCTTGCAAAGAAAATCCTGAAGAACATTAAGGATATTTCCTTTGTTCAGTTTGACGTAAATGATATTGTTAGGCACCGCTTGGTACGCGATATTGTCATGGCATACGAAAAACACCATGCTCACGAGATTTTGAGACGTGAAAAAGAAAAAGAGAAAATTAAAACCGATAAAACTGAAGTAAAATGAACAAATCCTTAACACGCACCGATTTTAAATTTCCGGGACAGAAAAGTGTTTATCATGGCAAAGTAAGAGACGTTTATAACATTAAGAATGAGTATTTGGTGATGGTTGTAAGCGACCGGATTTCAGCATTCGATGTTGTATTACCTAAAGGCATCCCATACAAAGGGCAGGTATTGAATCAGATAGCAGCCAAGTTTCTTGATGCTACCAGCGATATAGTTCCAAACTGGAAAGTGGCTACTCCCGATCCGAATGTAACTGTTGGAATTCATTGCGAACCATTTAAAGTTGAAATGGTTATTCGTGGTTACCTGACCGGACATGCCTGGCGCGAATACCGGAGTGGGAAGAGGACCATTTGTGGTGTTTCCATGCCTGACGGGATGGTTGAAAGCCAGAAATTTCCGGAGCCTATTATTACACCAACCACGAAGGCTTCAGAAGGTCACGACGAAGATATTTCGAGGGAAGATATTATTTCACAGGGTATTGTGAATAAGGATGACTATGAATTGCTTGAAAAATATACCCGTGAAATTTTTCGTCGCGGTACTGTAATTGCTGCTGAAATGGGATTGATTCTGGTGGATACCAAATATGAATTTGGCAAAAAAGATGGGAAAATCTATTTGATTGACGAGATTCACACGCCCGATTCGTCGCGCTACTTTTATGCCGAAGGATATGAGGAACGGCTGGCAAAAGGCGAAGATCAGAAACAACTTTCAAAGGAATTTGTACGTCAATGGCTGATCGCCAACGGATTTCAGGGGCACGAAGGACAAGTAGTTCCTGAAATGGATGAAGCTTTTGTTCTTTCAGTCTCGGAGCGATACATTGAACTCTATGAAAAAATAACCGGGGACCAGTTTGTCAAGTCTGATTTATCCAATATTCAGGAACGAATCGAAAATAACATTCAAACTTTCCTGAACGAAATCTAAAAATTGAAGGCTGCCCAGTAAAACTGAGGCAGCCTTCTTTTTATATAAACGAACTGATTGATTTAATGCTGATTAAAACCTTGCGGTAAACCTGATTTCTAATGGTGAGGGAACCAATATATATCCCCTTGGAGAAAACTTGAAGAATAAATCGCCATTCCTGAAAAACACATTACCGTTCACATATACCCTATTACATTCCAAAGGCAAATTCCGAAAATATTGGTTTCTTGGCGGTTCTGACAAGCAGTATCCGATTCCATCGCGATAACTGTAAAAATTATTTCCGGAGTAGTAATAATCTCCGTATGGAGTATTAAAAACGATTGGATTATTCTCAAAACGAGAATAGACTCTGCCGTATTTAGGATGATTGAAATAGCATGCCTGTTCGTGGCTGTTTCTCCGGTTATATTTTGGACGATATTCGTTTCGGTTTTCACGGCTATCGTAATTCCGGTCATCGCGATTTCCGTCTTTCCGGCTTTGCCACTCGTTTGTTGCTGTTCTTTCATTATTTCTGCCCGCTTGCCTGTATTCTTTGCGGTCGTGGCCTTTAATCCCCTGACCTTCTTTATGCCTGTTTTCAGCACTTACTCCAAGAGTTGAAGCTATTAGCAAAGTGGAAAAGATAACAACCGGAACGCATTGCCTTAAATAATCATTTGTTTTCATGGCTTTAAGTTTTAATGTGAATCAATCATTTTTGAACTTTACCGGTAATTGTGTTGGTTAAAACAAAGGTTGTGCCAAAATGCTTGGATTTTATCCACAAAATGTTAATGCATTGACTTTTTGATGTTTGAAATAGGCAAACGTTCAAAATACTAATTACTGAAAAGCATAATGAAGGTAGATTATCAAAATATTACTATTTTTACCAAAAATTGCGCTCTGTGGGAAGAATATTAGCTATCGATTACGGGAAGAAACGTGTTGGAATTGCGGTTACTGATCCGCTTCAGATGATTGCGACCCGATTAACCACAGTGCCAACACATCAGATTTGGATATTCCTGAAAGAGTATTTTTCATTAGAAGTTGTTGAGAAAGTTATTGTCGGATATCCCATGCAAATGAACAATCAACCCTCCGAAGCCGTTATTTACATCAATCCGTTTTTGAAGAAGTTTCAGAAAGATTATCCAGATATGCCTTTGGAGCAGGTTGACGAACGATTTACATCGAAAATGGCGTTTCAAACTATGATTGATGCGGGTTTGAAGAAGAAAGACAGACAAAACAAGGAAACGATTGATGGTGTGAGTGCTACAATTATTTTACAAAGCTATTTAGAACAAAAAAAATACAATTGATGATATACCCGGTTACCGTATTTGGTGATCCTGTTTTAAGAAAAAAAGCAGTACCAGTTACAAAAGACTTTAAAGATTTAAAGGGATTTATTCAGAATATGTTTGATACCATGTACAGCTCTGATGGAGTTGGTTTGGCTGCGCCACAGGTTGGACAGGCTATTCGTGTTTTCGTTCTGGATACCACGACCGATGAAGAAGGTGAACCTGCCGGAATTGTAAAAGCTTTTATTAATCCTGAAATCCTTGAAAAATATGGTGACGAATGGGTGATGAATGAAGGTTGCCTGAGTTTACCAGAAATACGTGAAGATGTTTTACGACCTGAATCTGTAAGGATTAAATATCTGGATGAAGATTTCAAGATACGCGAGGAAATATACAATGGTTTTACTGCCCGTGTTATTCAGCATGAATACGACCATTTGGAAGGTATCATGTTTGTTGATTACCTTAATCCTTTGAAGAAAAGAATTTTAAAAAGTAAGTTAATCGCAATATCCAAAGGAAAAGTTATTCCAAAGTACCGAATTAAAATTCCGGGCAGCAAATCGAATTGATCGATTGACTGCTTAAAACCGTGCAGTTCAATGAATTTATCGGACACTCGGTAAAATTCGTGTTTCGACACAAAACCCCAATCGTTGAAAATCGTAACCGACACAAAATCTAAAAATGTCGGTCGAACGAAATTTCTTCCAAAAAATACCATTCATTCGGATATTCAGCCTTTTTCTGATTGGAATCCTGCTCAGGCATTTCCTCACATTAGATCTGCGTTGGACTGGCATTTTATGTACCGTCTTAATTTCTGCACTGATTATCTTTTGGCATAACAGTAATTTCACCACCGTAAAAATCCAAAACCTTTTGATTTCTTTTGGAATCGTGCTCTGCGGAGTTTTCTATCCAAATCAGATTGCAGACAGGCAACTCCCCTCTTTTCCCGAAAAAGATTATTATTTGGCTGAAGTTTGCCAGAAACCAGCTGAAAAGGCGAAAACTTTCCAGACCATTCTTTTGATCACTAACAGAGTTTTGACAAATCCTGAAAAAGTAGTTGCCTATTTCAGCAAAGAGAAATTTGACTCGACCATAACAACCGGCGATCAATTGGTCATACTTACCAGGCCTCAGGAAGTCAGAAATGCAGGAAATCCATTCGAGATCGATTACCAATCGATGATGCAACGGAACGGCATTTGGTTTTCGGCTTATTTATCGAAAGATACCTATTTAAAAACCGGCAATCATTCCAACCGTCTGATTTTTAAAGCAGAACAATTTCGAGACAAACTTATTTCAATGCTGACTGTAGCTATTCCTGAGAAGGAAGAACGCTCGGTGGTTTCAGCATTGACTTTAGGTTACCGGACTGAAATTGACCAGGAAACACTCGATTATTTTGCCTCGACCGGTGCCATGCATGTCTTGTCGGTTTCCGGATTGCACGTTGCCTTAATTTATTTCATTCTCGGGTTTCTCCTTTCCTTCCTCAAGAGGGGAAGAACCGGAATCATTATTTTTTCAATCATAATGATCTTGTTTCTTTGGTTTTACGCTTTTCTAACAGGATTTTCAGCGGCAGTTCAGCGAGCCACGGTAATGTTCACTTTTGTTGTTATTGGAAACAGCCTTCGCCGGCAGGTTAATATTTACAATTCATTAACCGCATCGGCTTTTTTCCTGATGCTTTTAAATCCTGATGTACTGTTTGATATTGGTTTTCAGCTTTCATATCTGGCCGTTTTTGGAATCGTACTCATTCAACCTACATTGAATAAGCTGCTTGAAATTACAAATCCCATTCTTCAATGGTTCTGGAGTTTATTTACTGTCTCAATTGCGGCACAGCTGATTACTTTTCCATTGGGATTGTTCTATTTTAATCAGTTCCCAAACTTATTCTGGCTCAGTAGTTATGTGGTTATTCCGGTTACAACAGTGATAATCTGGCTGACTCTTGCTTTTTTCATCCTCAGTCCGTTTCATGGAATCGCAATGATCATTGGTTGGATCATTGAAAAATCGACTCATATTATGCTGCTTTCACTGAAGGCAATGGATGCTTTTCCACTGGCAGTCACCAAAGGCATTGTGCTGACTCCGTTTCAGGTTTGTTTGTTATTCGGATGTATTGTATTCTTTATTGTTTTTATCGGAGTGAAGCAGAAAGCATGGCTATTTGCAACGCTATCGATGGTTCTGCTTTTTCAGATCACCGAACTCCGGGAAAAAACTAAAGTATTCAACCAGAAAATTGTTATCGTGTACAATAGCAAAAATTTGATGATTCAATTAATTAACGGAAGAACAAATTACCTGATAACTCCTGTTTTTGAAAAGCTTTCCAGGTCAGAAAAATCAATGTTTCAAAGGGTATGTTATCACTTGAGAGCGAATCCGGCAAGGATCATTGCCAACAATCAGGCTAAACCGGTAATCTGCGATGATCTGGAGACTGAGAATAATTGCATACAATTCATTAACAGCAAAATAAACTTCAGTTCATCAAATGGTTTCAGAAAGACTCAGGATTTGATTGAACTTTCAATTTATCCGGAAGGATTTAAGGCAAATCCGGAAACCAGAACCATCTATCTTGGGAATATCGGATCTGATAATAAAGAGATTACTAACTTCTTCAAAATAAAACAGGATGGGGCATTTTATGCCAACTTAGGAGCAGAATAATTAATCTTCGAAAATTCCTTTTCCTTGTCTGATTACCACCGGAACCTCTTCCGTGCAATCAACAATCGTGGAAGGTACATTATCGCCATATCCTCCATCAATTACGAGATCAGCAATATCCATGAATTTCTCGTGAATCAGTTCAGGATCGGTTGAATATTCAACAATCTCATCTTCATCGTGTATGGATGTTGACATGATTGGGTTTCCAAGTGCACGCACAATTTCAAGAATGATCGAATTATTTGGGATTCGAATCCCAATGGTCTTCTTTTTACCCTTGAAATATTTTGGAACATTGCTGTTGGCATTCAATATAAAAGTAAACGGGCCAGGCAAATAATGTTTCAGTAGTTTGAAAACCGGATTGGAAACCGGCTTTGAAAAATCGGACAAATGGCTTAAATCGCTGCAAATGAAGGAAAAATTTGATTTTTCAACTGTTACATTTTTATACCGGGCCACTTTCTCAACCGCTTTGGCATTGGTTATATCGCAGCCAAGCCCATAAACGGTATCGGTTGGATAAACAATTATTCCTCCATTTTGAAGCACCTCAACAACCTGTCGGATATCTTTCGGATTCGGGTTTTCCGGATAGATTTTAAGTAACATTTATACCTCCAATTTTCTTACGGCGTCAAATTTAGTTATTTTGGCAAGTTCTTTTATATATTTAAAATTATTTGACTATTGAGACCAGCCGGAACAAGGCTCGTTCCATCGAAATACTGACTTATGAAGAAAGAGTTTATAATTACTGAAGATGGTTCTCATACGATTTATCTACCGGAAATGGACGAGCATTATCATTCGGTACACGGGGCGATTCAGGAATCAGTGCATATTTATATTGGCCAGGGGTTGCTGCAAATATCGAAAAATGAAATTTCAGTTTTGGAAATCGGTTTCGGAACCGGCCTGAATTCATACCTGACATACTGCTTTGCGAAAGAGCGAAATATTTCGGTTAATTACCTCAGTCTCGAAAAATATCCGTTAACCGAAACCGAATACCTCCAGCTGAATTATCCTGAAAGTATTTTTCCTGAAAATTCGCCTGTCTTTGTGCAAATGCACCGGGCGGAATGGGACTTAAATCAGGAGATATCCTCAATCTTTTGGTTAAAGAAAGTTAAAGCTGACCTTCTCACCTATCAGTTTAATCCTGAACCGCAATTCGATTTGGTTTACTATGATGCATTTGCTCCCGGAAAACAGCCGGAAATGTGGACTGATGAAGTTTTGCATAAAGTGGCAAAAAGTGTGAAAGATGGCGGTATTCTGGTCACTTATTGTGCAAAAGGCATCGTCCGAAGGGCATTTTCAGCTGCAGGTTTCTTCATGGAAAGGATGCCCGGGCCAACCGGAAAAAAAGAAATTCTGAGGGGCAGAAAGACAATTTAGGCACTTCGCTGATATTAAAAAATAATCTATATTCGTACCCTGAATTTCAAATCAAATTAATGTCTGATTCTCAGTTCAAAGATCAATTGGAAGAGTTTTCCTACTCGCTGGGATTAACCATTTCATCTAACCTCCTCCAATCGGGAGTTAAAAACATTGATCCTTTGCAATTTTTAGCTGGCCTGCAGGATACCTATTCAGGAAACAAGCCGAAAGTTTCTATGGACACTGCAAATCAGACGTTACAGGAATTTATGATGGCCAAAAATGAAGAAGAGGCAAACAAAAACATCGAAGAGGGACTTTTATTTTTAATGAATAACATTAAAAATGAAGGAGTTGTTGAAACTGATACCGGATTACAGTATAAAGTTCTGAAAGAAGGTTATGGCAAATTTCCTTCGATCGATGACGATGTAAAATGCCACTATCAAGGTGTCCTTTTGGATGGAACTGTATTTGATAGTTCTGGCGAGCGCAGGGAAGCTGTAATTTTCCCTGTAAGTACTGTAATACCGGGCTGGAGCGAAGCTTTGCAAATCATGCGTGAAGGTTCGAAATGGCGTCTGTTTATTCCATTTGATCTGGCATATGGAGAACAAGGTGCAGGCGGGATGATCGGTCCGAATGCCACTTTGATTTTTGATGTAGAATTATTAGAAATTGTTTAATTAAATATGAATAACATGAAATTGAGATCATTGATTTATGCATCGGCATTTGTTTTGACAGTTGGAGCTGCAGGATGCCAGAATTCAGGTAAAAAAGGCGAGATAACTCTTGCAAGTAAAAACGATTCAGTAAGTTACTCATTAGGAGTTCTTATTGGTGAAAGTAACAAACAACAAATGAAAGACGCTCCCGGCGTTGATCAGCTGAATAAAGAGATTCTTATTGCTGCTTTCACAAAAGCCTTTACAGGTGATTCGTTACAGATTAAACCAGAAAAGTGTAATGCAACCATTCAGAAATTCTTTTCTGAAATATCAAAAGTTGAAGGTGACAAAAACTTAAAAGCAGGACAAGACTTTCTTACTGCAAATAAGTCCAAGTCTGGTGTTGTGACCCTTCCTGATGGACTTCAGTATGAAATCATCAAAGTTGGTACAGGTCCAAAACCAAAAGCAGAAGATGAAGTGAAATGTCATTATCATGGAACTACCATCGACGGAAAAGTATTTGACAGTTCTGTTGAGCGTGGCCAACCAGCTAATTTTCCTGTCAACAAGGTTATTCCGGGATGGACTGAAGCTTTACAACTTATGCCTGTAGGCTCGAAATGGAAATTGGTTATTCCTGCTGCTTTAGCTTATGGCGAAAGAGGTGCTGGTAAAGATATCAAACCAAATTCAACCCTAATTTTCGAAGTTGAATTACTCGAAATTGTAAAGAAAGACGCAACTAAAAAGTAATCAGAAAAACATAAGAAGAACACTCTTGCACAGTCGATGTAAGAGTGTTTTTTATTTTTCTAACTAAAAAAACCGGAAACATTATGAGCATGCAGGTAAAAGGAACACTTCTCCAGATTCTGAAAATGGAAACCGGAGTTAGTAAAGCAGGGAAAGAATGGAAGAAACAGGATTTTGTGATTGAAACCAATGAGCAATTTCCAAAAAAAGTTTGTTTCACACTCTTTGGTGATAAAATATCTTTAATCGACTCGATATCTGAAGGAAGTGAGCTTGAGGTATATTTTTCGCTTGAATCGCGTGATTTTAACGGAAAATGGTATCACAACATCAATGCCTGGAAGATTGAGAAAGCTGGTGCTGTTAATGCAGCCGGAAGTTATCCTCCCGCATTTCCGTCGGGTGAAATTCCTCCACCTGAACAATCAGATGATTCAGGCAACGACCTTCCATTTTAAGCTAAAAAAAGGCAACACCCCATTTGGTATGTTGCCTTTTTTGATTCTTCAATAGAACAACACTAAATTTCGATCAAACTGTTTTTCAGTGCAAAAACGATTACTTCAATCATATTGTTTGCTCCTGATTTCTCCATGAGTTTTGTCCGGTGTTTTTCAACCGTACGGTCAGAGATTGCCAGTTTGTAGGCAATAATTTTAATTGGCAAACCTTCCATCGACAAGCAAAGAATCTCGTTTTCCCTTTTGGTAAAAAAAGTATTGTTTTGCTTCTTCGGGTTTAAATTTTTTTGTTTGAAGATTTCCGTAATTTTTTCACCCAAAGCTTCAGAAACCTTAATATTTTCCCTTTTCAATAAACTATACACTTTATCGGCAAACTGATGGCCATCTTCTTGTGGATTTGACTTTGTTTCAAGAGTGGTAATGCCAATATACATCTTATAATTCGAGAATTTTTCAAATAAGGAGACTACAAGAGTTATCTTTATTTCTTCCTGACGCTGAGTTCGAATAGTTACTTCATTATTATAAATCTCATGCATTTCAGAATGGTTTTCCTGAATTTTGGATTGAATCTTCTGACATGAATCTTTATCAATAAATTCATCGATTTTGACACCAGCCAGATTATTTTCCTTAAAATTCACCAACTTTACAAATGCCTGATTGGCCTTGTGTATTTTATTTCCATCGAAAAGTATGATTCCTATAGGCGAAAGATTGAATAATTGATTGAACTCGCGGTTGGCATCTTCTCTGATTGTCTCAAATTTCTTCAGTCTTTTTTCAATCGACTTGATCAAATCGGCATTGTTAAATGGCTTAACCACGTAGTCATCTGCACCAAGTGACATTCCGTATCGGATATCTTCCAGATTGGAACTTCCGGTTAAAAAGATAAAGGGGATTCTGTTTAAAATCGAACTCTCTTCCAAAACCTTATAAACCTGGTACCCATCAATGGTTTCCATATTTATGTCGCATAGAATCAAGTCCGGACTATATTCAAAAGCTTTCTGTATTCCTGAAACACCATTATTTGTCAGACAAACATCATATTTATAGACCTTTAGAATATTCTGAATTGTATTACCTAACCGAATGTCATCTTCAATAACCAATATTTTTTTCTGAAAATTCATATCCGATAAAGTTTTTGGTTTTTTTTGAATTCAAATGATCTGCTGATAATAGTTTGTAAAATAGTAAAATTCATTTCAAAGCTATAACAAAACTAATGTATTCCTGTTCTTTCCAGAAAAAAAATGCATTCAGGAGTATGAATATACGATTAATTATCTCGCCAGGAATTCTGTTTGGAGATTTTTAGGTCGCGCAGCATTGCCGAGCTGGCCGAAAGATTAAAACTATAACTCTTTCGTTCGCCAAAAGGAACGAAATTAAACGACATACTCCAGCAATGCAATGTTCTTGTGATATTGATCGTGGTAAATGAAAATTTCATAGCCTGAATATCAAAGTTTGTAGTCATTTCTGATTGCCATTTCTCTGTCAGACTTAAATGCCCGCCCAGGTTCAGACTTTGATTGATCTTACCTTTGATTTTACCATTTTTGTCAGGCCTGAATGAATTATTGTAGTAAAAAGAATAATTAAACCGGATACTCCACGGAATTTTAAAAGCAGAATAAAGTATCTCACCATCAGGCAATGGTTTCTCTTCAACTTTCTTTTTTTTATCTCCAGTTTCTTCCTTTTTATCTTTTTTCGAATCAAAGTTCATTCCGAACGACATATTTGCATTCGTAATCCGTCCGAGTTTTTTTAATCCACTTTCGTTGTTCCAGGTATATTCGTCATGCATATTCCCTTTACTGTCAACTATATAAGGATTAAGATTGGCGCCCATATTAATGCTTATTCCTTTTATTGTTGTACGTGCATTTAAAGAAACCGGACTAAGCTTAAAAGAGTCAGCAATCATATTGTATGATGTACTCATCCCCAGATTATCGATTATTTTTACCTTTTTATACTTGGGTTTTTCATCTTTTGATACGATACTGTCTTTTGCTTCATGTACTTCAAGCACTTTGGCTTCCAGATTATTATTTAAACTGAAATTAATTGCTCCGTTTGCCCCACGGCCCGCAGAACCAAAAAGCATACCGGATTGTTCGAAATGATTGTAATAGATCTCTTTATTTTTGCCATCAATATAACTACCCCAGAATTTATATTTTGCCTGTCCGAAATCCGGAGTATAACTAAAACCAATTGACGGCGTTATTTTATGCCGTATTGATTTAATTCTTGAATTTGGATTTCGCATGATATACATGCCATATATATTGGTTGATGAACTCAGACTGTACGAATAATCGTAATTTCTCCGGAAAGTGTAAACGGTGTCAAGAACAACATGTAAAGGCTGACCGGAATGCGGATCATTATAATTCGGATCGTAAGTTTTGTTAACGTAATTGGTATACCATCGTTCCGCATAGTTGAAGCTTGGACTTACATTAATAAATTTCAACAAGTTAAAAGAAGGAAGAGAAATTGGTATTGAATGACGTATACCATTTTTCCAATCTTTGACCAGTGATTTATCCAAAAGTTGGGATTCTTTGGCTGTGATCGAGTTTTTAAGATTTCCGGAATAACTGAAGCCGATTTTTTCATACCATTTCACTGATCCTATCCTCTTTTTTTTCTTGAAAGGATTGATTTTACTCATATTGAAGGTCAGTTCAGGCAAACTCAGCGAGATGGTAGTATCGCGTGAATTCTGAGAATGCCGAAAATTTATCGACATGTTGAACGGAGTATTTTCGAATTTTCGGGAATAGGAAATACTCGACGATTTTTGAGTTTGCAAGTAATTCTGAACAGAATTCGTATTGTTCATATATGAGTTTTCTTTATCATACGAACTGCTCGATAAATTTACATTGGCTGAAAATGTTTGGCTTGGATTAGCCTTCGAATCCTGTGAATGAGACCAGGTTACACTAAATCCTTTGGTAGTACGCGCATCGGGAAGCGGCTGTTCCGAATATTGATTCAGGTTATAACTGAAATCAAAGCTTCCATTGAATTTATACCTTACCTTGTAATTGGAATGCAATTTGGTGGCCCAGGAGCCTTTCGAATAGATATCGCCTCTCACTGCCAAATCGAAATGATCGTTGGCTGCCCAATAATATCCTCCGTCGCGAAGGAAAAATCCACGGCTTTGTTCTTCGCCATAGGTTGGAATTAATATGCCAGAAGTATAGGTCGATGTAGTTGGAAAATAACCAAACGGAATCATTGGGAAATAAATGGGAAAGTCTTCCAAAACCAGGTAAGCCGGACCGGTGATAATTTTTTTATTCGATATCACTTTTGCCTTAGTCATCTGCAGGTAGAAATGTGGATGTTCTGCGTCACAGGTGGTATATTTCCCACTTTTCAAAACAAACTCATCTTTATTTATTTTTTTTGTCAGGTTGCTATGTATAAAGCCATCTCCCTGCGAAGTTTTCACATCAGTTATTATTCCCTTTTGAGTTACAAAATTGTACCTCATTGTTTTTGATTCAAATTCCTCTTTCCCATCTTTAAAGACAGGATTCCCGACTTTTGCACCGGTTGAATCAGGTAAACCTTCAGCATAGACTTCTTTATTTACAAAATCAAGCATAATGTAATCGGCTTTCAATTCGATGGTTTGATAATTAACCACACCGTTTTTGTACAAGTACATTTTTTGATTTTCAAAATCAGGAACAATTGAATCTTCAGCAGAATAAGTTATTACAGCCTCAATAACAGGCTTTTTAACCGAATCTTTTTTTGCAGGTTCAGGAATCACTTGAATAGTATCCTTAAGATTTAAAGTATTGGATGTAGAAATCGTATCCGGTTTCAGATTTAGCTGCCCAAACGAAGAAAGGGCAACTAATAATAATATATTTGCAAGAAGTTTTTTTATCAAAACTAAGGTTTATAATATAAGCAATGGTATTTATACCAGTCTGCAAAAATATAAATAAGGGCT
>CAILJH010000251.1 GCA_903834475.1 uncultured Prolixibacteraceae bacterium | reverse complement strand
GATCCCAACCGGCATTTGTTTGAAATCAGTTTTTTGTTCCAATTACTGGGTGGCAAACAAAATGAGCAGTGTGCAGCATTTCTGAGGGAAAAACCAAACTATTTTGTAAGCGGCTTTTGCCTTGGTCTGCAAAGTATGAATGTGGCAACCGGCGGATCTCTGACTCAGGATATTCCTGCACAGACCTATCATAAAATGAATGCCAAAGAAACATTGACGCTTAAGAAAGAACAGCTTCACCGGAACTACTGGCAGGAAACTTCCTCGGATGCTTTACTGATGGGAATTAGTTTTCATCACATTCAATATACCGCACATCCATTTTTCCTTGAAAAGGTTAAAGTGGAAAAAAATTTCAATCCCTTGGTTTTGAGCAGCCACCATCAGGCTATTGATGAATTGGGAAAAGATTTGATTGTTACCGCGACTTCAATGGACGATCAGGTCATTGAAGGAATCCAGCACCGACTGTATCCAAACGTGTTTGCAGTTCAGTTTCATCCTGAAGTTCCGGATTTGTATCGCGAAGGAAAAAAACTGAAATTTGCTCCGGATGATATACCCCAGTCTTTTTATGAAATAATCGGAGATCAAAGCCGTGAATTCCACAGAAAATACTGGCTGACCATTTCAAAAGCAATCAAAGCTTCAATTAAATCTACGAAACTGAAGTGATCTCGGTCCATCTAAATTTTCAAGGCATTCATAGTCATTAGCTTCGCGTCATGTATCGTATATGCGCATTAAATGACAATTAAATGACTACAAATGACTATCAATGACCCAATTTCGAGTCAATCAGCCATTCAATCCTTGAGTCCTTCCGTTCATGTCAGATATTGTTCTATTTTTGCACCTTCAAAAATAGAAATTCGATGAGTAATAAGACCGAGATACGCCGTAGAAGAACCTTTGCCATTGTGAGTCACCCCGATGCGGGAAAAACAACCCTGACCGAAAAGCTTTTGCTGTTCGGGGGTGCCATCCACGTTGCCGGTGCTGTAAAAAGCAATAAAATTAAAAAAGGTGCCACTTCCGATTTCATGGAAATTGAGCGTCAGCGCGGTATATCGGTGGCTACTTCGGTAATGGGTTTCGAATACGATGGTTACAAGGTGAATATTCTGGATACTCCCGGTCACCAGGACTTTCAGGAAGATACTTTCCGCACACTGACTGCTGTTGACAGCGTAATTATCGTGATAGATGCCGCCAAAGGTGTTGAACCGCAAACTGAAAAATTAATGAATGTTTGCCGGATGCGCAAAACTCCGGTCATCATTTTTATCAACAAACTTGACCGCCCCACTCAGGATACCTTCGAATTGCTTGATGATATTGAACGGCAATTGCAAATCAGCCTCAATCCATTGAGCTGGCCGATCAACAATGGCCCGGAGTTTAAAGGTGTTTACAACATTTTCGATAAAAGTCTGGATTTGTTTAAACCAAGTGTTCAGGAAATTGAACCCGGCATCTCGTTTGATGACCTCGATAGTCCGGATCTTGAAAAACATATCGGAAAAGATGCACGAAAACTTCGTGAAGATCTTGAACTGGTTTATGGTGTCTATCCACCGTTCAATCACGAAGAGTATCTGGCCGGAAACCTGGCTCCTGTATTTTTTGGAAGTGCATTGTACAATTTCGGCATTCAGGAATTACTTGATGCCTTTGTGAAAATTGCGCCATGGCCGCGCCCGGTGCAAACCGAAGAACGGCTGATTGATCCTGAAGATGACAAATTCAGCGGATTTATATTTAAAATTCATGCCAACATCGATCCGAATCACCGCAGCCGCATTGCTTTCGTCAAAGTTTGCTCCGGAAAATTCATGCGAAATAATAACTATAAACTGATTCGTTCCGGCAAGACATTCAGGGTGTCGAGTCCAACCGCATTTATGGCTTCTCAAAAAGAGATTATAGAAGAAGCTTATCCGGGCGATATCGTTGGTTTTCCCGACAACGGTTCTTTTATCATTGGTGACACCATTACCGAAGGCGAGGATATCCACTTCAAAGGATTGCCCAGCTTTTCTCCTGAATTATTTAAGTTCGTGGAGAATGCCGATCCAATGAAAACCAAACAACTCAATAAAGGAGTCGATCAGTTGATGGACGAAGGTGTTGCGCAGTTGTTCACCAGTCAGTTTAATGGACGTCGTATCATTGGAACAGTTGGTCAGCTGCAGTTTGAAGTGATTCAATATCGGTTGGAACACGAATACAATGCTAAATGCCGGTTCGAGCCGATGAGCATGTACAAAGCCTGCTGGATTCAAAGCGATAACCCCAAAGCGCTTGTTGAATTCAAAAACCGCAAACATCAGAAAATGGCTACTGACAAACGAGGCCGGGATGTGTTTATGGCCGATTCGCAGTTTATTCTGGATATGGCACAGAGCGAATTCAAGGAAATTAAGTTCCATTTTACTTCGGAATTTTAATAATCCGAAAAAATGAAAATGAGTATGTCTTAAAAGTTATGATCCCGTCATCCTGAACTTGTTTCAGGATCCCAATACATTGTATATCAGATCCCGAAATGAATTCGGGATGACTCGATTCGCAAGCATTTTGACTTTTGAGACAGCCTCATTTTTAGCAATTTAACTTTTGAGGCTGGATTCACTGTATGCTGACAGCCATTCATTTCGTCCGAAATGAGTTTTGTGCCTTGTTTAGCTTTACCCGCGGACGAATTGTTGCCTCTCAACTTCTTTTCTACAAATATATCGCTCCTCTGGAGCTTGCGCGCTTCCCATTTTCCACTTTCCTGCATCCTTTTTCTTAATGACTTTTTTCCTTTTTAATATACCGACTATATTTTTAGTCAATTTTAACTAAAATTATTTGCATGACTAATTTTATAGTCATACATTTGTCGTGAAGGATTGACAATTTAAAATGTACAAGTATGCAACTGACAAAAGCTGAAGAACAGGTGATGCAACATTTATGGGAATTGGGCGAAGGTCTGGTTAAAGACATCCGCGACCGCTTCGATGAGCCAAAACCTGTGCGCAACACGGTTTCTACCGTACTGCGTATTTTGGAAAAGAAGGAATTTGTATCGCATAAAACCTACGGGAACGTGCATGTTTATTTTCCTTTGGTATCGAAGGACGAATATTCCAAAACGCAGCTTTTCGGACTGATGAAGAGCTATTTCAATAACTCGTTTCCGGCAATGGCGTCGTTCTTTGCCCGCGAAAAAGACCTGACTATTCAGGATTTGGAACAATTGATGGAAGAAACCCGGAAAGAACTGTCGAAAGAATAAAACCAAAAACCATGGAAGCATTTGCAACTTATCTGATTAAATCGTCAGTCTGGCTGACAGGTTTTGCTTTGGTTTATGCGCTGTTTCTGCGCAACGAACGGTTTTTTACCCTGAACCGGATTTATCTGGTTTCAGGAATCCTGTTCTCTGTCATCTTTCCGCTTTTCACCTGGCATTATACGGTTTTATTACCGCTTGTTCCTTCAGTTGAGATCTCCGAACCTCAAGTTCAGGGAATTATCATTCCGGAAAAATCATTCAATCCTCAAAACTTGTTGCTTCTGGCTTATCTGACGGGTATTCTTTACCTGACATTTCGGATTCTGCGGCAAACAGTTCCGGTTTTCCGGATTATCCGAAAATCAGAAAAACGCTTGTACAGTTCAGCCAAATTGATCCGGACTGACGCCTACCCGGCTTCGTTTTCATTTTTCTCGTTCGTATTTGTCAATCCTTCAATCGACGAAACCGAAACGAACGAAATTGTGAACCACGAACTGGAGCACATCAGGCAACAGCATTGGATCGACTTGCTGCTTTTTGAAATCCTTCGCACCATGCAATGGTTTAACCCGGTTTGTTGGCTATATGGCCACCTGATCAGGCAAAACCACGAATACCTGGCCGACGAGCGTGCGCTGCAGCGCAGCTCCAATCCGGCTATTTACCGTGCAGCATTATTGAACCAGATGTTCGGAGGGCCGGTGATTTCACTGGCCAATTCGTTCAATTATTCACTCAACAAAAAACGATTTAACATGATGAAACAGACTATAAGTTCACCCTTAAGAAAACTTAAACTTCTCTTGGTTTTACCTCTGATAGCTGGGGTTTTCTATGCCTTTGCTGCTCCGGAATACAAGTTCACTCAATCTGAAAACACCAATGTTGTTCCGAAAGGAAAAACAATATTTGGAAAAGTTATTGCTGAAGACGGAAAACCCTTGAAAGGCGCAAGTATTTTAGTGGTCGAAGGTGGAATCGGGACTGTAACCGATGCCAATGGTAATTTTAAACTGGAAGTTCCTAGCGATTTGCCACTTGCGATTTCGTATGTCGGATTTGAAACTCTAAAAGTTAGTCCTGATTTCAACAAAGAAATGATGATTTCCATGAAAAGAAAAACATTTTCAATTGAATTTGACAATCAGAAATCCGAAACCAG
>CAILJH010000250.1 GCA_903834475.1 uncultured Prolixibacteraceae bacterium | reverse complement strand
GGATATATGGGCATTTGAGGCTGACGGCACTTATTACATGCATTACGATGGAGCCGGAACCAAAGGCTGGCTCAGCTGCCTGGCAGTGAGCAAAGATCTGGTGAACTGGGAGAAAAAAGGTCCGATTCTTGATTTTGGTGCCGCCAATGAAGATGACTCAAAGTCCGCCTCATACGGAGTAACCTACTTTGATGGAAAGGATTGGCACATGTTCTATCTCGGAACACCTCATACTTCGCCTGCTCCAAACCTAATTCCTTCATTTCCCTATTTGACCATGAAAGCCAAAGGAAAAGGTCCGGTAGGTCCATGGATCAAACAAAAGGAAGTTATGCCTTTCCGCCCAAAACCGGGTACTTACTATTCTGTAATTGCCAGTCCGGGAAATATCATCAGGTACAAGGATGAATATCTCCAGTTCTTCAGTGCAACAGACCGAAAAGCTGGTAATCCTTGTGTGCAGCGGACTCTGGGAATTGCACGTACCAAAAATCTGGATGGCGCATGGACAATCGATCCGCATCCAATTGTACCCATTGAAGAGCAGGTCGAAAACTCATCGGTCTATTACGAAAAGAGCAATCAAACCTGGTTCCTTTTTACCAACCACATTGGCATCGACCAGGATGAATATACTGATGCCGTTTGGGTGTATTGGACCAAAGATCCAAACCAATGGAATCCTGAAAATAAGGCCGTTGTTTTGGACGGACAGAATTGCATCTGGTCAAAAAAGTGCGTGGGTTTACCATCGGTTTTGGAGGTTGGAAACCGCTTGGCGATGCTCTATGACGCTCCGGGAGAAAACAGCACCAGCCACATGCGGCGAAGTGTTGGTCTGGCCTGGCTTGAATTGCCATTGACACCACCAAAAGAATAATATTATCAGACTGAAAATATTAATCCATGAGACACCTTCTTTTATCAGCATTTCTTTTGATCGCAGTTTTCACTACAGGAGAATCAGGAAATAAAATCCATTCGAATCCGGATAAGATCACAGTGGCGGCTTATTATTTCCCTAATTACCATACCAACGATCCCCGAAACATTCAGAATAAGGGCAAGGATTGGTCGGAATGGGAACTGGTAAAAGCGGCACAGCCTCGTTTTCCGGGACACAATCAGCCAAAGGTTCCGTTGTGGGGTTATACCGATGAAAAAAATCCGAAAGTGATGGAACAGAAGATAAAAGCAGCCTCGGAATATGGTGTCGATTGTTTCATTTTCGACTGGTACCGGTATCAGGATGGCCGATTCCTGAACCAATGTCTGGACGACGGATTCCTGAAGGCCAGGAATGTTGGAAAAATCAAGTTTGCCCTGATGTGGGCCAATCACGACTGGCTCGACATTATGCCGTATACCCGCGGAGCCAAACAAAAACTGCTGTATCCGGGCAAAGTCAGCGCCAAAGGATTTGAAGAAATTGGTGATGAGCTGATTTCAGAGTATTTCACCAAGCCGAATTATTGGAAAATCGATGGCAAAGCCTATTTTTCAATCTACGACATTCAGAATTTCATGGAAGGTTTTGGGAGCATTGAAGCAACCAAAGCGGGCATGGAACGACTGAACAAAAAAGCGATTGCTGCCGGATTGAAAGGAATTCACTGGAACCTCGTGGCATGGGGCCGTCCGATTTTACCAGTTGAAAAAGTTCCGGCAAATATTCCTGAGCTGATCAAATTGCTGGGATTCAATTCCACTACTTCATACGTTTGGGTGCATCATGCCGGATTGCCCGACAGGCAAACCGATTACAACAAGGTTCGTGATGAGTATTTTGGCTATTGGGACAAAGCGAAAACGGAATATCTGGTTCCGTATTATCCGAATGTTTCGATGGGCTGGGATCCGAGTCCGCGTTGCGATCTCAAATCAGAATGGGGAAACTTCGGTTATCCGTTTACCTACACCATCGGCAATAATACTCCGGAAAATTTCAGAACAGCTCTGCAAATGACGAAAGATAAATTGCTCGCTGATCCAAAAGGACCGCGAATACTGAACATCAATTGCTGGAATGAATGGACCGAAGGAAGTTACCTGGAACCAGACACGAAAAATAAATTCGGGTATCTGGAAGCTGTAAAAAGTGTGTTTAAATAATATTTTCAGAATGAAAAATTTTCTTTTTATACCGATTCTGCTATTCACATTTTGGACTCAGGCTCAAACGATCGCTGATCCAGCTACATATTTATCCGACCTGAAATTGGAAATGCAAAAAGAATGGCCGAAGAACCGGACCATCAACGTTGTATTTCATGGTCACAGTGTTCCCGCGGGATATTTCAAAACGCCACAGGTGAATACGCCCGGAGCATATCCGAATCTGGTTCTGAAAAAACTGAAAGCCATCTATCCCTTTGCCGTTATCAACGTCATTGTGACCGCCATTGGAGGTGAAAATTCGGTCCAAGGAGCCGAACGGTTTGAAGCTGATGTTTTGAATCACAAGCCCGATTTGATTCTGATTGATTATGGCTTGAATGATCGTGGTTGCGGATTGGAGAAAGCATACATTGCCTGGAATCAAATGGTTAAATCAGCTATAGATCGTGGAATTAAGGTGATTCTGCTGACCCCTTCACCTGATCAAAGCGTCAACTATGCCGATCCGGAGAATGAACTGAAAAAGCATGCGGAGCAGATCCGGAAAATCGCTGCAGAAAACCAGGCTGGATTGGTTGACAGTTATCATGCTTTCGAATTTCTTTATCCGGATAAAGAAAAGCTCAGCAAATACATGGCTCAAGTCAATCATCCCAATGAATTGGGTCACGAACTTATTGCAAACGAATTGATGAAATGGTTTCAATAAAACTTATATTCAGCTCATGAAACGATTGAAAATACTACTTCCCGTTTTGCTGTCAATTCTCAGTCTGACCTTGGTTTGTTATAATTTTCCGGAAGGTGAGAAAACGGAAATTACCAGACTAAAGAAAGATTTTTTGAATCCTCCTGATGCAGCCCGCCCTGGTGTTTACTGGTATTTCATGGATGGAAATATGTCGAAGGAAGGCATGACGAAAGATCTTGAATCCATGAAAAAAGCCGGGATTGGTAACCTGATATTTCTGGAGGTGAATGTTGGTGTTCCGCGCGGTCCGGTTGATTTCCTGAGCGAGCAGTGGCAGGATTTATTTAAGCATGCCGTCCGCGAAGCTGAACGTTTGGGAATTGCAATAACGCTTGGCGTAGGTCCTGGATGGTCGGGCAGTGGTGGTCCCTGGGTTTCGGGAAAGGAATCAATGCAGCATCTCTGTTCAAGCAGTGTCCAGGTTTCAGGAAACAGTAAAGAAAAGATCGTACTTCCCAAACCCGAACCCAGAAAACCCTATTTTGGTGAAGGTGGTTTTACTCCGGAACTCCGGAAAAGATGGCTCGATTATTACGAAGATGTTGCGGTGCTTGCTTTTCCAACGCCAGCTACCGATTTCAAAATCCCGGATATCGACGAGAAAGCGCTCTTTTACCGCGAACCGTACACTTCCAAAGGGGGAGTCAAACAATTCTTGCCAACTCAGATAAACTATATCGAACCCGCAAAAGGAACAGCTATTTTACCGGATCAGATCATAAATGTGACCCGTTTCTTATTGCCTGATGGCACGTTGAACTGGAAAATTCCTTCAGGAAACTGGACCATTTTGCGGCTGGGAAGCCGGAACAACGGAGCAGTTACCCGGCCTGCACCCATGCCCGGTTTGGGATTCGAAGCCGACAAAATGGATACCACTGCCATTAACGCTCATCTGGCGAATTTTACCGGAAAACTGTTTCAGAAAATCGGAATTCCGGACAAGAATTTGCAGGGCGGGCTGAAGATGCTCCACATGGATAGCTGGGAAATGGGTGCACAGAACTGGACTCCACGGTTCAGAGCAGAATTTAATAAGCGACGGAGCTACGATCCGCTTCCGTTTTATCCGGTTTATTCAGGATTGGTTGTTGAAAGTCTGGAAAAGAGCGAACGGTTTTTATGGGATTTGCGGCAGACTTCACAGGAACTGGTGATTGAAAACCATGCCATTCACATGAAAAAATATGGACAAAAGTACAATCTCGGTTTCTCTATCGAGCCGTACGATATGAACCCGGCGGCTGATATGGAATTGGGCGCAATCGCCGATGTTCCAATGTGCGAATTCTGGAGCAAAGATTACGGGTTCAACTCGTCATTCAGCTGCATTCAGGCCGCTTCCATTGCGCATATAGATGGCAATCCGGTTGTTGCCGCCGAAGCTTTTACCGCTCACAAGGAAGACTGGAAACAGAATCCGGGATCGATGAAAAATCAGGGAGACTGGGCTTTTGCTGCTGGAATCAACCGGTTTGTCTATCATACTTTTCAACATCAGTGCCTCAACGATTCGCTGAAACCCGGGATGACGATGGGTCCGTATGGTGTTCACTGGGACAGGAACCAAACCTGGTGGCCGATGGCCGACGGTTACCACAAGTACATCACACGCTGCTCATCGATTTTACGCCAGGGAAGGACGGTCGCTGACATCCTATATCTGACTCCTGAAGGAGCTCCGCAGGTGTTTCGGGCTCCTGTGTCTGCATTAACCGGCGAGGAATGGCTTCCCGATCGTAAAGGATATAATTTCGACGGATGTTCACCTTCGCAGTTGAAAACCGCCCGAGTAAGCGATAATCAAATCGTTTTTCCTTCCGGAGCAAGTTACCGGTTACTTGTGCTTCCGGCCTCACCAACGATGACTCCGGAATTACTCAATCAAATTGAAATGCTTGTGAAAGCAGGAGCAATCATCGTTGGAAATCCACCTCGTAAATCGCCAAGCCTGGTTAATTATCCGGAATGCGATCGTGAGCTTGAAGCAAAAGCGAAAGCGATTTGGGGAACAATGAATCCTCCGGCTGAAGTTACTGAGCGCTACGTTGGAAAAGGAAAGATGATCTGGGGAGGAGC
>CAILJH010000249.1 GCA_903834475.1 uncultured Prolixibacteraceae bacterium | reverse complement strand
CCTCTTATTGATTCTTGTTTATCGTGAAAAATCTAACGTTTATTAATCAATTTTCAGTTTGAATATCATTACAAATTCCATCCATCTTTCGAAGAATGGAACCTCTTTTATCTCTGAGTTCTCTGTGATAAAATCTACTTGATTTCGGCAAAGTATTTATAAAACAGCGGTATCGTCCGTATTCCGTTAAAAAACTGCTCCAATGGATAGTTTTCATTGGGCGAATGAATGGCGTCCGATTCGAGGCCAAAGCCCATCAAGATGGTTTTGATGCCCAGCACCTGCTCGAAGGTGGAGATAATCGGGATACTTCCGCCACTTCGAACCGGGACAGGCCGTCTGCCATACACATCAATGTATGCTTTTTCGGCAGCTCGATAGGCCGGAAAGTCAATCGGGCAGCGATAGCCGTACCCACCGTGCAGGTAAGTCACTTCCACTTTTACGGTTTTGGGTGCAATACTTTCGAAATGTTCTTTAAACAGAACTTCAATCTTCTTGTGATCCTGATCCGGGACCAACCGGCACGATATTTTTGCAAATGCTTTCGAAGGCATCACCGTTTTGGCGCCTTCGCCCATGTAACCTCCCCAGATTCCGCAAACATCAAAACTTGGACGTATTCCAGTTCTTTCGGTGGTGGCATAGCCAACTTCACCAGAAACTTCTTCCACACCGATTGCTTTTTTGTAAGCCTCCAAATCAAATGGAGCCTGCGCCAAAAGTGCTCGTTCTTCAGCTGAAACTTCAATCACATCGTCATAAAATCCGGGTATGGTAATACGGCCATGCTCGTCTGTCATCTGGGCAATCATTTTTGCCAGCACATTAATCGGATTGGCTACCGCGCCACCAAATAATCCGGAGTGCAGATCTTTGTCCGGACCGGTTACTTCGACCTGCCAGTAGGCCAATCCGCGCAGTCCGGTGGTAATCGATGGCATATCCGGAGCAATCATAGACGTATCCGAAACCAAAATGATGTCGGCTTTCAGCATGTCTTTGTGTTGTTCGCACCATTTGCCCAGATTGGGCGAACCAATTTCCTCTTCACCTTCAATCATGAATTTCACGTTGCAAGGAAGTGTGTTCGTTTTTACCATCAGCTCAAAAGCTTTGGCGTGCATAAAACTTTGGCCTTTGTCGTCGTTGGCGCCACGAGCCCAGATTTTCCCGTCGCGTATTTCAGGCTCAAAAGGTGGCGAAACCCATAAATTCAGCGGATCAACCGGCATCACGTCCATGTGGGCATAAATGAGCACAGTCGGTTTGGCCGGATCAATCATTTTTTCGCCGTAAGTCACCGGGTTTCCATCCGATTCATACACTTCGGCGCGATCGGCACCAGCGTTCAGCAAGGTTTGTTTCCAATATTCGGCTGCCCGGTACATCTCGGGTTTATTCTCGGTAATCGAGCTGATTGACGGAATCCGGATCAGTCCGAACAGTTCGTCCAGAAAGCGGTCTTTGTTCTCTTCAATGTATTTTTCGATGTGTTCCATGGGAATGTTTTTAGTTGTCCTGGTTGTGATAGTTGTATTTGTTGCCTGTAAAAATAGCGGTTTCGTTTCGGTTGATTTATGAATTTCTTCAGCCTTATGGTTTCGTGGGCTGATTTACTGAAGGATTGAAAATTGTCCTACTTCCTTTCTCCCTTTTCCTTTTTTGTCCTAAACAGTCGCTTTTATAAATTGTTGCTGGTACTCGCCTGGGGTGAATCCGGTTTGCCGTTTAAACATCCGGTTAAAGTTTGAAATGTTGTTGAACCCACACTCGAAACAAATCTGCGAAATCGACAGGTGGTTTTCAATCAATAGCTTACAGGCATATCCAATCCGCATTTCATTCACGAAAAAGATAAAACCCTTGCCTGTTTTTTCCTTAAAATAGCGGCAAAACGCCGTGGTAGTCATACCAATTTTTGATGCGATTTCTTCCTGTGTAATTTT
>CAILJH010000248.1 GCA_903834475.1 uncultured Prolixibacteraceae bacterium | reverse complement strand
TTCCAATCGGCAGGTATCGGAACCTGGGTAGAGCCGCCTGTTCTTGCAGACCTTTACACAATGGTCTGGCGGTACATGAATGCCCCGGTTGTAACGGTAGCGGCACTTTTTATCCTTTTTGCCGCACTGATAAAGTTTATTGTCGGTCTCCGAAATAGGACTATCAATTGGAACAACAGGAATATTGTATTGGTGATCTGGTTTTTTGTCCCCTATTTTTTTATGTTCCTGGTATCGTATAAAATTCCGATGTTTTTAGACAGGTACACTGTTTTTATTTCGGTGGGGTTTTATCTATTATTCGCTGCTGCCTTGAGTTACCTGTTTTCAGGGAGAAACCTATTGTTGATCGTAATGTCGGCGTTTATCCTTATGATGGCGGTTACCTTCCATCCCAGGGTGGACAACAAGCGGCATATCCATGAGATGGTCGGTTTTATTTCAGGGAATAAAGGGCCGCATACTTCTGTAATAATATGCCCGCCATGGCTCGAATATGGCTTTGCCTATTATTATAATCCGGGAATGTTCAGAAATTATGCACAATTACGACCGCTGCTGAACCAGGATGGCGTTTATCCGGTGAATAATATTTTTTCGCTTGACACCACCAAACTTCTGAACACTGACAAGGTATTTTTATTTGAAGACTGGATTTCGCTCACCGATCCAGGGCAAACACTTTTCAGCTACCTGAACAGGGCGTTTGAGTTTAAAGGGACTACCATTTTTTATAAAAACATCAAAGTTCACCAATACATAAAAAAAACCCGCCCCTGATTTTCGGGACGGGTTTTTAATTAAAATGTCAAAGGATCAGTGTTTGCTCAGGTAATCGGCAACACCTTCGGCGGTGGCTTTCATGCCTGCATCGCCCTTGTGCCAGTTAGCCGGGCAAACTTCGCCATTTTCTTCAAAGAACTGCAGTGCATCAACCATCCTCAGCGCTTCGTCAACACTTCTGCCAAGCGGAAGGTCGTTTACCACCTGATGACGAACAATACCATCTTTATCAATCAGGAATAGTCCGCGGAAGGCAACAGGCCCGCCTTCAAATTCCATGGCGCCCTCTTCAGTGTAAACATATTCACCAGCAAGGACATCGAAGTTTGCCGAAATGGTTTTGGAGAGATCTGAAACAATCGGGAATTTCACCCCTTTGATCCCACCATTTTTAGGTTCTGTGTTGAGCCATGCCCAATGCGAAAATTTGGAGTCAACGGAACATCCGACAACTGCTACGTTTCTTGCCTCAAATTCTGCCAATTTATCCTGAAATGCGATAATTTCAGTGGGACAAACAAAGGTGAAGTCAAGCGGGTAAAAGAAAAACACAACATGCTTCTTGCCTAAGTATTGCGACAAAGAGAATTTTTCAACAAATTCACCGCCGTTGATCACGGCATCGGCTTCAAATACGGGGGCTTTTTTTCCAACTAATACTGCCATAAATATAGGTTTTAAGTTTAAATTTTCTGTGGTGCAAAGATAGGCATTATTTAGAACCAGTTTTAATTGGCGGGAAAATATTTCGCTATTTATAGTCGCGGAGCTCAAATTTCAGCGGTTCTTCTTTTTGGAAGTCAAACAGGGTCAATTTTCGTATTTCGAAATAGCTTCGCCAGAAGGTTTGAAGGGTAAAATAGTAATTTTTTTCAGCGTTGTCCGTTTCAATCTGGGCATTGTTCAGGTCGAGGATGCTGTTTATTTTACCTATTAAATAGCGGCCTTTTGTAACCTCATAACTCTTCCGCGCCACCGTATCTGATTTTGCTGCAATGGTCAATTGGTTTTGCTGCATGTTGAACTGGACCACCTTCAGGTAAACATTCCGCTGAAAATCAATTGTTTCCTGTTCAACAGAATTTTTAACGATATCTTCCTGTGATTGTGCCATTTTGATTTTTCCATGGGCCACGCCCCAATCAACGATCGGAATTGTCAATCCCAGGGAAATCTGGCGCTGATCGGCCGGATTGAGGTATGCTTCAGGAATTGTCGGGCCTGATTGCTGCAGCCCGATGAGTGCATGAATGTTGGCATCAAACCGTCCGTTTGTTTTAGCAAAATTCACTGCGCTGGCTGCCTCAAGCAGCCTTGTTTTAAAATCAATGGCGGTGGAGGAATTTTCGTTGGCAAGATTTACCGCTTTTACCGGATCAATCCTGAAAAACTGAATGTTGCCCGGTGGCAACAAAACCACG
>CAILJH010000247.1 GCA_903834475.1 uncultured Prolixibacteraceae bacterium | reverse complement strand
GATTTTTCGTTGTATCCAAGCTCAAAACCTATCTCAGAAATCGTTTTTTCTGAATGCAATAACAGGTTTTTGGCTTCAATCAGTTTGCGTGTTTCGATGATTTCGGAAACGCTTTTCTGGAAGTTGTTTTTGCAGATCAGGTTCAGGTTTCGCTCCGACATGTTCATCTTTCCGGCATAAAACGAAACTCCTTCATCGCGCCTGAAATTTTCTTCCAGTATTTTCAGGAAGTTGTTGAAAGTGGTAATCTGCGTAGCTTTCGTCACGTTTTCAATGGGCAGATTCCGTTTTCGTTCGGCATCAACCATCGACAACAATCCTTCTGTGAGATGGCGGATTGTATTGTGGTCAACAAATTCCTGCCGGTATTCACCCTGAATAATTTCGCACAAGGAAGTAAATTTGCCCAGACAGGCTCCCGTTGAAAGTGGAATATTGGTCGAGGTAAAAAAGTTTGAATAAAAGTTCAGATTTGAATTCGGGATAAACTCGGGTTGGTAATTGATGACCCAACCTCGCAAATCTTCGTGAGGCACCAATTTGTGCATTTTATTCATCGAAACATAGCAAGCCCCAGGCGCCTGAACTATTTCAACCTTAAAATCGATGTAATGTTCCAGACTTCCCTGGGTAATCAAAATCAGCTCTTCAAAGTCATGAAAATGCGCGTCATAAGTCCGTGTTCTGATCTCATCAACCAAATCCTTCGTCAATTCAAATATGCGGAAAAGCTTATCCATTTTAGTTTCTTATCTCTTCTGTTCCATCGGCATGCCGGGCAAAGCGGCCTTTTTCGCGAAGATGCACCTGATCGCGGCGTGGCCACGTCCAACCGCCAAATTCCGTTTGTTGGTAATCGTGCATAGCTTGCTGAATTTCGGCCTGTGTGTTCATCACAAATGGTCCGTATTGTACCACCGGTTCGTTAATTGGTCTTCCCTGAAGCAATAGGAAATACCCGTCAACACTGCCATTTTCAACAATCAATTCCTGATTTGCTTTAAGCTGAATGGCCTTTTCAACCAGTATTTCATCTCCGTCAATCCGGATGGTGGAACCGCGATAGAAATACAAAGTTCGGTTGGCCTGTTCTCCGGCTGCCTCAATTTTCCATTGCGCCCCGGCTTCCATTTTAATCGTCCAGATGGCCACTTCGTTTTCCGGTTCTGCCACCCACGAATCTGGCGCTGGATCAAGCGCAGTCACATTTTCCAAATTTCCGGCAATCACATTGATTTCAACCAATTTTCCATCTTCATCCTTCATTTTGACCAGCGGAATATCTTCAGACCAAAGCATTTTGAAATGTGGTTTGACAAACTTTTTAGCCTTGGGCAGATTCAGCCAAACCTGAAACAATTCAGCAGGATTTCGGCTTTCCTGATTGAGTAACGGAAACATTTCGCTGTGTTGAAGTCCAGCTCCTGCTGTCATCCACTGCACATCGCCACCACCATAACGGCCTGCCTGACCGTGCGAATCGGCATGATCGACCAACCCCTTTGTGACCACGGTTACCGTTTCGAAGCCACGGTGCGGATGTGCCGGAAATCCAGGAATCGTTTCGCCATGGTACATTCGCCAACCGTCTTTAATAGTAAAATCCTGACCAATATCGCGCCCTTTTAAAAGCGATTTATCTGGTCCCATTTCATCATTTCCTGCCGGATAATCGTCGAGATGATGCGCGCAGAACAAAAATGGATTGGACACGGGCCACATAAAGCCGAGTGGTTTTATACTGATAATGGAATTGCTTTTCATAGGCGTCATTCTTCAAAGTTATGAATTACTTTTTGTTGTGAACGGATTCATCTCTTAATATAATTTCAATCCGTTTATCGGGAATGAGCCAGATGAGTGCAACCAAAACGTACAGTCCTCCGGAAATCCACTGGCTTACAAAATTGGAAGCTATTGCAAGTGTATAAAGAATCGGAGACATTTTGCCTTTGATGTCGTTTCCAACCGCCCGGGCAAGCAGCGAACGTTCGCCCTGTGCCCTGATGATTGCGGTTTGCAAGATGAAATAGGCGATGGCGGCCATCAACAATATGATACCATAAACGGACATCGGGATGGGAGCAAAATGATTTTCTCCTATCCAGCCAGTGGTAAACGGAACCAGCGACAGCCAGAAAAGCAAATGCAAATTTGCCCATAAAATGCCTCCGGTTACATGTTTTACTGTATGCATCATATGGTGATGATTGTTCCAGTAAATACCAATATAAATGAAACTTAAAATGTAGCTGATCACAACCGGAATGAGAGGTTTCATTGCTGCAACGTCGTTGCCGTGAGGCACTTTGATCTCCAAAACCATGATGGTAATGATGATGGCCAATACACCATCACTAAAAGCTTCGAGCCGAGTGCGATTCATAACGTTCTGTCTTATTGTTGTAAATAAAACATTTAGAAGTTAAAAATGGTTGAGGGGAATAACATTCTAAAAAATATCAGTTCAAATTTGATAACGTGATAAGCATTACATAGTAGTAAAATACAAAGCTACAAGACCAACTCCTAAAATCACTATACTTACCGATAAAATAAGGATTCCAATTATTTTATTTCGCCCATATCTTTTCGATTCATTATAGTCCAAAAATTTAACCGTACGACCAGTCGTTGTTTTTTCGAATTGATAGTTAGGCTTGGTGTATTTCAATTTGTACCCCAGATATCCAAGGACCATACCAATCAACACAATTAACATAAACAATATTTTCATTGACACATATTTCAAATCTATTATTATAAGCAACCTAAGCCCTAAATGTTTCTCCGAAAAAGTTAAATAAATGTAAATTTAATTTTATCTTTCAACAAGGTGATCTCTATTCTGCCGTTAAACCTGATACTTTTGCATTGCCAATTAGTTCCGAATTTCTGATCTCCTTTTTGTATATTC
>CAILJH010000246.1 GCA_903834475.1 uncultured Prolixibacteraceae bacterium | reverse complement strand
ATATGACAAAAGGTGCAGCGCACCGAAATAAACAATGAACGGATTTTGAATAGTGTTGTGTGCTTTCCTTGCATTTGATTCATATAGGAATAGTCTATTTTGTTGATTATATGTAAGATATTTGTTTTTCAGCGGACCCTAATTAAACCTACGATCCGTAAATTTTATTTACATATTTATATTGTTTAACTGATATATATCAACGAGAATCGGGGAAATTACTCTTCATACCTGTAAATATGTCATCGGAGTCATCCTTTATATGCCAAATTATATTGACACATTTGCATGTGAATATATTTGCAACAGAAACACATTTATTTTACCGCCGAAACCCTACTAACCTAACATAAACAAAACAAAATCAACAAATTATGAAAAAAAATCTTTTTGCAATCGGTATTGGTATTCTTCTCATAGGAGCCAGTATCATTTCATCCTGTAGCAAGGAAGGCCCAATGGGACCCGCCGGTCCTACCGGAACCAACGGAACCAACGGAACCAACGGAGCCAATGGTGTAAACGGAATTAACGGAGTTAACGGAACCAACGGATTGGACGGGAAAGATGCAAATTCATCCTGCCTGGCTTGTCACACGGTAGCTAATTTTGACACCAAAATTGCCGAATATCATTTATCAAAACATTATTTTGGTACTTCCAGCTCGAGGTTTACTAAATTTTGCGCCCGTTGTCATACTCACGAAGGGTTCAAACAGATTACTACCAGCGGAACCTTTGTTGCAACGAACGATATGCCTGCTGCCACCAGAATCAACTGCAAAACCTGCCACGAACACAAAGGATTTGATTTCACAGGCGATACCGTTTCACAGATCCTGAGCACGAACTCCCCTATTTATCTGAACTACAATAAAAATCTGACTTCAACCGATTTTGGAACCATCAATAACCTTTGTGTTACCTGTCACCAGATCCGCGGAGCTACTTCCCTTACCTATTTCGATGCTACTACCAGCAAAAACGTAGCTTTCGATCAGCTTCCTTATTTCCCGTTCACCAATACCGATGACAATGCAACTGTGAAATACCAGGTTGGACGCAGTTTCTCAGTACATGATGGTAACCAATCCAATCTGTTTGCCGGTATCAACGGATACGAATATGCAGGTAAAGTGTACACACGCACCTGGAAACACTCCGATGCTGCCTGTACCGATTGCCACATGAACAAATTTGACCCTATTTCGAATACCGGAGGTCACTCCCTGATCGTTAACAAAGGCGAATGTACAACCTGTCATAGTGGTGCCGACAAAATCACTCCTATTCAGACCCTTATCGATGCTAAAAGGATAGAACTTGGCGAACTGCTGACCTCAAAGAAAATTTTCAAGAAATCAGTGAATGCTACCACCGGAGCCGTATCGTACAGTGCCGAACCAACCCACGATTTCTTCGGAGTTTTGTTCCCAACCACTCAATCAACTGACACCTATGCTACAGCATTGGTTAGCGCTAACACTGTCGATCCTAAAACAGGCTTAGTACTTTATACCAATACAGTTACTATTGCCGTTGATGCTGATTATGCAAAAAGAATCGGCCGTGAATGGAAATACGGTGAACTGGGTGCAGCTTACAATTATGGATACATCAACAGCGAATTATCGAAAGGTGTTCACAACCCAACCTACGCTTTGCAGATTCTGCAAAATTCAATTGACTGGGTAACTGCCAATTCCGGAAAATAGTTCCGGCTGAAATCCGGTTTATTTTACCTCATAATGACCCTGTTGAAAAATCTCACTTTTCAACAGGGTTTTTTCTTTCCGTTCCGATAGCATCCGGTTTCAGTTCCGATTCCATTTTCAGCAATCAATTTGCAGTGAATAAAATATATAATCACCTATCAATTATATTTATATGTATTCAATAATTGATATATATCAACGAAATCAGGGAAAATTACCTCGTATACCTGTAAATATATCATCGGATAATCTGCCCGATTGATGAAATATTACAACACTTTTGTAGTGTTATTTAATTCACAACTGAGCCATGTCATCTCAGTAAACCGAAACCCTAACAATCAAACATAAACAAAACAAAACCAACAATTTATGAAAAAAAATCTCTTAGTAATCGGTATTGGCTTCCTGCTTATCGGAGCCAGTATTTTTTCAGCATGTACCAAAGAAGGCGCTATGGGCCCTGCAGGTGCAAGCGGAACTAACGGTACCAACGGTACCAATGGAACAAATGGTAAAGATGGTGTTGATGGCGGTACTACCTGTACTGAATGTCATAACCCTGCTACTGTTACCATGGCAGCTACCCAATATGAAATGTCGAAACACAGTTATGGTGAAGCTTCATTCGGCGAAGCCGGCAATGCTTCATGCGGTCCATGTCACGAATCAGAAGCTTTCAAGTATGTTTGTGCTAACAATGTTCCATCGACTTTCAGTTTGAATGCTACAACCAACAAATGGGTGAATAATTATTCATCAGTTGCTTCAGCAGCAATCGGGGAAATTACCTGCAATACCTGTCACAGCAGTTTGCATACAACCTACGGTAAGGAAGATTTATCTCCTTTAACCACGGTAGCTCCTGTTTCGAGTACCATGTGGGCCGGTGCCCAAACATTTGATGCTCCTGCCGAAGGCGGAATCAGCAACTTATGTATCAAATGTCATCAGCCACGTCCTTTCACTGCATCAAACGGTGATGGTAATGTACTGAACTACACTGCATTGGCTTCAAACGCCACTGCTGTTTTCTACGATGCAGCTCAGGCTAACACATTGAACCTTTTGAAACCGGGTTACAGAACCCATACTCACTACGGTACCGTTGGTGCTATCTATGTAGGTAAAGGCGGCGTTGAATTCCCAGGTACTGTGGCTTATGCCAATTCAGTACATACCACTATTGCTTCCTGCCAGGATTGCCATATGGCACCTCTGAACGGTAAATCAGGTGGTCATACTTTCTTTGCAGCCGGTAACTTCAACGGATGTAACAAAGCAGGTTGTCATACCGACATGAGCTCAACTTCAACTACTCTTGCAGCTGTTACAGCAGCTGCTAAAAAAGGACTTGATGATCTTGCAGCCAAACTGAAAATCAACGGTGTTGATATTCTCAACCGCAATCCTGATGCTACCACCAATCTTTGGGCTACCAAAACAACCAACAAATATGATGGTTACCTGAACATTTATGATCCTATCAATAACCCTGCAGGTATTGCCAACAATCCTGGCGGCACATTCCAGAACCCAAGTTCAAGCTCATTTACCCAGGCTCAGAAGGACATCAATGCAGCTTTGCCTAAAATTACCCTCACCAATGCACAAATGGGAGCCATTATCAACTTCCAGCTTTGCCTGAGAGAATACAGCCTTGGCGTTCATAATAACAAATATTCCACGGCTTTGGTACAGAACTCAATTGCTATACTGCCATAATTAATCGGCTTAGTAGTTATACGGCATTGGCAGCCTGATAAAAAGCAGGCCCCCTGGCTTTGGAAGACCTCCGGAATTTTCATTCCGGGGGTTTTCTTTTTTAAACGCAAAGCTTTTCCAGAATTTCTGATTTGAAAAACAATGCTTTCCTTACATTTGCCCTCTCTAAAATTTCACAACTCATGAAACTGCCCCAAAAACTCGTCACAGCAGGCCTGCTCCTGCTTAGCATTCAACTTAATGCCCAGTCACCAAAGGATTCCATACCCGAAAAATTTGTTTTTACTACGATAATTGACCTTCCGGCCACCAGCGTTAAGGATCAGGCTTCGACGGGAACCTGCTGGAGTTTCGCCACCACTTCGTTTCTTGAATCGGAATTGCTGCGAACCACAAAGGATACATTTAATCTTTCGGAGATGTATTTTGTTCGTGAGGCATACCAAACCAAAGCCCTGAATTATGTGAGGTTGCACGGCACTGCCAATTTCGGAGAGGGAGGCCAGGCCCACGATGTGATGAATGTGCTGCGGCAGCACGGAATGATAACTGAATCAGCATATTCAGGATTAGCTAACGGGCAAACCAGGCCTGCACACGCCGAACTGGAAGCGGTTCTTGCGGCCATGGTTGAGGCCATCGCCAAAAATCCGGCAGGCAAACTGTCGCCCGAATGGACCCAGGCCATTGCAGGGGTACTCGATGTGTACATGGGCAAGGTACCTGAAGTATTTGGCGCACAGAACTCAAGTCCGATGGAATTTGGCCAAAAAATTAACCCTGACGATTATGTTGAAATTACGTCCTACAGCCATCATCCGTATTATTCCTCTTTTTCTCTCGAAATACCGGATAACTGGTCAGGGGGGAACTATTATAATGTACCCCTGGATGAACTGATTCAGATCATGGATTATTCACTTAAAAAAGGGTACACTTTAGCCTGGGACGGAGATGTAAGCGATAAAGGATTTTCGCATAAGAACGGAGTAGCCATAGTACCCGAGATAAACATCGACAACCTGGAGCCAGGCGAACGAAGCAAGTGGGAAAAACTTACTGAAAAAGAACGCAAGCTGCAGTTTTATACTTTTACGAAACCCGTTCCGGAGAAAAATGTCAGCCCCGGGATGCGGCAGGCGGCCTTTGATAACTTTTCATCTACTGACGACCACCTCATGCATATTACAGGCACGGTAACCGATCAGAACGGGAAACGTTATTTCCGCACCAAAAACTCCTGGGCTGCCGACAGCAACAGCAACGGAGGGTACCTGAATATTTCGGAGGCTTATGTACGATTGAATACCATTGCCATTATGGTGAATAAAGAGGCCATCCCGGCGGAGATCAGGAAAAAAGCAGGGATCAGGTAGGACGGGAGACGAGGAGACGGGGAGACAGGGCGACGGGGGGACAAGGGGACAGGGGGACAAGGGGAAGGGGAGACAAGGAGGGGATTGAGGGGATTGAGGGGATTGATGGGATTGTTGGGATTGATGGGATTGATGGGATTGTTGGGATTGTTGGAGATTGAGGGGATTGACGAGATT
>CAILJH010000245.1 GCA_903834475.1 uncultured Prolixibacteraceae bacterium | reverse complement strand
GGTGTAAACACTGTAACTAAAAGTGGTACAAATAAATTTAAAGGAAGTGTTTACCAATATTCCAGAAATGAAAATTATTTAGGTTACACTGCCGGGCCAACTACCGTTGTAAAAACTCCTTTTGATTATTCCATCAGAGGATTTAGTTTAGGTGGGCCAATTATCAAAGACAAATTGTTTTTCTTCGTAAGTGGTGAACGAGTCAGGCAAGATGCTCCAGCGACTTCCATGGCGCCTTCGGATGCAGCTCATGCTGCAGGTGGAAACTATTCTCAGGCAAACGCAGATACTTTAGCCGCTTTATCCAGTTTCTTAAAAACCAAGTACGGATATGACCCTGGTGCTTTCCAAAGTTATACCTTCAAAACTTATTCTGATAAAGTAACAGCCAAATTAGACTGGAACATTAATAGTAAGAATACTTTCACATTGAAGTATAATTACTTAAAATCTTCTGCCGATCAATTTGCCTCCACTTCAAGACCAGGTTCAGGTCAAACAACCGGTGGACAGCCAGGTACCTATTCAATGCCTTTCTATGGCAGTGGTTATGTGATCAACAACAACTTCAATATTTTAATTGCTGAATTGAATACTCATTTCAACAACAGGTTGTCGAATAAATTACAGGTTGGTTACACGGCATTGAGAGATTTCCGTTCTCCTCATTCCAACAGTGAAACCCTTCCATTGGTTGATATTTTGAACAATGGAAACATTTATACCACTTTTGGTTATGAAATGTACACCTACAACAACAAGTTAAATACCGATGTTTTACAATTAAACGACATCCTGACTTATTACAAAGGTGCTCATGAAATCACCGTAGGTACTCAAAACTCAATTAAGAAATATCAAAACGCATTTGCACCAGGTTATCAAGGTGTTTATCAATTCAATAGTTTGACTGACTTCTATAATTCAGCAAAAAACGGAACTGCAAACGCAAAATCATACTACCTGCAATATTCGGCTTTACCTGGTGGAGTTTTCCCTTGGGCTAATGCCGGATCAACAGAGTTATCTCAGTTCATTCAGGATAAGTGGAAAGTAACCAATGATTTCACCCTAACTGTTGGTTTGAGATTTGATGAAACCCTCTACAAACAGGTAATGACAGATAATCCAACCTTTGATGCATTAAAATTCAAAGATGGTTCGTCGTATAACATTGGTAAAGCACCAATGAATAATGTTATTATCTCACCACGGTTAGGTTTCAACTGGAATCCTATGGGTGATAAAACCTTACAAGTCAGAGGTGGTACTGGTATCTTCGCAGGACCTCCGCCATTCGTTTGGATTTCCAACCAGGCTTCGAACAATGGTATTCAATTTGGTTCATTCACCAAAAGCAAAGTAGCATTTAATGCTGACCCTACCGCCTACCTGCCAACAGCGGGAGCTGCTAATTCTTCTTACAGTACTGCATTGGTTTCAAGTAAATTCAAATATCCAACAGCCTGGAAATCATCTTTGGCCGTTGATAAAAGATTAGACGGTGGCTGGGTAGTTGGTGCTGAATACAATTATACTCAGGACATTAACGCAGTTTATTACTCAAACATCAACTTAAATGAATCCAACGGATTTGCATTGGGTGGTGTTGATAACAGAACTCGTTTCTTAACGGTTGCCAATTCGAATAAATATTATGCTGGTGTGCCAACAGCGAGCCTGGAAAATCCTAATATTGGTAATGCAATCTTAATGAGTAACTCAAGTCAAGGTTATACTTACACATTAACTGGAAAAATTCAACGGACTGCTGAAAATTTAGCCTATGGTATTGCATATACCCATTCAGTATCGAAGAACACTGCAGAAGGTGGATCAACCGCATCTTCATTATGGAGTGCAGCACCTGTTGCCAATCAGGATCCTAATTCAGCTAATCTGGGTTATGCTTCTTATTACCAACCGAACCGGATTATTGCCAACTTCGCTTACAAAATCAATGAAGGAGATTTTCTTTCCACAACTGTTGGAGCAATTTATGAGTTGGCTAACAATGGTGTAAATTCCTATGTTTATAATGGCGACTTAAATGGTGATGGTAATTCAGGTAACGACTTGATGTATATTCCAAAAACAGCAACTGATATTAGTCTGGTTAAAGTTAACTCAGGCGGTTTAGGAACAGGTACGACAGGTGTTACTGATACAAGAACATCCGCACAAATTTGGTCACAGTTAGACGCTTTCATTTCTAATTCAACTTACCTGAATACTCACAGAGGTCAGTACGCTAAAAGAAATGCAACTGTAGCGCCATACTATAGTAAATTGGATTTGAACATTACACAAGATGTAAAACTTAATGTTGGTAAAGAAACTCACACGCTTAAGTTTTCATTGGATGTGATTAATGCCGGAAACTTCATCAACCGGGATTGGGGTGTAGTTAAAATTCCTACAGCAACAAATATCTTAAAATATGAAGGCTTAGCTGCCGATGGAAAAACTCCTTCATTCTCACTTCCTTTCCAAACAGGAACAACTCCATTTACTCAACCATACCAAAACTCAACAGGTATTAGTTCAAGATGGCAAATGATGTTTGGCGTTAAATACCTATTCAACTAATCGAAATTTAATTCATTAAAAAGGGACTTCTTTTCAGAAGTCCCTTTTTTGTCTTCGACAAGCTCAGACACCAGACTTCGACAAACTCAGACACCGGTCTTCGACAAGCTCAGACATCGGTTATAAAGCCTTTAATTTCAGTAGCATTTACAACGAAAACCAGTAACTCAGTTTAATCAGGAAAATGTTGTTTGGATGCACATCTACTAACTGACTTATTGCATTTCCTGCCGAAGATGAACTGTCGTTTTTCCAATTGGTTCGTTCGTTACCCCAAACAAAAAACAACTGCGATCCGGGACGGTATTCCCAGCGAAATACCAGGTTCGACCGAAACTGATTAAATGTAAAATCAGGATTGCCGACAGAATAGGATCCAAACACATATTCATTTCCAAGAAGCGTTGGATTCAAGACCGAAAATCGGTCAGTGTATTCTTTTGCCCGGGCATTGGTAATTTCTTTGAATTCGGAATATTTACCAATGGATGCAAATGGACTTCCATAGTACTGAAGTGAAATTTCCGGAGTAATGAAGTAATCGACCCTAAAGGTGGCGCCAAGCGTTTTCTGATCAAGCTGTGCCAGAATGTATTTATTTCCGGTATTCAGAATTTTGGTATCGACATACTGCAGATTATCCAAAGTTTTCGAATAATTCAGGCTTAGTGAAAGTTTCAATTCATTGTACGGAATGACTGTAGCAGAAGCCAGATAGGAGCTATTCCGGTAATTGTCTTTCCCGGAACTTTGTTTGATCGCACTGACATTTACAAAGAATTTTTTTGCCACATCGGTATGAGCCATGAGATTTCCTTCCCAGATTGAAGGTATTAATACAGCCTGTCCGCCACGAAGAATCCGGGTATTCAGCCAGTCAGTTCCATAATGAACCGACGGTGCAACACCCCAACGGTTCAGAAATTCAAATGCTGAAGTAAAAAAGAATGATGAATTCTCATAATTCATGGCATAATCCCAATTGTTTCCCTGATGAAGTCCAACAGAATAAGTCCGGAAAATGGATACCGGTTTATTGACAAAATACGATATTTCAGTTTCCTGCTTAAACTGATCGGCCATTTGCATAAAACCCACATCGTTTAATTCCAGACCCGGCGATTTCCAGTTAATTTCTTCCGAATAACGAAACAAACCAGTTCCTTTTCCGACTTTAATGTGTCCTCCCTGCCCGGAAAGCTGATTCAGTGAAGGATTGTACTTTATGCGACTGGCAACTGGCCGCTGATAGTAGCGGGCAGACGAAAGTTGTAGGTTGCTGATTGCATCAGTGCTTCCACTGATCGAACTTCCAATAAATTTTGCATCGAGGAAGAACTCCTTTTTATTCCATTGGGTGAGAAAATCGATTCCTCCGGTAAATGCATTCCGGTTCAGTCCTTCTAAATAAGGATCGTTGATAAATCGGTTTGTAGACGTAAAAATGGCTCCCAATGTGCTATTCCCTTCTTTATAATCCTGTTGTACACGTCCAACAGTAAAGCTTGTAAGCGGTTCAACCCTCAGGTCTTTTGTTTTTCCTCCTGAATACAACTGAGCATTTTCGTTTGCCGTCAAACTTTGCAAAACACCAACGGCCAATCCGTTGGAAGTTTTACCGCTAATTTTTACAGCGCTTAAGATAGAGGTATTGTCAGGATATTTAAGGTATTCGTTTCCTGCAAGTTCGGGTTTATATTCGGGTGTATGTCCAATACGTCGGGTATAGAAAAGGTTGGCATCGCCCATTTCAAACTTGAAGATGTTTAATCCTTCCAGAAAGAATGGCCTTTTTTCTTCAAAAAGAGTCTCAAATGCAGTCAGGTTCATTACCGAAGGATCAGATTCAACCTGTCCAAAGTCAGGATTCACAGTCAGGTCGGCAGTGAAATTGCTGGTTAGTCCGATTTTGGCATCCAGACCGACATTCCCCAGAAACGACCGGCCTTTATCGGCAAAAGGATTCAACGGAACTTTCTCAAATGTCTTTAGCTTTCCAACCGTATAGGGCATAATTTCAATCCGTCGTGATTTTGGAATATCCTTAATTCCCTTCAGTTCCCCAAATGCATAAAGCATTCCAGGGCCAGACATCGATTGGACTTCCCAGTCACTTTCTTCGGACAAACGGTCTATCCACCGCCAGACATGCATTCCCCAAACCTGATCCTTATCGCTGCTGTATCGCAGCTGACTTAGGGGAATTTCGTATTCGGCAACCCAGGCAGAATCTTCCAGTCCTGTTTTTACATACCACACAGCATTCCAATTCAAATCCCAGGCCATCGGATTAAACAAGATCAAATCAATTTTCTGGCCTGCAGCAGTTACCGAAAATTCAAATCCGGTGCGATGATCGTGATAGCTGTCAAAATTGATTCCTGCCATATCGCCATACAATTCATCGCGGCGGCCCAATTTTCGGGATATTTTTGATGGTTCCGTATCAAAAGCCCGTATGGCCACATAAATATTTCTGTCGTCGTATAAAACCTTTATTTTCGTATCCTGAGTTGGTTTAGCTCCTTCCTTGGGGAGCAGTTGGGTAAAATCGCCGCTCCATTCTCCGGTGTTCCAGCAGGGATCGTTGAGTTTTCCATCAATAGTTGGTTTAGCTGTCGTTAGGCGGGTAGTGGTGTATGTCCTGACAGGTTTATTTGCATTGGTTATGCTGTCTTTTTGGATATCTGTCGCCGATACTTCAGAAATCATGAAAAGAAAAGCGAAAAGAATTAACATGGCATTTCGGTTCATACGTTTATCAGATTAGGTTTTTCTGTTACAAAAATGGCTAAATGTTTTAGATTAGCGAATTAACAAGGACAATTTCTATCCTTCAATGTGTTAATACGACACAATGATTCGCCATATTACAGATTTCGAACAATTTATTCTTCCCGGAAAGTCCTTTTCATAGGTTTTATAGGCACAACCACAATCTCGTACCGACACTCCGGACAAAGGTAAGTTTCGCAGCCGGTGCAGGCAAAACAGTTGCTGCACGATTTTTCAAGCAGATTTTTGTCCCAACTTTTTCCGCAATTGGAACAGGTAACCACCGTAGATTTTTCAAGGTTCATTTTTCTCCTGCTTATTTCCTGAGGAATATTTTCGAGGAATAGACTACTTTATCTGCTTCGATTTTCACAATATAACAGCCATTTTGAAGCGAACTCAGGTCGATTTTTGCCGGACAAGACGAAGCTCGTTTGAACAAAACTTCCTGTCCTGAAATGGTGTAAATATGGAGAGACTGGTATTTTGTAAGGCTAATATTTATCATTCCGTATGTTGGGTTAGGGAAAACAATCGGGTTAAATGTTTCCAAATCAGGCGCTGAAGTATAAAGAGGATTTCCGGGAATATCCACCTGTGTGGAATACAAACTGGTACCTGCAGTGATAAAAAGCGTCTTTAAGTCTTTCCCCCCAAAAGCCACATTGGTCGGTGTTTCCGGGATAGTTATGATTTTTACAGCGACTCCGTTTTTATCGAAAACCTGAACTCCAACTGCCGAAGCAATAAACAGCGTTCCATTGGCATCAACCCTCATCCCATCAGCCCCGCTAACTGCGCCCGTATTGACTTTTAACACGCAGAAAACCCGTTTGTTAATTGCTGTACCGTCAGGTTGAACATCAAAGACCGAAACATTCTTGTCATTCGAGTCATCGACATACAGAAGTTTTTTATCAGGTGAAAGGCAATTGCCGTTTGGTTTTTGGAAATCTCCGCTGATACGGATACATTCGCCTGTAGGCTTGATATAATACAAAGCCTGTTTATCCTGAGGTTGGGTGCCCCAGGTAGGATCGGAAAAGTAAATTCCTCCTTTTGTATCCATGCATAAATCATTCGGATTATTAAACGCTTTGTTATTGTACTTGTTTACAAGCACTTTTTTCACTACCCCCAGGGTGTCCATCCGAACAACCTGATTGGTTGTTCCCTGTTCGCATACCAGCAGATTACCGGTACTGTCCATGGCCATGCCATTGGTTGCCTGACCATTACGGATCACTGAAAAACCTGCCCCCGGAACGTATTTGTACACTTTTTTCGCATTCATATCCGAAAAATAGAGCGCTCCTTTGCCATTCCACACCGGACCTTCAACAAACTGAAATGTTATATTCGTACTTAATTTAACAACCTGCGAAAAGGATGCTTCGAAAAGGAACAAGAGCAAAACAGGCAAGAGAAGTTTCATGTTGGTTTAGTTTTTCAGGAATTTAGGTTTGGCTTAGAACTTTAAAATTTTGATCAGTTTGACAAGTCCAAAGATAACAACCTGTGTAAAAATTATCGTTGCGCCTGATGGTATGTCAGCAAAATAGGAAATCAGTAAACCGATGAATGATGCCAGAAAAGCAAATCCTACGGAATAAACCATCATCCGGCCAAATTCACGGGTAAGCACATTGGCTGTGGCCTGAGGAATGGTCAACAGCGATAAAATCAGGATAATACCAACCACCCGTATGTTCAGGACGATAGTCAGAGAAATCAGGATCATCAGTAAATAATTGAACAGATTGACTGGCAGATCAGAGGTTTTTGCAAAATCTTCGTCGAACGAAATGTAGAGAATGGTTCGGTAGAAAAAGGTAAAAAACAGAATTATGACCACTGCGAGTGCCAGCATGAGCCAGAGTTCGCCAGTTGAAACAGTGAGAATACTTCCAAACAGATAGCTCATCAAATTGGGAGCATAACCGGGAGTCAGATAAACGAAAATGATCCCGATCGCCATTCCAAGCGACCACCAGATGGCAATCGACGAGTCTTCCCGAACCTTTCCTTTGCTGCTGAAAAGCTGAATTCCCATTCCGGATAAGATCGAAAAAATGCCAGCTCCAACCAGCGGATTAATTCCCAGGTAATAGCCCATTCCAATTCCGCCAAATGAAGCGTGGGTTATTCCTCCGCTGATGAAAACAATCCTTCGCGAAACAATATAGGTTCCGATGATCCCGCACGAGATGGCTGCCAGGAGCGAAGCCAGAAATGCGTTAACGAAGAAATCGTATGAAAACAGCTCAATGAGTATGTTCATGATGTTCGTGTTCGTCGTGTAACTTCAAAACGGTATGCGGAATATTTCCGTGGGTGATAATCTGTAACGGACAATTATAAGATGTTAACTGTTCTTCGGTGATGATGTTGCTCGGATGATAATGCAGATTCCGGTTGACACAGGCAATGGTTTTCACAAAAAACGAGATTGTTCCCACATCATGCGAAATCAGGATAATGGCCATTTGCTCGTTTAATTCTTTCAGTTTCAGGTATAATTCTCCTTCAAAATTATTGTCAACATAGGTGCTTGGCTCATCCAAAACCAGCAATTCCGGATTATTCATCAGCGCCCGGCATAAAAAAACGCGCTGCATTTGCCCTCCTGAAAGTTCTCCGATGGCCTTGTTCCGGATAGACGAAATGCCCATTTCAGCCAACAATGATTCTGCCTTTTCTTTTTCTGAAGTGTTTTTGCGGAACGATGAAAATAGCGCCGAATCAGCCTTCCCTGAACGCACCACATCGATCACCGAAATCGGAAAGCGTTTGTCAATCTGGTTCACCTGTGGCAAATATCCAATATTGGTTTTGCTGATGTGCAGATTCAACTCTCCTGAAATTGGTTTAATCAGCCCCAGAATGGCTTTGATTAAAGTTGTTTTTCCGCCACCGTTTGGCCCAATTACCCCGATAAAATCACCGGAAAAAACTTCCATAGAAACATTATCCAACACGATGTTCCCATCGTATCCGGCTGAAAGGTCTTTTATTTCAAGCAGTTTCTTCATTTTTGAGAAGCTATTTTCTGTGTAATATCGAGCATTTGCTTTTCCCAATTGTAGTCCAGCGGATCGATGACGACCACTTCGCCACCAATTTCGCGTGACAATTGCAGCGCATTTTCTGAATCGAATTCCTTTTGAATAAAGATAATCCGGATAATTTCTTTTCGGGCCAAATCCACAATGTCTTTCATATGTTTGGGCGAAGGCTCTTTCCCGTCGAGTTCGAGTGGAATTTGTTTCAGATTGAACTGCCGGGCATAATAGGCCAGTGCCGGATGAAAAATCAGAATATTCCGGTTTTTCAACGGAGCCAGTTGCTGTTGAATTTGTGCTGAAAGTGAATCCACTTTCAGGATAAAACGGCTGTAATTTATCTCGAATGCAGGCTTGTTCTGAGGAAAAGCAAGGTTCAAAGTTTTCAGGATATTCGCAGCCATGATTTTCACCTCGGCAGGAGCCAGCCAAATGTGTGGATCGAAAACACCGGAATGATCATGGTCTGAGTCTTTGATTCCGGAAAGGGTTTGGACACCTTCCGAACTATTTACAATGATCAGGTTTCTGTTGATTTCAGCAAACTTGGTCTTCCAGGCATCTTCAAAAGTCAAAAGTCCGATCTGTAACCACGCTTTTGACCGGGCCAGATCTTTCATCTGAGAAGGCAGTATTTCATAGTTGTGAGGACTGGAACCGGGAGGAACCAGAACATTCACCTGAACAAGCTGACCAGCTATCTGATCCACAAAATATTTCTGCGGCAATATGCTCACTGAAATCATGTTCGCAAGCTCTTTTTGTTTTGGCTGACAGGCAAACAAGATTACAAAAAAGACAAAGATTAATTTCTTCATAACGGATTGAATACTGAAGCGATTAAACATTTTCAACCAAAGATAGTTCGATTTCCGGAATAAAAACGAAAGCCTCCCCCAACCCCTCCAAAATGGAGGTGAGCAAGAACCGGAATGCGAAGATTTGTGTGAATTTTTAAAAGTCTCCCCTTCGGGGAGATTTAGAGGGGCTAGCCTTTTTCGGCGGCACCGGGTCGTATCCATGCGTGCCCCAGGGATGGCATTTGGAAATCCTTTTTGTTCCTAACCAAAATCCTTTGAATGGACCATGAATTTTTATGGCATCAATGGCATATTGCGAACAGGTCGGGTCGTGCCGGCACGAGGGGGAAGTGAGTGGAGAAATAGCATATTTGTAAAAATATACGGGGAGCATCAGTATCCAGCCTATGACCTTCATTATGAATTTGAAAATTGCCTTCATGGACTCAAAGCTACAACTATTAACTGGCAACTTATCAGGTTTCGATCTACTTATTCACCCTGATAATCGTACGAAATGGAAGCAAAACCAAGAATCGGCCTCAGTGGAGAATTGACCAGGATTTTCTTTGCTGCAATCATTTTCATGAAAGGCAGCGGTTCCTGCCAGAAAGGCATTTTACTAATGGAGTGTTTTAGAAGCCAGGCATACAATTCATTATCGTTGAACTGTTTGCTGATATCATGTCCCTGGTTGGCCAGACGGGTAAATTTCACCTCTGCTTTTAGCTTTTGCAATGCCTTTACCATCACTTCAGAACGACTGATTGGTATGGAACGGTCAGCAGTTCCGTGAAATACCCAGCTTGGGGTTTTACTGAGCCGGTCG
>CAILJH010000244.1 GCA_903834475.1 uncultured Prolixibacteraceae bacterium | reverse complement strand
GTGAAAGGTGACGACATCTTCATGTACTATGGTGCAAGCGACGAAGTGATTTGCGGTGCCCGATTCTCTATTTCTGAAATACTTTCAACGCTCTTGTAGTGTCATGCCGAACTTCCTGTCCGCTCGCTTGTCAGGCGGGGTTTCGGCATCCCATAGTAGAATAAGACCCCGAAATAAATTCGGGGTGACTGGTACCTGACAAAATCATGTTAATGCAACACTGACGATACAAAGACGAAACGAAAATGATACGACTTAAAAACCTGTTTCCGGTCTTTATTCTTTTCCTGATTTCACTATTCAGCAATTCAGGCGCTTTCAGCCAGCAGCTTTCATTGAAAGTTGCCGGGGATGACCAAACTGGTTTTCATGTTGATATTTATAACGAAACCCAGCTAATGGTAACCAATCAGGAAGAATTTACCCTGCAACTTTTTAATCATGATTTGAGCACCAATGTCAATTTACAAATGAATGGTCAAAAATGGACTGGCAATGAAAAAGCCATCACCTTAAATAGCGACTATTACATCAAGGAGTTTGACGCCAACCTGTCCGTTTCTGTAAAATACGAGCTTGTAAGCTCCAATCTGGTGAAAAAGACGATTGAATTGGTTCAGCCTTCGATGCCTAATATGTACTACATTTTGCAGGAAACAGCCCGTCCGGCAGAAAAACCTCAGCGCTATGTAAGTTTTGAATACGACAATTTCCCGGGTGGAATGGTGCATGAAATGTTTCCGGCAGCAGGCTTTGTTACCTCAAATAATACAGTGGTCGGTTTTTTAACCGATGCAGGTTATAAAAATAAGTTTACACGGAATACTCGTCGCCGATTCAGTGGCCGCGGTGGTGGCTTTGTGGGTATGCGGCGTTTAGCCGACCCGAACTTATTTTCTGTTGCGACTAAATCGGAACAAGCCAGGAATAATCAATACGTCCGGCAAACTTTTGGCGAAATGTACAACCTCAATGCCGGTTCAACTGTTGTGCATAACATGCCGGAAGTTTACCAGAAAGAAGGAACTGCTGAAATTGACAATACCAATGGACTCATTACAATCAATGGACATTCAGGAAACAGAGCCGGAATTGAGTTTATTGCTCCTTTGAAAGACCAGAAAATATACACCATTTCCTTTTTGTGCAGAGGAAACACGGGAGTAGCCTTAAAACTTTTCAGAATTAAAAATGGAAAAAGAACCACCGAACTGGAAGATGGTGTCAAATACATTGACAACTTTCCGGCAGTTGAAAACGACTGGACTCAATTTGTGGGAAGCGTTTTGGTTCCATACATCGAAAATGATTCGGTATCCATGTTTATCGGAACTCAATCCGGAAAAGAATGCCAGCTTCAAATCAAAGACCTGCAATTCACCGAACACCAGCCACAGCAGGAACCATATAATATTCTTCCGATAGGCGAAAAAGTAACAAAAACCACTTACATTTTTGCCGAACCGTGGAAATCGCACCAGCAATTTATGATTTCAGCCCAAATGCGCTTAGCCGAGGGAAAAGGCTTCAAAGGATCGCAGATCGAAAAGATGCTGTATGCCAATTTCAATATGCTCACCTGGATTACCGATGTCGACAATTTCGCGCCGTTCAACGTGCCCAACATGAATTACGCACCGGACATGTACAACCGCGATTCGTTTTTTTCTACGGTATCATCCTACAATAAAGAACTCAATCTTTCCATCTGGGAACAATGGGGCAAAACCCAAGCACCAAAAGGAGGAATCGGCACCATCATTACCCCTTTGATGGGATCGGTTGAAGCCAAGGACAACGAAGCCACCATCGAATGGCTGATTTGGGCGATGATGAACAAACGTCGGTTTGGTGTAACACTTTCGCAGGAAAAAATTAAAAAAGCGGTCGATTACGTTTTGAACGAATTTGATGCCGACAAGGATGGAAAATGCCAGGCGCATTTCTCGCTGAGTCAGGTTGATATTGTCGATTTCAATCCGAAGACTGACCGTCTGGGAGTGAATCAGGGAATGCTGGCCATTGCCCTGCGAACCATTAAAGAACTCGGTTTTGATATTTCAGAAACCTACATCCAAAAGGCGGAAGCCGAATACCGAAACTTTTATGACGCTGAACGGAAACACATTTTGTTCGACCGTAATTTTCCGGATATCATCACCCTGACGGATCTGGAACCTGAATTCTTTTCCCTGTGGCTATTCAATCGGCCAATATTGACAGACGAAATGGTCAAAAATCACCTCGATCAGATTCCGGTTCTGAATAAAGTACCCAACTCGCCTCATCCCGAATTGGGAACCACAGCACCAATCTGCGTGCGGCTGACCAAGGATGCCAAAGGGTTTGCCTACCTCAGCGGAGATTATCAGCCTTTCGAAAAATTTGGGGTCGAAAACTATAGCAACGGACAAAGTGACGGATACTATTACAACGGCGGAAGCTGGTTCAGGGCTGAATATTGTGCCTATGTCACGGGTTTAAAACATGGTTGGACAAAGGCAAATGCTCTGATGGAAAACCGGGTTTGGGCTGAAATTTACCTGAACCCCAAATGGCCGTTCAGTAAGGAATTTACACCAACCAAATGGACCACAACCGATAGCTGGTGGCCGTCAACACGGGGTTTGTGCTGGAATGTGTTCATCCTGATGGCCGATGAAGTGGCCGGTTTACGCACTCCGGAAATGGATCCGGATTATAAAAAAGATAAAACAAACTGAAAATGATAGCAAAACTGACTACCGAGTTTAAATTCTTCCTTTCAATGCCTCACAACATGCGGGTATTGCTGATTACCAACATGCTTTATGCGCTGGTGCTGCCCGTTGTCGAGATTTTCATGGCAGCCTACATCATGCGGTATTTTGCCGATACCAGTTATGTGGCCATTTTCAGGTTGCCATGTATACCGGCATCATCATTACTTCCCTGACGAACGGTTTTTTATTGAAGAGTTTCAAAGTCGCCCATCTGTATAGTTTTGGTATTCTGCTGAGCGGTTTGTCGATGGTAGCCATGATGTTTGTGAAAGATATTAAATTGTTTGGGTTGATTGTTTCAGGAACCATGATTGGCGCGGCTTCCGGATTTTTCTGGACCAACCGCTACCTGATGGCGCTGAACACCACCAAGGATGAAAACCGTAATTATTTTTTCGGACTCGAATCGTTTTTCTTTACTATCGCCAACATTACCATTCCTCTGGCTATTGGAGCCTTGCTGGCTTCCATCGACGGAATGCACCTCATGGGAATCGAATTCAATATTTATAAAGGCTATCAAATCGTGACCCTCATCGTATTTCTGGTTACCATACTGGCTGTTTTTTCACTGGCACGCGGCAAATTCGAAAACCCGGTTCAAAAAGATTTTCTGTATTTCAGGTTCGACCGGCTCTGGAACAAACAGATTTTACTGGCCATGCTAAAGGGCTTGGTTCAGGGCTTCCTGGTAACCGCTCCGGCCATGCTGATCATGAAATATGTAGGTAAAGAAGGCTCGCTCGGACTGATTCAGGGAATCAGCGGCGGATTAACTGCCATTTTGATTTACCTGTTAGGTCGTTTTGCGAAACCTAAACACCGCATTCTCATTTTCGGCTTTGGAATTACGCTTTTCCTGATTGGAACAGTTGTCAATGGCATCGAACTTTCCATGTTTGGCGTGATGGTATTTGTGTTGTGCAAGGTATTTTTCCAGCCTCTGCACGATCTGGCTTATTATCCGATCATGATGAAGGTAATTGATGTGGTTTCGAAACGCGAAAACCGCAATCAATATGCCTATATCCTCAACCATGAGTTTGGCCTGTATACCGGTAGAGTCGCCGGATTAGGCTTATTCATCTTCCTTGCTTTTTACGTTTCAGAAACCTTCGCACTTCGCTATTCTCTGATCATTGTTGCCGTGCTGCAGATGTTATCAATTCCTCTGGCTAAAAACATCATGAAAGAATCTTACAGCGTAGAAAAATGAAAAAGGACGATAAAATAATGGTTGACGAAAATGAAACCGTCCTGAAAGGACAGCTTAATATAGCCCAGGGCACCGCCCTGGGGTTAAAATCAAACGGGAGAATCGTCCGCGCAAAAATGATTTTCGAAGGGTTTATGTTGTTTCGGACGAAAAGGCAAAAATCCCAATGCCAACCAGAAAATAATGGATTGCAATTGCGTCCGAATGAAGTTTTTCGCCTTAATTATCCTGTTATCGAGGACGGGTTTTACAGAAATCACATTACCCCAGGGCGGTGCCCTGGGCTGAAATATATTGGCCTTTCAGGCCGGGACTTGAAAAAACTAACAATAAAAATATTAGCTCTTTTATTACTTGCAGGAATATTCTCCTGCAACCCACAACTTGGCGACCCGGTGGTCCAAACCTCATTGCAACGCGTTGAGCAGATGCCGAATTTACCTCAGCCGCTGAGAATAATCGACTGGAAGAAAAAAGCAATTCAGTTCGACAGTCTGGTTTACAATTTTAATTCGAAAGAATCTTACGGTCCGCTGATTTGGCTCGACAGTTCCAGACGCAACATCGATCAGGTGACTTACGGACTTTATACCGT
>CAILJH010000243.1 GCA_903834475.1 uncultured Prolixibacteraceae bacterium | reverse complement strand
TATCTTCAATCCGGCCATAAGTCGAGGACTCCTGACCAGCCGAGCGGGTAGCAATCCATCCACCCAGCGTGGAGAACTCAAAGGATTGGGGAAAGTGACCCAACGTAAAGCCTTTTTCGTTCAATATTTTTTCGAGTGCCGGGCCATAAATACCACTTTGAAATATAGCAGTACCATTTTCGGCATCCAGTGAAATAAGTTGATTCATATCTGCTAAATCAATTGCAATACAGGGCTGCGCTTTGCGGGAAGGGATTTTGAAAGCCCCAACCACATTCGTTCCGCCACCGAAAGGAAAGATGAGTATGCTGTTTTCTGAAGCGATATTTAAAATACCGCATACATCTTCATGTGTTTTAGGAAACAGAACAGCATCCGGAATTTCAATAGGCAAACCTGAAACAGCAGAAAGCAAATCGGGATAACTTTTCCCCAAGGATTTTTGTAACCGGACTGCAGGATCTTTTGAACTACGTATGCCTGGAAGTTTGTCATTAAAAATCCGGAATATATTTTCAGCCCGGGCTTCATCAGAAATAACTTCGAAATCCTCCTTCACCTGGATTTTATCATCGAAGGTTTTACCCCACAGATTTTCAATGTAAGTTTTGAACTTGGGAACATCAGGCAATGATCTTCTCTTTTTCGATTCGCCCCATTTCCACCATTGGCTGTCAGCCCGTATTTTTGCCATTGTGTTGTACAGCGTTTTGTTTTGCTGCAGCGTAAATGTACTTTGTTGTTACCATGGGAAAGCTGATTTCAATCAGGTTAGCATGCACAAGCTGCAAAAAGCCATTCTTAACGCCTTATTGATATTGTAAAACAATTACACAATTAAAATGAAGAAAACTCACGGCTGACAAAATTCAGGGGTAATTTTGACACCTATCCATAACTTACACCCGTTAGTGAAAACCAAAACTATGAATCAATTAAACATTCGTGGGCAGAGCTTTATAAGATGAAGATGGTAGAGTTATTGAAAATGACCGACAGGCCACAACGGCTCAAAGCAATTAAAGCAGCCGGACTCAATACTTTTTTGCTTAAATCAGAAGACGAATACATAGACCTGCTGACCGATAGCGGCACATCTGCGATGAGTGACAGGCAATGGGCAGGCATGATGATGGAAGCTATGGCCATTGGTATTGAAGAAAGCCTGAGTGATGCTCACATTCATGCCCGGATAGGACAGGTCGAATACCTTGGCAATAAGATGATTGAATATGGGATTCCAATTGTTCTTCCAATCGGGGCATGGAATTTTTGTAGCTGCTAAAAAATTTCTGCCACATCTTACACAAGATCAATTCCCCGCACAAACTTTAAGTGCTGAAGTATATATTGATTCGGGTGTAAGGACGATGGAGAGAGGAGTTGTATCGGCCGGCAGAAAATCAAACGCTCAAAATTATTACCCTAAACCGGAGTTGGAACGATTTACAATACCAAGAAGGGTATATACACAAGCACACATGGACGTAATAGCAGAATCAATCTATTCTGTATATCTGAACCGAAATAAGATCAAGGGACTAAAAATGAATTACGAACATAAGT
>CAILJH010000242.1 GCA_903834475.1 uncultured Prolixibacteraceae bacterium | reverse complement strand
GCCAGGTAAAATATGGCTATGCTTCAAATGTTGATGAGATGGTAGAAAGGCTTCAATATGACATGGTTTACCTGAAGAATATTTCGCTATACGTTGACTTCAAGATACTGATTTACACCATCATGGAGTGCGTTAAAGGAAAAGGAAAGTGAAAAGTCCTTTCTCCTGAAGCGAATTGAACTATTGTTGCAGGTGAATAATTGTCATTCAAAGTCATTAAGTCATTCATTGCCAATGACAACTATGCTTTTCCCGAATAACAACAAGGAATGACATTAAATGACGTGAAACTAATGACAACTAATTGACTTTGCAGTTTTATTTCGCTTCAACAATTTCAGATAACTCCCATATCAATACACTGAACGATTATTTCGATTACGCGATCTTCTCCCAAAGGATCATACTGTGTCTTCAAATTATTTCCAAAAATACGGGCAACACCTTGCCAGAAAGTCGCTGAAAATCCACCTTTTAATTCATGGATAATGTCGTAGGAAACCGTATTGGTTTCACGGTCAATCAGCTTAATTAATACCCGGCCATCGTTGATTGACATCTTTCTAAATGTAGATTCATATTTTTTCATCAATTCATCTTCAGCTTTGCGGATGTATGCCCGGCGGTCTTTTCCTTTCGCATCGGCTGGAACTTCCATCTCATATTTTTTCAGCAGAACGGCAGCTTCCCTGGCATAGGGTAAAACCTTTTTTACCCTCATCACCAACCTCCAGTATTGCTGTTCATCAAACCTGTTTTTGAATTTCTTTTCAGGAAAAACATTAATTCCATGCAAATTAAAATGAGGTAAGGTGTCGCCATCAACTACAACAATCGAATCGAAACGAGATAAAAATGGCTTTTGAGGCTGAGCTTGAGCCAGATAAAAAAAACATATAAGAATCAATGTAACAGACAGTCTCATCGTTTGAAATTCTTCCGTAAAGATACAGATATATGTTATTAAACTGAAGCGATAAGTAGGAGTTTACTGTTTCCTGAAGTTCAATGTTTGTATCTTTGAACGATAAATTAAAATTTATGCTGCGAGATCAAAAAACACAAATTGAAGTTTGTTCTGAATTTGGTAAACTGGAGGGCGTCATCATTCATACACCTGGTCAGGAAGTTGAAGAAATGACTCCTGAAAATGCAGAACGCGCGCTTTACAGCGATATACTGAATTTATCGGTGGCTGCTGAGGAGTATTCAACATTTAAGAATGTACTGAATAAGGTTACGCAAACCTTCGAAGTAAAGGATCTCCTTTCCGATATTCTGAAAATCAAGGAGGTAAAAACTGCTTTACTCAAAGAAATCTGCAACAATGAAGGCGCATTGGATATTCTTGGAACACTAATGGAACAGGATGCTCCGGAACTTGCACGCCAGCTCATTCAGGGCGTTTACCTTGAACGGAATAACCTGACCCGCTACCTGAGCCAGGAACGGTTCAGTCTTCGACCACTGCATAATTTTCTGTTTACCCGCGATGCCTCCATGTCATTTGGAAATGAAGTGCTGATTGGCAAAATGGCCAGCAAAGTACGCGATCGCGAGGCTGTGATTATGAACGCCATTTTCACCAATCATCCATTGATCGGAACAAGCACAATTAATCCGAATACTCCTGAAAACATTGCGAATTTTCCGGGAATTTCGATTGAAGGCGGCGACTTTCAGGTCGGACGTGAAAATGTTTTGGTGATTGGTACCGGTATTCGTACCAGCACCCAGGGAATCGATTTCATTCTCGAGAATATCAAATCAAAAAAAGGCGGCATGCAGCATATTCTCATTCAGGAACTGCCTGATACTCCGGAATCTTTCATCCATCTGGACATGGTATTCACTTTTCTGGATGCAGATTCATGCATGGTTTATCAACCTTTGATCATGGGAACCAACCGGTTTCATACCATTCATATTCAGATTGAAAATGGGAAGGTGATTAACATTCAGGAACAGAAAAATCTGCCGAAAGCCTTGAAAAAACTGGGTATCGACATGAATCCGATTCAGTGCGGTGGTGGAATTGACAACTGGACTCAGGAACGGGAACAATGGCACAGTGGCGCCAACTTTCTTGCTTTCGCCCCCGGAAAAGTCATCGGCTACGAACGAAATGTACACACGATTGATGAACTCAACCGCAATGGATTCCAGATTATTCCGGCAAAAGATCTGTTGAACGGACTTTGCGAAATTCCGGATGGTAAATGCGTGGTCACAATTCCTGGATCGGAACTGGCCCGCGGCGGTGGAGGTGCACGATGCATGTCGATGCCAATCCGGAGGAAGAAAATCTAATTATTTACAATTTAGTCATTTACTATTTACCATTTATGTTGCCAGCAATGACTTCAAATTGTAAATAGTAAATGGTCAAATAGTCAATCTTTTGAAAAATGCGCAAATTAAAGAATACAGAACTCGATCGTCTGTCGGTTGATGAATATAAAGTGACCGACAAAACTCCGATCACGGTCGTGTTGGATAATGTCAGGAGTTGCAATAACATCGGTTCAGTATTTCGCACTTCCGATGCTTTGCTTATTGAAAAGGTGATTTTATGCGGAATTACGGCTACCCCACCAAACAAAGACATTCATAAAACTGCTTTGGATGCCGAGAAATCGGTTCCCTGGGAATATTTTGAAGAGACTGAACTTGCTGTTGCCCAACTGAAAGAAAACGGGTATCGGGTTTTTGCCGTTGAACAGGTTGAAAACAGCATCTCACTTCCCGATTTTACTCCTGAGAAAGATCAGAAATTGGCCCTTGTGTTTGGAAATGAAGTCAAAGGAGTGCAGCAATCCGTGGTGAACAACTGTGATGGAGCCATCGAAATTCCGCAATACGGAACCAAACACTCGTTCAATATTTCGGTGAGTGCTGGTATTGTTTTGTGGGATTTGGTTTACAAACTGAGAAGTCAGTAGAAAACAGTCATAAGTCATCAGTCATTTCTCACTTCTCACTTCTCATTTCTCATAACTTTTCCCTCTTTCCCTGTATTTAGAAGTTCTTAATCGCCACGAGTTTGGTCATCATTGAATCGCAGTGAATGGTATAGGATTTCATGTTTTTCTCCATGATTGGTTCGGTTGGCGGTGATTTGACTTTTAACGGATCAACCGGATCTCCATTCAGGAATACACGAAAATCGAGGTGCGGACCCGATGCAAGCCCGGTTGCACCAACATAACCAATTAACTGTCCCTGATGAACCCGCACTCCGGTGGCAATTCCATCTCCGAACTTACTCAGATGCATGTAGCTGGTTGTGTATGCCGAATTGTGTTTGATCTTCAGAAAATTTCCTCCTCCGGCAGGCTGATAACCTTTTGCGATGACCGTTCCATCACTGATGGAAACAACCGGAGTACCGGTTGGCGCGGCATAATCAACCCCAAAATGAGGACGGTATATCTTCAGAACCGGATGAAACCGGCTGGCAGAAAATACAGAACTGATCCGGTTAAATTTTAACGGAGCCTTCAGAAATGCTTTTTTCAGGCTTTTCCCCAGGTTGTCAAAATAGCTTTCCTCGTTGTTTTGAGTGAAGCGGAAAGCGTAAAAATCTTCATTGGCATGCACAAACTGGGAGGCAAAAATCCGCCCGATGCCGATTGATTTCCCGAAGACAAAATTCTCTTCATAAATAACCCTGAATTTATCCCCTTTCTGAATTCCAAAGAAGTCGATGCTCCAGGCGTAAATCTCGGAAAGGTCCATGGCCAGCATCGGATCCAATGCCTGTGCTTTCATGGTGTTCCAAAGTGATGAAGTAATTACTCCGCTGGCTGTTTTTATCTGTGTAACGATCGGTTTCTTGTCCTTATATATCCTGAGGCTGTCGCTCAGGTCGTACACCACATAGTCAACCGGGCTAATTTCATAAATAAAATAATCCACCTTGGAGGTTTCCTTCTTGTTCATGAAAAAATAGTAGGCATTATTGATTTTCATTTTCCGGACATCAAATGTCAGAATCGATTTCTTGGAAATCTCATCGATTTTGGTCATCGAAATTCCCTTGGTCATCAGGATATCAGAAAGGTTCTGTCCTGAACGGATTTGACCCGGAACAATGTTGAAGGAATCCATCGGAAGGTTAAATAACAGGACAGGTTCCGGTATTTTAACTTCGCCCTGTTTGGCTAATTCTTTAATAATCCGCTTGGTTTCGTATTGATCGTATATGTAATAGACAACCTGCAATAAGAAAATAAAGGTGAACAGCCAGATAAAAACATTAATCAGGCGCCGATATTTTTGATAAAAGATTTTGATGTTCATTTTCAAACCGATTTCTGTAAAAAATATAAAACCGGAAAAATACTTCTTGCTGACAGGAAAATACTTTTCCGGATGTCTGTTTCCGTCTTCTCAAAAATAACAAAATTAATAAGTTTCAATACCTTTAACCGGAAGCCGGAACGCAAAGATCCACTTACAAAACCATCATTTGCATTTTAATCACCTCATAAAAAACAACTTACCTTCAATACTAAAATCAATTAAAAAATGTTAATGCCGATGTTTCGAACCGATCAGCCTTTAATTTTATCGAAGCCCTGGCCGTAAACGCCCATAACGCTGGCCATCGAGATGAATGCATCCGGATCAATTTCTTTCACTTTTCTGAAAATCATGCTGGTTTCCTTTTTACGAACGACTGCCAGCAAAACCTTCACGTCTTTCTGTGTGTACCAACCAACCCCGTCCAAAACTGTTACGCCACGCCTCGATTCGATGTTGATGAAATCGGCAATTTCTTCGTATTTAGGCGAGAAAATGAATATCTGGGCCGAAGCATTTGAACCGCTCAGGTAGGCATCCAATGTGTACGAAACGACCGCCATGGAAACAAATCCATACACCATTTTGTCGAGCGAATGAACCAGAAAATAGGATGAACCAATGATAATTACATCGCAATACAGGATGATACGGCCGGGACTGATGTTCCGGTACTTGTTGATAATCATGGCAATAATATCGGTACCCCCGGTACTTCCGCCTCTCGAAAAAACCAGGCCAATTCCAACACCTCCAAACATTCCGCCCAAAACAGCCGACAGAAAATTGTCGTTGATGATGGCGTCCGGAAAGAGTTCCGGTGGAATGGAGAATAAAAGGGAAAGAACCACCATGCTGAAAATGGTTTTTATACCAAAACTTGCACCGATAATTTTCATCGCGATGGAGACCAGAACCACATTGATCACAAAAAACGTCAATCCGATTGGGATTTTGGTACTATAGAAAATTACTGCCGCAAGGCCGCTTATCCCGCCTCCGGTAATCTTTGCCGGAACTAAAAATAAGATCCACGAAAATGCATACAGACTAAGTCCGATGAGCATGATCGAATAATCCATGATGACAGACTGGATTTTTTGCTTCTGAGTAGGAACCATTTCATGTCGTATTAGAGTCATGCAAAGTACAGCTAATTAATTGAGGCGCAAAAAAACGTTCTTTTCTTCCGGAATTTTATGTGAAAAATCAGGTGATGGAGATTTTAAAAGTATGATATGGGATTCGTGGAATGGTTTAGCTATTCGTCTTTAGTACAACGCGGAGCATTTGGTACACCCAAATAATAACCTGATTCTCTACGAATTCTATTAGCCTAAATTAAGCATGACTATTAATCCCTAATTCAGTCAAAAGGTAACCCTTGTTTTATGTGTTGTAAAATATATTTTGTAAAATATTTGCAATACACTGACTGCTAAACCATTATGTTTACATAAAAAAACGGATGAAAAGCATATTTTAGTTTTCATAATTTTCTTTTTAAATTAGCAGAATAAACAGCAAATACACCCCGAAATGTCCATCAATAAATTCGTGTAAAAGGCCGCACCGGGTTATATCTCCCTGCCAGAGTCTCGAAAACCAGCCGGGTACGGCCCGCCGGTGCGGCCAAAAGTTGGAGCCTTCCATCTTTCAAAAAGGGTCAGCATTATATCGCTTGCACGAAGCTTCATACGGTAAACAATCAGTTCGTGAAAATAGTTTTTAAATTTTAAATTGATTCGTTATGAAAGAATTGAGTTTTGAACAAATATCAATGATTCATGGGGGTATTGCCCAAGAAACATTACAACCATGTGATCAGGCCATTATCATAGGGGCAATCATGGGAGGTTGGTTTGGTGGATGGGGTGCTATTATTGGTATGATTGGTGTAGCTGTTGGCCCTAATTGCTTGGATCTGTTTAATCAGGTAAAATAAAGTATAATTGGACAAAATCCATACAGTACATGACCTTCAACCTGATTTCTTGCAATATGGATATAACTGATCAAATACTACAAAAGCTTAAGACATCTCCTCAAGTTAATGACCATATTCTCAAAAAGAAAAACAATTTCATTATAATTAGAGGAAGGGGCTATGTAGTAAGGATAAAAGTAATTGATGAAAAGAAGGTTATTCTCGCCAAAACCATGAAGCTTGGAATAATAGGAGTTCTTTTTTGTAAACAAAGAGGACTTCGCATGAATAGATTAATTGAGTCAATTCATTTGGTACTTGAAAAGGATGAAATAGAAATTCACTATGTTATATATGGTAAAAACCTATAGTCTTCGAAATTCTCTACAAATATTCTGCAAAATGATCTACAATAAATTCGTGTAAAAGGCCGCACCGGGTTATATCTCCCTGCCAGAGTCTCGAAAACCAGCTGGGTACGGCCCGCCGGTGCGGCCAAAAGTTGGAGCCTTCCATCTTTCAAAAAGGGTCAGCCTTATGTCGCTTGCACGAAGCTTCAGGAGGTAAACAATCACTTCGTGAAAATAGTATTAAAATTTTAAAAACGATTCGTTATGAAAGAAATGAATTTTGAACAAATGGACGGAATAACTGGTGGAGAACTTAATGTACCTGCAGCTTTTACTTGCGGAATAGGAGTTGTCTTTGTTGCTGCATCTTTTTATGCAGGTCTTGGATTTTTGACCCTTCAGTTAATAGGCGAAGGTGTAGCATTGGCGTGTGTTGCTTCAATAAATTAATCAATAAGTTATTAATATGAAAAAATTAAATTTGAACGAAATGCAAAACATTGCAGGTGGTACAACAAGTTGGCTGGGTGCTTTTTTAGCCGGAGGAACTTGCGCTGGTGCCATAATTATGACATCTGGGGTCACCATTGCAACTGGAGGTGTTGCAATACCTGCAATGTATTTTGCTGTATTTGAATGCGCAGCAGCATTGGCTTTGTTAGAATAATAATCAAAATGACTATCCAAAAAATTTGGATAGTCATTTAAATAATTACAATAAATGATTGAAATTGAAAGCAAATCCAAATGGGTAAAAATAATACCAATCTGGATTAAGCATGGAAGTAGTTATTCGAAACTACATTATGCTGATAAATTTTTTTTTGAAAAGGGGATTCTGGATTCTATTGAGATAATAGTTTTTGGCAAAAAGAAAAAATTGAAGATTGAAGATTTTAAGACTTATCAAATAACTATTAATGAAAAAATGTTAGTTATAATGCTTTGTTCTTTACTACTAGGATTTCTTTCTACATTGCTACTAGTGTTAGAAACGAATTCTTTCTATGGACCAATTCTTATTTTCATTTTCCTAATTTTTCTAATCCAGCAACTTGTAATTTCACATATTAGCGTTAACGAAATTTCCTAACATATTTATGAAAAACATAAAAATACATAATTATGCTTCTGGACTTTATTTTTTTGTGATCACAATTATCTCGATCTTGATATCCTTTTCCCTCAACTATCTCTTTCTTTTCGATAGCATTTACTTCCAGTCCTTTGGAGAGAAATTAGCCACCGACCGAATCACAAAGATAATTGAACAATCGCATAAATGGCAATGGCTTGGCTACCTTTTTATACCAATTGTAGTTTTACTACGGGTCAGTTTTACCACAATCTGTCTTTATACCGGGTTTTTCCTGGCTAATTTTAAGGTTCGGTTTAAAGACTTGTTTAAAGTTGCATTGTTGGCCGACTTTGTTTTTGTGCTGGCCGGTATTGTGAAACTGGTTATCCTGATTTTCTTTAAAGAGGTGAGTACCTTGAACGATATACAGTTTCAGCCCTTATCGATCATAGAGGTATTCGACCGTACAAAAGTTGATGCAATGCTGCTTTACCCCTTATCGCTGATAAGCGTTTTCGAACTGCTTTACTGGCTGGTATTGGCTTGGTTACTCACCGGGCTTGTCGAAAAACCGTTTGGCAACTCTTTGAAAACAGTAGCCACAAGCTATGGAACTGGCCTGGCGCTCTGGGTTTTATTTGTGATGTTTTTAACTGTAAACTTGACTTAAATGTGAACCACATAGGCACATAGAACACATAGAAAAAGTAAATAAAAATAAAATAACGATGTGACCTATGTGGCTATGTGGTAAATGATAGATGAATGAAAATACTACTCAAATATCTAATTATCATCGCCTTGCTTGTTGTTGGAGGGTGGCTGGCAACGCAGACTTATCAGACGGTACAGGCAAAAAAGGAAATCGGGAAACGGGTTCAAACCCTGCAGCATTGCAGCTTTGAATCGCTAAACGGAGGGCAAATCTTTGTGGATGAGTTCGATAAGCGGAAGCCAACGGTTATCATTTATTTTAACCCCGAATGTGAGCATTGCCAGTACGAGGCTTCGGAAATCGGGAAAGAAGCCGAACAGTTTGCCAAAGCAAACATGATCCTGATCACGCCCGACGATTCGGTGAAACGGGTGGAAGCCTTTGCCGCAAAGTATCAGCTCTGGGAAGTGGATAACCTGACCATTTTGCTCGACCGTGGAAAGCAGTTTAAAAACCGGTTCGGAACCGCTGTTTTTCCTTCCACTTTCATTTATGGTACCGACCAGAAACTAATCAAAATGTTCCGGGGCGAAACCCGGATGGACGCGATAATTAAGAGCCTCCCCCAACCACCTCCACAAGACGGGGAGAAAAAAGCCGGAACAAGAGAAGCGTAGTGTTGGATTAATCCGGTGAAACTACTCCGAAGGAGTTGAATTTTAATAACCCCGGGTGAAGTGAAACGGAACCCGGGGAGGAAAGCGCATGACTGAATACTGTCCGAACGGCATAAGCTAAACAGAGCTTTTCCCTCCTTTCGGACGGAATGGAATGGGTTATAAAATATTTATAGTAACAATTTATTCAACCAATTACAAACAAGTTAATACAAAAATTATGAACAAGTTAATCTTTATCATTGGATTATGCCTGTCGATGTATCTTTGCCAGGCACAGCAAACCAACAGCGAAAAAGACATTCTGAAATTAATGGAAGTAAACGGAAGCGCCGCCAATTACGATTTGGCAATTGATCAGATGATTGCCCAGTATAAGATGATAAAACCAAATGTACCGGCGGTTTTTTGGGAATCCGCAAGGCGCGATGTTTTCGACAAGGAAATTGTTGAGTTAAACAAAAAGCTGGTTCCGGTTTATCAAAAAAATTTCAGTCCGGCCGAAATTAAACAACTGATTGAATTTTATCAGTCGCCATTGGGCAAAAAGCTCACCGATGGTACAGCAAAAATTGGGAAAGAGTCGATACAGGTTGCCCAAACCTGGGGCATTTCACTTGGAGGAAAGCTTAACAGCTACCTCCTTGAAAAAGGAATGTAGTAAAAATGAGCAATAAAAAAGACGTTAAATTCATCCGGAAAACCTTCACCAAACAATACAGCCAGTTCTATTGCGGGCTGGCTTGCCTGACTTCCATTGTGAAATATCATGGAGGTGAAACGACACAAGAAAAACTACGAGAAACCAGCGGAACAACCTTGCAAGGCACCAGCCTACTGGGTTTATACCAATCGGCTCAGAAACTTGGTTTTGAAGCCCAGGCTTTTGAGGCTGATCTGGAAAACCTGAAACAAATGGAAGCGCCGGTTATCCTTCATATCCTAAAAGATGGAAGTCTGGAGCATTACGTGGTTTGTTACGAGTTTGAAAATGACCGGTTTCTGATTGGCGATCCGGGAATCGGAATTGTTGAGTACCGCGAAGTAGAACTCGGAGCGGTTTGGAAGTCGAAAGCCATGCTGGTACTGAATCCGGGCAATGGATTTATCCGAAAAAGGACGAAATCGAAAAATCAGCGGGCATGGTTCACGGAATTGATCAAAGACGATGTTCCGGTACTTTTGGTTGCCGCTTTTATGGGAATGATTCTGGCAGTTCTCGGTCTGGCGGTAGCGATCTATACCCAGAAACTCATCGACAAAATTCTACCTTCCGGAAATAGCGAACTTCTGTTTAAAAGTTTGGCTGTGTTCGTGCTAATTCTGCTTGCCCGTGCATTCATCGGCTATATCCGGGGAATCTTTCTGGTCAGGCAAAGCAAGGACATGAACAACCGGATTGTGTCTTCATTCTTTGGAAAACTGCTGCTTCTTCCTAAAAGCTTTTTCGACAGTACTTCAACCGGCGATATGATTGGCCGCCTGAACGATTCACAGCGAATCCAGCGGATAGTCATCAGCCTGAGCAGCAATATCCTGATTGATGTGCTTGTCGTCATTTCTTCGCTGATTTATGTTTTTATGTTATCCGTTTCAACTGGCTTGATCAGCGTTTTGGCCATCCCAGCCTTCGGTTTGCTTGCGTGGAAGTATAACCGGCAGATCATCGAAAAACAGCGCGAGGTGATGCAAACCTATGCCCTGACCGAAAGCAAGTATATCGATTCAATTCAGGGTATCAAAGTGATTAAATCGGGCAACAAAGAATCCCTGTTGTCGAAAGCGGTTCAAACGGTGTATCAGTTTTTTCAGGAGAAAGTTTTTGAGCTTGGAAACCTGAGCAATAAAATCAACCTGTGGGCGCAGTTGTCAAGTGTTGTCCTGATTTCAGGTATCATTGCGTGGACTTCGTTCCTTGTTCTGGACAAACAGCTTTTGTTGGGGCAAATGATGGCCATTGTTACCATCGTAGGCAGCCTGGTGACTTCGGTAATCAATACCGCGATGGCCAACATTCAATTTCAGGAAGCAAAAGTTGCCTTCGAACGCATGTTCGAATTTTCTGCTGCCGAACCCGAATACGAATTTCAAGCCACAAGCTCCGGGCTGCAAGCTTCAAGCATTGATTTGCTTGAGTTAAAAGACCTGAATTTCAGGTTTCCTGGGAAAAGACTTTTGTTGAAGGACATCAACATGACATTCCGGAAAGGACAGATTGCAACCATTTTTGGTGAAATTGGATGTGGAAAAAGCACCTTGATTTCTGTTCTTCAACGGTTTTATCCGTTCGAGTCGGGCGAAATCTGTGTCAACGGCTCCGACTGGTCGGCCCTGACAATTCCGGCATGGCGAAACCAAATCGGCGAAGTTTCGCAACATGTAAAATTATTTAACGGTACCATTTTAGAAAACATTTGTCTGGAAGAAAACCCCAATGTTCAGGAAGTGATTGACTTTTGCCGGGAAACAGGTCTCGATTTGTTTATCAGGGAATTTCAGCAAAGTTACGCGACCATCATCAACGAAAACAGCACCAACCTTTCCGGCGGACAACAGCAACTTATTGCACTGGCACGTGCACTCTATCAAAAGCCACAGGTTTTATTGCTCGATGAAGCCACTGCTGCCATGGATCGTCGGACAGAGCAATTTGTAATCAACCTGTTGCAGAAACTGAAAAAGGAAATGATAATCGTTTTTGTGACCCACCGGGTTCAGCTGGCAAGGCAGACCGATTTGATCTACGTAATTGAAAACAAGCAAATCACAGCATCAGGAACGCATGAAGAAGTAATCTGTTGCAATCTGTTCTATCAGGAGGCGTTTGAAGAAATCGCATTGGTCAATTCCTGAAAGAACCGGGTTTCTGAAATAGAAAATTCTCAGGACAGCCAAAAACTTATCACTTCCAAATCCCCACTCCTCCCTGATATTTTCTATTTTTACAGGATGATTGCATTTCCAAACGCCAAAATAAATCTTGGTTTAAATATCACTGAAAAGCGTCCGGATGGTTTTCACAATTTGGAAACCGTTTTTATTCCGGTTGGCTGGAGCGATGTACTTGAATTTGTTGTTGCCGACGAACTTCAATTCACTTCCACCGGAATCCAGATTTCAGGATCCATGGAATCGAACCTGGTAATTAAAGCGTATCGACTGCTTCAGAAAGACTTTGGATTACCAACCTTAAAAATCCATTTGCACAAGGAGATTCCAATGGGCGCTGGTCTTGGTGGCGGCTCTTCTGATGCTGCATTTATGCTTCGTTTGCTAAATAAAACCTTTGATTTGAAGCTTTCCGAAGACAAATTGCTTGAATATTCTGCCGTGTTAGGAAGCGATTGTCCGTTTTTTATCGTGAATAAACCGGTTTATGCCACCGGAAGAGGTGAGTTGATGAACATAATAGACTTAACTCTTAACGGTAGGTTCATCCTTTTAGTCAAGCCGCCAATCGAAGTTTCTACGGCTAAAGCATTTCAGTTTGTAGTGCCAAAAAAATCAGGTGTTTCTTTGCCCGAATTACTCAAACTTCCGATAGCCGAATGGAAAGACAAAGTGATTAATAAATTCGAACACTCTGTATTTCAGCACTATCCGGAAATTGGGGACATCAAACAAAAACTATATAAGCTTGGAGCTGAATATGCTTCCATGTCGGGCAGCGGATCCTGCGTTTTCGGACTTTTCAGCGAACTCCCACCTCATTGGGAAAGCCAGTTTCCTGCTGATTACTTAACTTATAGCCAACAATTCTAAATCCATTAACATCTTATTAAGATAAGTTTGTCTTTTAATTAACTGTTTAAAAAGTAACTTATTGGCTTTTATAAAGTCTTAATAGTGAATATAAAAGAAACAGAAACTTCCGGCAAACGAGATCCGGAAACAAAAGACAACAATTATGAAAACGAAAATTAGAACACAGCATGCAATTTGCGCACTTGGATTTATTGGATTAATAAATATCAATGCGATCACAGACAATAAGAAATTAGTCAACTCTGAAGTTATCAGCGAGAAAGTAGAAATGGTGTCGAATGAATCATGGAGCTCCGAAAAGACTTTAATTTATTCAGCCGAAGTATATTCAATACTGGATTTTAATGGTGAACTCGACCAATACGCAGCAAAGCAATTTCTATCTGAAGAAGATGTTTTGACAGATGAATCATCATTATACTCAGCAAAGGCATTTACAGCTATTGATTCTGAAAATGAAATTGAAAGCTATGAATCAAATCAGATTCTTCCTGAAGTTGGAATTACAAATCCGGTTGAACTGAACTCTGCCGAATTATACACCGCATCAGGTGCTGACCGTGAAATAGAAAAATATGTCCGGAAGCAGGTATCCATGCAACAAATCCGGACTCGGAAATAATTGAATAGCGGTCAGGTTGAAATGGCCGCTTTTTTATTTTTTTTGAATTTCGACTTTTTAATCGATTCCTTTCGGGTGATCAGCATCGGAATAGCGACACCAATTCCAAGAGAAATCAGAATAAACATCATTACGGCTCCGTTGTGAACGGTTTCAATAAGTGTTTTAAGATAGGTGTCGGTATTTTCGGTGCTTGTGAGGGCCATGAGTCCGAGCATCATTTTGTAAGCGAAAAAGCCCGGAACCATAGGAATGACAGAAGGTATAGAAAAAACCAGTGGTGGACTGTTTCGCATGTGAGCCATCTGAATGCTAACGATTCCGATAACAGTTGCTCCCAGGAAGGAGGCTAAAATAATGCCTACATTAAAATAGATTACCGAAAATTTCACCAGGCCGCCCAATGTGCCAAGCACCCAAATCGGGAAAATAACTCTTCGCGGAACATTAAAAAGCACTGCAAATCCAATGGCTGCTATGCCTGCCCAAAAGCTTTTTATTAGTATTTCAAGTAAAATCATCGGATAAAGGTTAAAATCATTTTTACTGAAAAAATTCCCATGGCTATGGCGAATGAAATCATCAATCCGTTCATTGCCCGAACCATTCCGTTCTGAATATTTCCATCCATCATGTCGGTCACCGAATTAATCAGGGGAACTCCAGGGACGAGAAATAATACCGAGGTTGCAAATGCCTTTTCAGGATCGGTTCCTATCTTAAAATGTTCGGCCATCCCGGCCATAAATGAGGCTGAAAATGCCGCAAAATATACACAGACATACGGATTGAATTTCACCTTTAAAGCCTCCTGCCTGACAAACAAGCCGGTCACTGTGGCAATAAATGCAACGGTCATTTCGGTGTAGCCACCGCCAAAAATACGACAGAAAGCTGCACCTGCCAATCCAACCAGTGCCAAAACAACCAACCGGGGATAATGCGGAAGCGATTTAAGTCGCTGAACTTCCACCGAAATTTGGGAAATAGTCCAATTTCCTTCCATCACGTCCCAACTCAAGTGGCTGATTCCGCTCACCATCCGGAAGTTAACTCCATGGGGAGAAATCCGTTTCAACCTGCTGAAAAATAGCTCATGATCTTTCTCAATAATGGTAAGCATCAGCGCACGCTGGGTTATCAGTAATTCGATACCATATCCCAAGCCTCGTGCAATTCGCTCCATAGTCAGTCTGGTTCGGTGTGTACTTGCGCCTGAACTCATTAGTAATGAACCAATCTCGAGTAAAATAATCCCTGCCGACTGGGCGTCTTCATTTAAAGTCTTCATGATCAAGGTCTCTGATATTAATTTCAAGGATCAGGCAAAAATAAGTTATTAATGTCGCTGTAGCTTAAACCATCTATCTAAAACCTTCGGATTGGATGAAAAATTTACATTCCTGAACGTTTAGTCCTGCATGAATTGGATACTTTTTCAATGAATAAGGATTCACGAACATTTCATGATTCTATCGCAAATTGGTGGTATTCTGTCTTATTTCGAAATTAATTATCAAAAGAATATATGATATATGATTGGCAAAAGATAGATGTCGCATAAGCTCGACTCTAATTTTTTCGAACAAATTTCTATTTGTGTTCGAAAATCAAACGTCATGCCAGCCAATTCATCTGCCTCCGTTTTTGTACAAAATAATTATCCGGAATTTTTCAAACTTGTTGTTAAATGCATATTTCAAAAGATTTCCTTCCGACGGATAGTTGAAATTCCTCCTAAATATATGACTGCGTTTTATTTAGAATGAATATAAATTAACGCGGCAATTAATATTCGCTATATGAATTGCAAAATTATGTGTATAAATTCAAGCTTTAGTGAACTAATTAATACCGATCGCTTTATGGAAAACAATCAACCCACGTTTTATGAGGAAACCAGAAAGGATGGGATATCCCGTAAGGATTTTCTTAAGTTTTGTACAACAATGGCCGCCTTTCTTGGATTGGAAGCCAGCGGTGTTGGCCAGATCGTTAAAGCACTTCAAACCAAACCACGTCTTCCGGTCATCTGGTTCCATTTTCAGGAATGCACCTGTTGCAGCGAGTCTTTTATCCGCGCTTCGCATCCAATAGTAGCGAATATTGTGCTGGATAAGATTTCGCTCGACTACCAGGAAACCCTCATGGCAGCTTCCGGAGTTCAGGCTGAAGAAGCATACAAAACTGTGATGGCGAAATTCCCGGGCGAATACATTGTAATGGTCGAAGGATCAATCCCAACAGAAAACGAAGCTTATTGCTGCATTGGAGGACGGAGTGCCAAGGCGATTCTGGAGGAAGCTGTTGCAAACTGCAAGGCAGTTGTGGCCTGGGGAAACTGTGCTTCTGCCGGATGTGTTCAGGCAGCACATCCAAATCCAACCGGAGCAAAACCTGTTCACAAAGTCATCAGCGGAAAACCGGTCATCAATGTACAGGGTTGTCCGCCAATTGCTGATGTAATGGCTGGAGTGGTCGTTCATTTACTTACGTTCGACCGCATTCCTCAATTGGATGAACTGAACCGTCCAAAAGCATTTTATTCCCGCCGGGTGCACGACACCTGTTACCGGCGTGCCAATTTCGATGCCGGATTGTTTGTCGAATCCTTCGACGATGAAGGAGCCAAACGTGGATATTGTTTGTATAAAATGGGCTGCAAAGGTCCGGTTACCTATAACTCATGTGGAATTATCAAATGGAATGATGGAGTCAGTTATCCGATTCAATCCGGGCATCCGTGCATCGGCTGTTCTGAAGAAGGATTCTGGGACAATGGTCCATTCTATCAGCATTTGCCTGATGTGAAAGGATTTGGAATAGAAGTTACGGCTGATAAAATCGGACTTGGACTCGGTATTGCCACCGCAGTTGGAGTTGCAGGCCACGCTGTTGTAACCAACATCCGCAAACATCGCGAAATTGAAAATACACCGGAATCAGGTTCCTAAACACAAATACCTAAAGATAAATTATCATGGCTGAAAGAATCGTTATAGATCCAATTACCCGAATCGAAGGTCATTTGCGGGTTGAAATTGAAGTAAATAATGGAATAATTACCGATGCATTTAGTTCCGGAACAATGGTCCGTGGCATCGAAACTATATTAAAAGGTCGCGATCCACGCGATGCATGGGCTTTTGTCGGGCGCGTATGTGGCGTTTGTACCTCAACCCATTCGCTGACTTCGGTCCGGACAGTTGAAAACGCTCTCGGAATCTCGGTACCACCGAATGCTGAACTCATCCGCAACCTGATGGCTCAGGCATTGTATATTCAGGACCATGTGGTGCATTTTTATGTGCTTCATGCCCTCGACTGGGTGGATGTGGTTTCTGCACTAAAAGCCAGTCCTGCTGAAACATCGCGGATTGCACAAAGTATTTCTGCCTGGCCGAAAAGTTCCGTTGGTTATTTTACCGACATTCAGAAACGGTTTAAAAACTTCGTTGAAAGTGGTCAGTTGGGTATTTTCGCCAATGGATACTGGGGGCACTCGGCCTACAAACTTCCTGCTGAAGTGAATCTTCTGGCAGTGGCCCATTATCTTGAAGCGCTTGAATGGCAAAAGGAGCTGGTGAAAGTTCATACCATTTTCGGAGGTAAAAATCCTCATCCGAATTATTTGGTTGGTGGCGTTCCATGCTCCATAAACATTGATGAAGCCAATGCGGTAAATGCCGAACGACTTGCCATGGTTGGCAAATTATTCGAAGACGCTCAAACCTTTGTTGATCAGGTTTACATTCCTGATTTACTGGCAATCGCCGGGTTCTACAAAAGTGACTGGGGTGCAATCGGTGGTGGCTTAAGTAATTATATGTCATTCGGCGATTTCCCGATGAATGGTTATAACAATCCGGAAAGCTTTAAAATGCCTCGCGGAGTAATTCTAAACCGTGACCTGAGCAAAATCCATGAAATCAAAGCAGACGATCCAACTCAGATTCAGGAATATGTGAACAATTCGTGGTACGACTATTCCAAAGGTGACAAAACAGGTTTGCATCCTTGGGAAGGCGAAACCAAACTGAATTATACCGGTCCAAAACCACCTTACGATCATCTGGATGTTTCGCAGAAATACAGCTGGGTAAAAACTCCGCGCTGGAAAGGTTATCCGATGGAAGTTGGTCCATTGGCCAGAATGCTTGTTGGTTACGCTTCGGGCCGTGCCGATTACAAGGAAGTGATTGAGGGTGCACTAAAAGCGCTCGATGTTCCGGTAGCTGCTCTTTTCTCGACCCTTGGGCGCACCGCAGCACGCGGACTTGAAACCAAACTGACCTGCGGTTGGGCAATGGAATCCTATCAACAACTTTTAGCGAATATTAAGAACGGAGATTCCCGCACGCAAAATAATGTCAAATGGGAACCTTCAACCTGGCCTGCCACAGCAAAAGGTATTGGAATGGTTGAAGCTCCACGTGGTGCCTTGTCTCATTTCATTGTGATTCAGGATAAAAAAATCGAAAATTATCAGTTGGTCGTTCCGACAACCTGGAATGCTTCTCCGCGCGATGTGGAAGGCAAACGCTCGGCCTACGAACAATCGCTGATTGGTACACCGGTTGCTGATCCAAAAGTGCCGCTTGAAGTACTCCGCACGATTCACTCTTTCGATCCATGTCTGGCCTGTGCAGTGCATGTGTACGATGAAAACGGGACCACGATTCACGATCTTAAAACCTATTAAGCCATGAAAAGTCGATCGATCCCCTTACGCGAAGTGTATGTATGGGAAATGCCTGTTCGAATCTACCACTGGATCAATGCATTGTGCATCACATCACTCTGCATCACCGGCTTTGTGATTGGCAACCCTCCGGCATTTATGAGAGGAACCGAAGCCTATTATAATTATTGGTTCGGAACGGTTCGTTTCATCCATTTTGTAAGCGCATTTCTGTTTTTCTTCAATTTTGTGTTTCGCACTTATTGGGGATTCGCCGGAAATGAGTTTTCGCGCTGGTACAATTTTATTCCGTATAAACGAAGTCAGTGGAAAGAGATATTTGATGTCATTAAAGTGGATATTCTTCAGGTTACCCATAATAAGATTGATTCTATCGGTCATAATTCTTTGGCCGCATTCATCTATTTTATCACCTTCCTGATCTTTCTTTTACAATGTCTGACCGGATTCGGCATGTATTCAGCCATGAGCAGTTCGTTTCTTCCAAAAATGTTTGCCTGGTTCGTTCCATTAATGGGAGGCGATATGGCGGTGAGGCAGCTTCATCACGTCCTGATGTGGGGATTCATCCTTTTCGCGATGGTACATATTTACCTCGTTTTCTATCACGATTACATTGAACGTCGCGGGATAACCTCTTCCATGATCGGTGGCTGGAAATTTATCGAAGAAGATGTGATTGATCGTCATGATAATCCGGAAGACAGTACGAAAAATTAACAGTACGGATAAATTTATAGATGAATCCAAATAAAGGTTAGCGATTTTTGAAGTACCCGGAAAAGCTGGAACTCATTAATCGCTAATTTTTATTTTTCTGTAAATTGAACACTTGAATTTGATTCAATATCACCACAGGGTTTTATTCACCCTGTGCAAATACATGACGGTCTTTCAGACCTATCATTCAATGAATATATCATTGTGAAAGGGGCGACGCCCCGATATGTAAAAGCATAGGACGAGTGAAACGGAGTCCTATGGAATATCATATCAGAAAAATTAATTTTGCGAAAGATTATTAACCAATAACAAACTTCAGATTTTGACTTCACAACCAAATAAAATCCTGGTTCTCGGGATAGGAAACATCTTGCTGAATGACGAAGGCATTGGAATTCATGTAGTTTCAGCCCTTGAAAAGGATGGGTACACCAAAGCCGACTTGATGGATGGAGGAACCGGTGGATTTCATCTCCTTGGATTTATCCAATCCTACACAACAGTAGTCATGATTGATGCCTCGCTTGATGATTTCCCCGCTGGTCATGTGAGAGTCTTGAAACCGAAGTATGCCAAAGATTTTCCAAAGCAGCTGAGTGCCCACGAAGTTGGCCTGAAAGACCTGCTTGATGCCGCTTTCCTGTTGGGAAATATGCCCGAAATTTTCCTTGTAGCCATTTCTGTAAAAGACTTTCAGGATATGGGAATGGACCTGACTCCGGAAGTTGAGGCGGCTATTCCTGAAGCCGTCACACAAGTTAAAAAGCTGATTGAAGGGCTGCTAATTAATTAATTTCAATATAGAAGCATCTAAACAGCATTGATTTGATTAGCTGCACCTCTTTGGGTTGCACCCCCGACAGCAGACAGGAGACTTTTCATTCTGCAAGTTTTGAATTTATGTTCTTTATAGGAGGTCTTCTCAGAGTTACCGTTGGTCAAACTCCCTTCCCATAATGGGGAAGAGTTGTCTGCAACCCGCAGGCAGAGAATTGGGGCAAAAAAAAGAGCTTTATTCACACGTATTGTGTCTATCACTTATTTCGAACCCACGTTAATACAAACAGACTTCAGCTCCTCTTCTAAAAACAAGTTATAGCAACGCTCTTTGCTGCATCAATTTTCAGTTCCAGTATCTCATTCCAAACAAACCGGTAACTATCTGATTCGATACCGGGTCAAATGCCAATGTCAACTTCTCAGCAGGAAGCCGACCGGTTTTATGTGTTGCCAGATTGTTTCTTTTTCAAATCATCAATCACGCGTTTTCACGTAAATACGCGTTTTTATTTTTCAAAATACATTTTAAAATAAGAAGATGGCGGATCTGGAAAAAAAAACCACTTCTTCAACGATTTATTTCATGTTAATTATCAAACGGATAGCTGTTTGAACCTACTGAGTGTGCCTGGATTTTGACCAAATGGCACAGCTTTTGGATATTCGGGAAAATATTCAAAACGGTTGTAGTTTCGATTACCCAAAAAATGAGATTTTTTCGCTGCAGGCTAATGAGAATGGACGAAATGGTGCAGCTTAACAACTGAAAATTGCCACAGGAAAAGTGAACGAACTTTATCGAACTTCCGTAAAGGAAAAAAATACCGGATTGCTGAATAATAAAGGAGTCAGAGCTGGCTCTTAAGAGGATACACAAATGAACCTTAAAAATATTGAAAACGCGATGCAGCTTAAGCCTGACTTTGGAGCCCTGCTTTTGTTTGTTTTTGGTACCGGGGGCAGTCGCAGGGGATCAAACGGACCAACGAGAACCAATTGAAAAATAAAAGGAATAATAAATAAACTAACATGGAACAGACTAAAGAACAAATTCAGTCCATAGCCCTTGAAAAATCGCCGACTGGCATCAAAGGGCTCGATGAAATAACTTTCGGCGGATTGCCAAAAGGAAGGCCAACCCTGGTATGCGGAAATGCAGGTTGTGGCAAGACCTTGTTCGCCATGGAATTTCTGGTTCGGGGAGCTCTGCAGTACAACGAACCCGGCGTGTTTCTGGCATTCGAGGAAACCATAGAGGAACTTGCTACCAATGTAGCTTCGCTTGGGTTCGATCTGAACGAACTGATTGCTCAAAAAAAACTTTTCATCGATCATGTTCATATCGAGCGAAGTGAGATCGAAGTAACCGGCGAATACGATCTCGAAGGATTATTCATACGGCTCAATTATGCCATTGAAAGTGTTGGTGCAAAGCGCGTCGTTCTGGATACCATCGAATCGCTCTTTTCGGGACTTTCCAATTCAAATTTGCTGCGGGCCGAACTGCGGCGCTTGTTCCGCTGGCTTAAGGATAAAGGCGTGACCGCCATCATCACCGGCGAAAGCGGCGACAAAACATTTACCCGGCAGGGATTGGAAGAGTATGTTTCAGATTGTGTCATTGTTCTCGACCACCGCATATCGGAGCAATCGTCAACCCGGCGGCTTCGTGTGGCCAAATACCGTGGTTCGATTCATGG
>CAILJH010000241.1 GCA_903834475.1 uncultured Prolixibacteraceae bacterium | reverse complement strand
GGTGCCCTTTTTGGAGTAATTCCAAAAACACTTTGGTCCAAGGCATATCCTGCCGACCGGAACAATGTGACCAAACTGATTCTGCGCTGCCTGTTGGTTGACACAGGTGAGCGTAAAATCCTGATCGATGCCGGATTTGGGACCCATTATTCGGACAAAGTGAGGCGAAACAGCGGTCATCAGGAAACGGATGGACTTGAAAAATCGCTGGCGGAAAAAGGATATCGTGCGGAAGATATTACCGATGTACTTTTTACGCACCTTCACTGGGATCATTGCAATGGTGCGGTTCTCAGCGAAAACGGGGAGTTGAAGCTTCAGTTTCCGAATGCCACACACTGGTGCAGTAAACAGCAATGGGAACACTCCAAAATCTCCAATATCCGCGAACGGGTAGCCTATTTTCCTGAAATTCTGAACTTCCTGAAAGCTGAAGGGAAAATGCAGCTGGTAGAGGATGATTGCGAACTATTCCCCGGAATTTCGGTCCGGATGTTCGGCGGGCACACGCCCGGACAGATGATTCCGTTCATCGATACCGGAGAAAAAACCTACGTTTACATGGCTGATTTGATTCCGACATCAGCCAATATCCCGATAGTCTGGCTGGCAGCTTACGATTTATTTCCGGTAACAGCCATGGAAGAAAAGGAACGATTCCTGAAAGAAGCCGCCGAAAAGAATTACATCCTGTTTTTTGAACACGATTTGTACACCGAATGTGCCACGGTGCAAGTATCTGAGAGAGGACCGACCGAGAAGGAAAGGTTTATGCTTTAAGCTAATCACGGGGTGACTCGAAGTCACCCCGTGAATAAAGAGGATCCTTAACTTGCCAAATTTAGCTAAATTTAGACGGTTGACTTGCCAAATTTAGCTAAATACGGAAAGTTGACTTGCCAAATTTAGGTTTTTTGAATTTTTTGATTTAGTTTTGTGTGACTTAAACAGAACAAAATCAATGGAATCAGCCTGGTATAATCGATATTTGGAAACTCAAACGGATTCAGTCCTTAAAAAAGGAAAAGTTTTCGTATTGTATGGGCCACGACGGGTTGGGAAAACTGAGCTCATCCGGAAAATGATTGCCGGATTTAACGGTAAAATTTATAGCGGTTCAGGCGACAATCAGGAAGTTCGGGAATTGTTATCGGCACAAAAGTTAAGTCAGTTGCAATCGGCATTCGGTAGCTACGAAATGGTTTTTATTGACGAAGCCCAGCGAATTCCGGAGGCTGGATACGGACTAAAACTACTCATCGATCATTTTCCTGAAATGATTATTCTGGTTACCGGTTCTTCATCATTTGATTTATCCAATAAAATTGGAGAGCCATTAACCGGAAGAAACATTGTCCGAAATTTATTTCCCATATCAGTTTTGGAGTTAAATGTGCAGTTTGGAGGAATGTATGTATTGCAAAAACTGGAGGAATTACTTATTTACGGAGCATATCCTGATGTATTAAATGCATCATCGGCAGATGACAAAAAGGAATACCTAATGTCGATCCGGGATTCTTACTTGTTAAAAGACATTCTGGAATTGGAAAGTATCAAAAACCCATCGAAACTCAGCGATTTATTGAAATTGCTGGCATTCCAGATCGGGCAGGAAGTTTCACTGAACGAACTGAGCAATAGTCTGGGAATAGCAAAGCAGAGTGTAGAGAGATATTTGGATTTGTTGGAAAAAACCTTCATTATAAAAAAAGTTGGTGGTTTCTCCAGAAACCTCAGGAAAGAAGTGGTGAAAACTTCACGCTATTTCTTTTGGGATAATGGCGTCCGAAATGCGCTCATCAATAACTTCAACTTACCAGGTCAGCGAAATGATTTGGGTATGCTTTGGGAAAATTTCCTCTATATGGAAAGGCTGAAAACAAAATCGTATAAGCGTGTATTCTCGAACGATTATTTCTGGCGAACCTATGACCGGCAGGAAATTGATTTGGTGGAAGAACGTGACGGCAAGCTTTATGCGTATGAATTTAAATGGAAGCCACAAAAGGTAAAAGCACCAAAGGCCTGGACCGATGCATACCCTGATTCCGAATTTCAGGTGATTTCGAAAGACAATTTTCTGGAGTTTTTGCTCTGAAACAAAAAAACTGACGGGGTGACTTCAAGTCACCCCGTCAGTAAATTTATCAGGTCAATGAGAATTCTTAAGACAATACCGACATGGCAGCGCCTATTAAATTGGCATTTTCAATTCTTGAAATCTGAACTTCTTTGTCGCTCAGGCCGCTTTCTTCCAGTAATTCTTTCAGACTTGCATTGACCACATCGACATATTTGGTGTTGTGGGCTTTCACCTTGCTCCAGAACAAACTTCCTTCAGCCAAAACCTGGATTTTTTTCACCGATGGATAAGCTGAATTCAGATTCAGAACCAATCCGGCAATCGAAGCAGCTACTAATTTTGCTGAACGTTCGTAAATCTGAAAGGCAGTTTCAACATATTCCGATTTAAACTGATCAGGATTATTCATCATTTTACTCAATCCTGCTGCATCAAGGTTAACATCCAGACCGTCATTCGGATAAACTGCGCGGAAAGTACGTCCAAGGTACATGCCCGATATTGCTTTTTCGAAACGCTGGAATCCTTTGTTGTCGGAGTTTGCATCCACTTCAACATCGTATGCAGTAAGGTGTGGCGGATCAAAATTACCCGATTCCAGATTGACCGGAGTTTCGCCCGACCAGCCTTGCATTCCTTCAATTTTCGGAATATAAGTAGATGGAAAGAATGTAGCCATATTGGTTCCGGTTCCAACGATCAATCCGATGTAGGCATCAAATCCCGGATTAGCCAAGCCTGCAAACAAGCTGGTAATGGTATCGTTTACAACGGCTATTTTACCATTGAAGCCTGAATTTAATGTATCATTCAGATATTTTACCATCGGGGCACCAATAGGTTTTCCGGCCATGTTCGGAATATTCACGCCTTTGGTCCAAACGATCAGTTCGGCATCACCGTTTAACATGGGTTTTGCCGGATATGAAAAGCAATAGCCGATGGGTGAATTTGCTGGAAGGTCGAGCTGGTTGATGACTTCAGCTTCAGAATTATACAGATCAGATTCTGTAAATCCTTCGATTTTCATTTCAGTAATATTTTTTTCGGCCATTCCGGTAATCTTAGTTTCCTGACCTACCGAAACTACTGCGGCACGGAAGTTTGTTCCTCCCAAATCAAAGACGACCGCATCGCCTTGAATTCCATCTTTTTTCGGATGAATGTACGTTGGCAAACACTTGATTTCAGTTCCGTCGGTATGAAGACCTGTTTCAATTTTTGATTTCAAATCATTTGCTATGTCAAGCAATTGACTGTTGGATAATGCAAAAGGATTATTCATGGTTTAATTATTAGTTTAAAATTAGGATGGCTAAAATAGGTAAATCCGCTGAAATCCACAAAAGTTATTATCTCCCGATCCGGAACGACATTTTGAGTAAGAAAACATTGTTAGGTTTGTTTTCGAATAATTTTGCCATGTCATTTTGAAAATCAAAAATCCCATTTGAAACTGAATTATTGCGGCTTTGAGACCATACCAGGTATAGGATCGAGCCGGGCAAATATTCCCATTTGACCACCATATTCGAAAGAAATTCCTTCACATTAAAATCGGGCTGGTTGAAGCGGTACAATGGATTTCCGGCCTGATCCGAAACCTGGTACTGTTCATCAGAAGAAATGTATGTCAGTTCATTTCCAGAGAATGCAGAAAAACGGTTGTCATATTGATCGGCTCTTCCGTCGGTAATTTTCTTGAATTCGGTGTATTTGCCGCTCGAAAGAAAAGGCTGTCCCCAATACTGAATACTTAGGTCAGGAGTGATGTTGTAATTTACCCGCAATGAAGCACTCAGGGTTTGCTGATGTATCCGGGCAAAAACATAATCTTTTTGGTCGGCATGGTATACTGGCTGGTCAACATACTGAAGTTGATCGATATTTACAATAAAAGCCGGAGTTAGTGTAATTTTCAGATTTTTGGATGGCCTGTATCCCAGGCTGCAATTGATGCTAATGATACTTTTGGCATCCTTTTCATTTCCCCTGAGTGCCATAACTTCCGTCTGGGTAGTTAGCTTTTTTTGTTCATTTGATCCAAAGGCAAACCAGATATTTTTGCTTCCATCAATTTTGAGTGCAGGACCACCTCTCATTTCGGTTGTCGAAAGTCCTTCACCATTCAAGTTGGTGCCTATATGAAGGTTCCAATAATTTTTCAGCTGGGCGTGTGCATTGAAATTTCCTCCGGGACCCATCAACTCGCCGGCAAAGTTCCAATCGGTCCATTGATTTACATTCAGGTTCAGATTCCGGAATATGGAGAATGGCTCATAAATGCGGTATCCAGCCCAAATCACTTCCAGAATATCATCGGCCTGCCGCATATACCCGACATCGTTTAGTTCCAGTTCGGGCGATTTCCAGGTTGTGGCAGCCATAAATTTCAGTTTACCACCCATCTTTGCCAGAACAAATTTTCCTCCTTGTCCGGTTAGATTCGTTCGGGTCGAATCTAATTTGATATGCGTGGCATCGGGGCGCTGAAAATTATGAATCCACGATTGCTGGGTCGTACTGATGGATTTGGCGTTGCCCTCAACCCGGCTGAAATAAGTGCTCACATCAATTTCCCAATCTTTGTTATGCCATTTGTGAACAAAATCAAAACCTCCGGTAAAGGCTGTTTTATGCAGATAATTAATTTGTTCCTCCGCGAGATTCCGGTTCACCATGGTGAATATTCCACCCAGAATAGTATTCCCATGGTCAAAATCTTTTTGCAAACGACCGATGGAATAATTGGTAAAAGGTTCAATCATCTCAATGCGCTGGGTGCCGTTGCTGATTTTTGCAAATTCATCGGCAGTCAGGCTTTCAAGAAACCCAAGTGACCAACCCTTTTTAGTTTTTCCGGTAATTTTAGCTGCTCCCAGAATACTCGTAAAGTCAGGTTTCTGCATATATTCTTTATCCTGAAGTTCCGGGCTGTTATGCGGACGCCGACCAATCCGACGGGAATAGAACAGGTTTTCCGCAGCCAGATCCCCGTCACCAAACATCAGTGGAAAACTCAGGATATTTTTCCCTTCAATAAAAAACGGTCGTTTTTCCTGAAAGAATGTTTCGAACGAAGTTAGGTTCACCTGAGAAGGATCAGCTTCAACCTGACCGAAATCCGGATTGATGGTGAAATCCAGTGTCAGGTTATTGGTAAGTCCAACTTTCCCGTCAACTCCGGCACTGAGTTTATTTTTTTTGCCTGTGTTTTTAAATGGATTTTCAGGCTCTTTCTCATAACGATCGGTCCGGGCAACGACATAAGGAGTTATATCGGCCACTTTTCTCGCTTTCAAATTTTTAAGTCCTTTCAACTCGCCATATTGCGAAACCCATCCTGCATTTTTTTGGGATGCCGGTTGCCAAAGGCTCGCTTCCTGCTTTCTGAAAAGCATTCGTCCAACCTGAAGACCCCAGGTTTGTTCCCCGTTACCTTCAAACCTTAGCTGTGTAAGAGGAATCCGCATCTCGGCATACCATCCCAACTTATCGCGACTGTTTCTTACCAGCCAAATCGGATCCCAGGTATTGTCCTGAACTTCGCCGTCGTTACTGAGCATGTAATCACATTTGATTCCTGCAGCATTTACTGTGAAGGAAAAAGCGGTCCGCTTGTCAAAGTAGGAATCAAACTGAATAGAAACATAATCTCCGTCCAGTTCGTCGCGACCGGTTAGCCTTTGAACAATGCTGTCAGGACTGGTATCCCAGGCTTTAAATCCAACATAGATATAGTTTTCATCGAGCAGAATTGCAAAATCGGTTTTCTGACTTGGGTGGAGGCCTTCGGATGGCAGATATTGAACAAAATCGTCTTGCCAGGTCGCTTTCATCCAGGCGGCATCGTTCAGTTTGCCGTCAACTGAGATTTCAGTTTTGGTGCATTCCCCGGCAAAATATTCTTTCTTAAATTGATTTTGAGCAGTAAGCTGATAAGTACTGAATATTGTAAATACAATAAAATAGATTAGTCTTGATTTCATGACCACGGTTTATACCCATAAAAGACTCCGGAAAATCCTTTTCGTTACAGAAAAGCTGATTTTTATTAAACCTGCCGCATGGTCACATACATATTCTTTGAAAATATACTGAACGATCTATCTCGTAGTTTTCTATGCGAAAAGAAAATGGTAAGTTTATTCCCGTAATTGTACTCAAAGGGAAAAAAATGAAACGATTTATATTATTTGTCATCGGAATCTCAATTACCTCAATGTGTACGGCATTTAAATGGCCCCATGGAGCAAAGAGCGCCGTAAGTATAACTGCTGATGATGGATGGTGGTCTGAAACTACGGAAGCACAATATTTGGAACGTTATGGATGGCGTGGTACATTTTATCTTTCCGGAAATCTGATCGATTTTTATCCTCAACCTCAAGAATTGCTGGAAAGATGGAAAGCCATTGCTTCCGCCGGACATGAACTTGGAAATCATACCTATTCGCATGCTTCTTACTGCAAAGCAGAAGAAAAATATGCTGTAAATAACTGGAAGAATGTTGCAGATGATATCTCTGATCAGGAAAAGTGGCTTTGGTCAAAAATCTATGGTAATAATCCCGAAAGCTCAATTAAACTACCAGCTCACACGTTTACGATGCCTTATGGCATTTACTTTTTTGGTTCAACAATAAACACTTATCAGGAAAAACAGGTTGGCGTTGCGGAGTATGCAGCTTGTGTCTCACTTTTCGCACCAGGAGCAAGGATTGCAAATTTTGGAGCACAGAACGACCCATTAAAGGTGGCGCGTTTAAGATATCTTATCAATTCTGAAAACATTGATAAGATAAGCAATTTAGATCCGGTTGTGACTGCAAATGAAGCAATTGACAAAGGGATTCAGGATAATACATGGACCGTATTAACATTTCACACTTTAGAAGGGGATAAATCTTGTGGTTATACTGTCACAGATCAGCAATATATCGAAATTTTAGATCATCTAAAAAGCAAGGGGACGGATGTTTGGATCGCCCCCGTAATTGAAATCCTGAACTATATCATCCAGAATACTCCGCCTGAATCATGGGGATGCACAATCAATGAAGATGGTTCTCCCAAGTAATTCAATTTGGAATGGGTATTGAAATTGAAGCGTTTCGTTATAAGTAAGTTGGAGTTTTTAAGTTTCCGCTAAATCTAAGTTTGTTTAACCTTCCAATTTCTGAGCGTGGATATGCATTTTATAACCACATTTCTTTAAAGTCCTTTTATTTCATCGGGTGCAGAAATTCATTGACCGTTGAAATGAAAAGAACCGGTTGATCAACAAACGTCATATGTCCGCTTTTTGGAAAAACCACTAATTTTGATCCGGTGATTTGACTTTGCATTTCCTGCGAAAGCGAAGGGCCACATTCATCATGATCACCAACTGTAATAAGAGTTGGGACTTTAATCGATTTTAGACTTTCGGTATATTCCACCGAAGACAGATTCCCATCAATAACAAATTCTCCGTGGGAGCCCCACATTTCCCTGTATAAATCCCACGACATGATTCCATTGCCTACAGGATCGTAATTTGGATCAGGGTGATTACCATAGAGGTAAGGAAAATAACCTTCACCCCAGGCTGCAATCATATACTCATTGGTGTACCTGCTTCTTTCAAAATCTTTCCCATGACCATATAACCCGTCGTGCTCCATCTTATCAATCCTTGCTCTCAATTCAGGATTCATTTTTTCCTTCATTTTATCAAAGACCTGATTCATTTTGCTGGTGCTGTGAAAAGTGCTGCAAAGAATAAGATGTGACAGGTTTTCCTGATATTTTAAGGCATATGCCTGGGCCAAAACACCGCCGAAAGAATGTCCGAGAAGACTTATCTTTCCCAATCCCAGTGCCTGACGAACGGCTTCCACATCTTCCACCATGTTCCCGACTGTATAACCCGAAGGATCATCAAGCTTTTGCGAACGACCTGAGCCTCGCTCGTCAATGAAAATAAGCCGGTTGTTTTTCATTAAAGGCAAAAGGTATGGGAGAAAATAATCATGCGATGCACCCGGACCACCGTGAACAATCAACAAGGGATCCCCATTGCCTATGGCTTTGTAATAGACCATGATATTATTGACTTCAACAAAGCCTTCCTCCATTTTATAAACGGATCGCGAAGTGATAGTAGCCGTATCATTCTTTCCGGAATTCTGACTACAGCCGATTGTAAATAGTACCGGGCAAAGGAACAGGATGAAGAAAATTCGTTTCATAGGAGTTAGTTTTAAAACCCTAAAATAAGGAAAGAAAATCGCTTTCGAATAAAATAAAGCACTTTTACCTGAATCGAGACGATGATTACAAAAATACGCCACAATTCCCCTACAGCGAGGAAGAAAATTACGCGGATAAATCTGTTATTTGTGAAAGCAAGCTTATCTTGCTCAGGTATTCATTGCATCATGAAGAATTGAAAATGATTTCAACTTGGCCTCACGATCATACATGTTGCTCGAAACCATCAGTTCATCAATCCCTGTTTCAAGGATAAATTGAGACATTTTTTTTTGCAAGGTATCCCGGCTTCCTGTAAAAGTGCAGGACATCATGCTATTTACAGCTGAACGCACAGCTGGGATTCTATAACTTTCAGGCAATTCTCCCGGTGGCTGAATAGGTTTTCGTGTGTTGGTAATCAGTCCCAAAAATAATTTGATAAGGCTTGTTGCCAGAAATTCAGCTTCATCATCGGTTTCAGCGGCAATCACATTGACGCAAGCCATTACATACGGCTGTTTTAACTGGTTGGATGGGCTGAAATTATTACGGTAAATATCAATCGCTATCCGGAATTGTGCAGGAGCAAAGTGAGCGGCAAACGCATAAGGCAATCCCATTTGTGCTGCAAGGTATGCACTATCTGTACTGGAACCCAGAATCCAGAGCGGGATGTCCAATCCTTCGCCCGGAAAAGCACGTACTTTCGAAGAGCTGTTCTCCTTGCTGAAATAGGTCTGCAATTGCTTCACATCGGATGGAAAATCATGTACTGAGTTCATGTTATTGCGCCTCAATGCCATTGCTGTAAGCTGATCTGTTCCCGGCGCCCTTCCCAAACCAAGATCAATTCGTCCGGGATAAATAGTTTCCAAGGTTCCGAATTGTTCCGCAATCACCAAAGGACTGTGATTTGGCAGCATGATTCCTCCTGATCCCACCCGAATGGTATTTGTCTTAGATGCAACATGGCCAATCAATACCGCAGTTGCAGAACTTGCGATATACTCCATATTGTGATGCTCTGCCATCCAGATACGCTGGTATCCCAAAGATTCAGCGTGTTTAGCCACTTCAACTGTGCGTGAGATGGCACTCCCCAGATTACCTCCTTCAACCACTGTTGCTAATTCAAGAACCGATATGGGTATTTTCTTCATTGCTAATTTTTAAAACGATTGATTAAATATTGGTCAGATGGTTTGAATCGTAATACAATACTGTGTTAGGGAACTTTAAACAGATGAAGTCCTAAATAGTTTGGGTAATTGACTTGCTTTCTAATATCATTCTTCGATTCTTCTTTTTGGAGGGATGTGTATGTACAATTGTATGCAAAAAAAGAGTCACAAAATTTAATTCTTGCAACTCTTTGATTTACTGTTGGGAATATCAAAATCGAACCAATGACCATTTGACTGCCAGTGGAAACAGAGACCAGTTTTTACTAATAAACCTGGTCTCTGATTCTTTTGAATTAGTTTAACGTGAGTTCGATCTAAGCATGCGCCAATAATGCTGGTCTTTCGATGATGTCAATATTGAGACAAGGCTTTTTTGGAAAAAAAGAATATGCAATAAGACCTGAAAGCAGGTTGGTGACGAAATTCTCAAAGCTTCGAT
>CAILJH010000240.1 GCA_903834475.1 uncultured Prolixibacteraceae bacterium | reverse complement strand
TCTTATTCATATCCGTTTAAACTGCCCAATACGCCTAGAAATGCATCAATACTGGAGTTCCGCCATCGAATTGAAGGCACTGGTGATGTTTACCGAACAGATGATGGTGCATTTTTATGGAATGGGATTAGTCTTTTCAGGGGAAGTGCGAAATTAAAAACGCTCAATTCAAAACTTTACGAAGGTTCGATGTTTGAAGGCGAGGGTGACTTTTTCTACAAAATAAAAAACCTGAGTTTACAACAGGTCGATTTTGGAATGATGACTTTCACAAATGTATCTGATAAAATAGCATATATCAATGCATGTAAAAATATCAGATATCCCAACCGTATTGTCGCATTTCCTCAGGTCATGAATAAATCCTATTTTGAAGAACTCCCTGACGAGGTTGCATTGCAATATTTCAACTACTACAAGTACGGTATAATCTACGAGGCGGTCACTCCCAGCAATACAAGATCAGTCATTGTTCCGATGCTTTACCTGAGGTATGTTCTGAAGAAAATATTTGAACGCCTTGGTTTCGGATTTGATGATTCATTTTTTGCAACCGATAACGATTATAATTCACTCGTTATCTATAATTCGGTTGATTGCAATTCTGACACAACCGGATTTTTCCAATATGATAAAGAAAGCCTCCTTTTTAATTACCACCTGCCTCAAATGAATTTGGGTGACTTTTTCGCCGGATTGGAAACATTTTTCAATATCCGGTTCTATGTGAATAACACGACCAGTACCGTGAGATTAATATCAATTGCAGAAACTGTTAATTCTACCGATTATGTTGAATTCTCAAAGGATTTGATGTCAATCAGTACTGATATCGAAGAAAAGATAACCGGGTTTGAATTAAAAATGGAGATTGACACTGATGATGAATATTCAGCAACAGCAGATGTTACTGAGAAAAACGCGCTGGAACATTTGAAAGCATCCGTTCAATCTGTGTCTGACTTACCACCATGGCCTGCATCAGATATCATGGACATGCGTTTTGTGTATGATGAAAATTTGTATTATCGCTTTGGTACAAGCAGAGTTTGGGCTGCAACTCCTTCTTCCATCGGGTTACTCAATTTGTATTCAGAAGTAATTTACAGAAATAAGGACCAAACAATTAACACAAAGTTTTCAACCCTTTTTATGAATGGTGATCAGGGAGTCATTGGAAATACAATGGCCAACTGGAGGGACGTTACACCAAAATTATTATTTGTCAATTACATCGATAGCGGTAGTGGATGGACAAAGGATATGGGTCAGAGTGTTACAGCTACAAAAAATCTATTTTTTGGTGGGAGCAATGGATTGTTTATCCAGCATTACAAAGATTTCTTTGATTTCCGAATGTCAACAAAACTGGTTAAGGCTGTAAAACTGATGACATTTATGGAACTGAAGGAGTTCGATTTTTCGAAGAAATACATGATCAGGGGAATCAAATACCTTGTCAAAACCATCCAGGTACCATTGAAGAAGGATCGGATCATGCCCGCCCTGTTGGAATTGTATCCCTGCAACTAATGATTTAATGGTATTTTTAAAAAAACTGGCGCCAATGTGCCAGTTTTTTTAATAATTTGCAGTGTCTAACTAAAATCAAACTTATGAAAAAGATTGTTGTAATTGCCATCATGATTATATCCAGTGCTTTTACTTTTGGTCAAATAATAATGCCTATTGATTCTATTACAAATAAAATAGCATACCAGGATGTTATTGAATTGCCTAATCATACAGCTGAACAGTTATATCTTAAGTCAAAAGAATGGTTTTCCGGTACGTTTGTTAGTGGTAAAAATGTTATCGATTTGGATGATAGCAAAGGTTTCAAAATAATTGGTAAAGGAACTATCAATATCTTATTTAAAAATGGTTTGGGAAATGTTGGAGATGGAGGAAATGTTGCATTTAAAATTTCGTTGTTTTTTAAGGATAACCGATATAAATATATTGTAACTGATTTTGTACATGTTGCAAGTCCAGGAATGACTGTCAAAACTGCTATTGGAGGAAATCTTGAAAATGAACATCCAGATTGTGGGAGAACATTGCCGATGAAATATTGGGCTATTGTTCATGAAGATACTAAAATACAAATAAATAAACTTGTTTTATCCCTGAAGAATTTTATGGCAAGTAAAAACACATCGGACGGATGGTGACGAAATAAATCCATTTGGATATTGACTTTTCCATTTAGCATTGTATATTTGCAATGTCTAAATCGAGTCTCAATGAGTTTTCATCTTCTATATAGGGGAAATCCCTGTGGCTCCGGATGCAGCAATGCACCGGCGGTTCCTCGAACCGAGACAAGCCTCAGGGATTTTTCCATTAGGAGAAACCAAGAATGTCAACACAACAAGAATGCCTTCCCCCGGTAACCATCGGCGGGATTAACATCACACCAGATTTACTTCGCGCGTTATATTCCCTTCAGGAGAATTCTGTCGACATGAGTTTTTTCACCGAGCAATGCCTGATCCTGGCGAGCATGGATTTGGAAAGCTATGGAATTGAAAAAAGATTGTTCCTGATCCTGCTCGACATGTTCAATGTTTTGAAATCATTGAATGAAGATAAGGAAGGAGGCGCCCAGTGATAGAAAAACGACTGGATACTCTCAAGGCCTGCGATAAGATCGTATGCAATTGGGTTCAACAATTCGAAGATGTTAATTTTCGCATCCAGGCCACTCTGCACGTGGACATGGATTGCGGGGATGAATTTATCACCTTGTACGATCCGCAAACCGATGTGTGCCTTACAGTGTGGCGCACACCGGCATGGTATGGTAACGATGTTTTAAAACTGGCACGCAGTATTATCGCGCCACAATTAAAAGGGTTAAATGTATCTGACGATGATCAGAAAGGGGGTGTAAAATGAATGATAAAACATCTTTTGAGACTATTTTCAATGCTTTCCGTGTCAAGTTCCCGCCGGTTCAGTCCCTGGATCAGGCTACATTGAAGCTTTCCACCACGGAAATGACAGAGATGATCACCGACTTCTGGCCGGAGATACAGTGGCCTGATGGGGGGATATCCCTTTTTCTGATAGACCAGGGCTATAAGTATGAACCCATCGAAGTCAATGAACGGGTTAGATACTTTTGGCTAATTGGCGGGGAATAAATCTTTTTTTCCTATTTCCCTATTGACTTTGTCGCAATAATTTTGTATATGCAATTTAGTGATAGCCCCGTTAAGTTGTCAGACTGAAAAAAATTCAAGAGCGTTGCCT